>NZ_JBWKUP010000012.1:0-250064 GCF_059420905.1 Janthinobacterium sp. GW821-FHT03C08 | reverse complement strand
CCCGTGCACCATGCCCGGCCCGTAGCGGAACCGCCGCAAGAGTCGCCCGGCCAGGCGCCGCCCGCCGCCCCGGCACCTGTCCCGGTCGCCGCGCCGCCGGTCGCGGCCCCGGCATCGGCTCCAGCGGCCGAGGAAACCGTGCCCGCCATGCGCGACTTGCCCGAGCCCATACAGCGGCAGATTCCCGCCGTCGCCATCGGCGGCTATATCTATTCGAAGAATCCGGCCGACCGTTTATTGCTGATCGACAAAGTCCTGCGCCACGAGGGCGAGGAGCTGGCGCCCGGTCTCGTGCTGGAAAAACTGCAGCCGAAGGGCGCCATCTTCAGTTTCAAGGGCTACCGCTACCGCGTGCCGTACTGAGTTGTCGCATATCAAAGCCAGGTGCCGCTAGCTGAACGATACTGGCAGCGCCTGGTCGAACCAGGGTAGCCACGCCTGTGCGCGCGGCAGGGGGAATGCCCATGACTACTGCTGAATCTGCTGGCCAGCTGCCTGGAAACCTGGCGCATATCGATCACATCGTCGTGCTGATGATGGAGAACCGCTCGTTCGACCATATGCTCGGCTACCTGAGCCTGGAAGGGGGGCGGCGCGACATCGATGGCTTGCGCGCCAGCCATGCCAACGAGCATGCGGGCGTGCGCTATCCCGTGCACCATTTGCAGCGCACGGCCTTCGGCACGCAGCAGGACCCGTCGCACACGGGTATGTCGGTGGCGCAGCAATTGCAAAACAATAACGGCGGCTTCGTCGACGATTATGCGCAAACGCATCCGGGCGACCCCGATCCCGGCCTCGTGATGGGCTATTACAACGGGGCCGACCTGCCCATGTACGATTTCCTGGCGCAGCAGTTCTGCGTCTGCGACCGCTGCTACAGCTCCGTGCCGGGCGCCACCTGGCCGAACCGCCTGTATGCCATCAGCGGCAGGGCGGCCGGCAGCCATGACAGCAAGCGCGTGCCCATGTATGCGAACAAATCGTTCGTGCGCCAGCTCGAGCGCAGCCAGGTCAGCTGGAAATTCTATTCCGCCTGGAAGCCGTGGAGCCTGGCCCTGACGGACGACCACTACCGCTCGTCCGAGTTTTACGAGCCCTTCGGCTCCAGCGAGCGCCGCTATGGCTTCATCGGCGATGCGCTGGCGGGCACCTTGCCCTCCGTCAGCTGGATCGATCCGCATTTCTTTGTCAATGACGACCATCCGCCCGCCGATATCCGTGCCGGGCAGGCGCTGGTGGCGCAGGTGTACCAGGCGCTGGCGCGTGGGCCGGCCTGGCAGCGCACCCTGTTCATCCTCAGCTATGACGAGCACGGGGGCTTTTTCGACCATGTGCCGCCGCCCGCCGCCATCGACGACGACCCCGCCTTCCGCCAGTACGGCGTGCGCGTGCCCATGCTGCTCGTCTCGCCGCTGATCGCCGCCGGCAGCGTCAGCCACCAGGTCTACGATCACACCTCCATCATCAAGACCATCCTGCAGCGCTTTTGCCGCGCCGCCGACGGCAGCTTGCCCGACATGGGCGCGCGCGTGGCGGCCGCCAGCGGCCTGGGCGACGTGCTGAACCTGGCGCTGCCCCGCGCTGCGCCCGCCGTGCCCGCCAGCGTGCAGGCCCAGCGCGTCCAATGGGACGCCGAGGTGCGCCACCGCGAGTTCGCCATGCCGGCGTCCGCCAGCATGCTGGACGGCGTGGCGGCGCAGGCGGACGGCGGCGCCGTGCCGGCCATGTCCGATGCCGAGGCGGGCGCGATCGCCGCGCACCGGCAGCTGGCCCGCACGGCGAGGAATGCGCTGGCGGCCAATGGCAAGACGGTGCGCCAGCCGGGCGGACGGCGCCGTCGCGGCAAGGACGAGGTGCAGGACCCGCCGCATGCCCTGGCGGCGGACAGGGGGGCGGGCGGCGCGGCGCCCGATGGCGAAGGAGGGGGCTGACGGTGGCGCGCAGGGCCGGCTGGCGGGAACGTCTTGCCGTGCCGTGCCGTGCCGCGCGGGGCAAGGGGACGGCCCGCTGGTGCAATGCGGAAATGCTTGACCTGTGCGCGCCCGGTGGAAGCCGGGCGCTGCCGTCGTGCCATGCCTGGGAGAGGGGCTGCGTATAATGGGCCATACTCACTCAAGGAATGACCATGCACGATGCAATGCCCATGCACCCCGTCCTGGGCGTGATTGGCCGGTCCGGCAGCGGCAAGACGACCCTGCTGGAATTTGTGGTGAAGGAATTGGCGGCGCGCGGCTTGCGCGTCAACCTGGTCAAGCACAGCCACCATGACCTGGCGCTGGAGCCGCCGCACAAGGACAGTGCCCGCCTGCGCCTGGCGGGCGCGGCGGAAGTGCTGGTGGCGTCGCCTTACCGCTTTGCCATCGTGCACGAATTGCGCGGCGCGCCAGAGCCCAGCCTGGCGCAGCAGTTGTCACGCATGGGGCCGGCAGACCTGACCCTGGTGGAAGGCTTCAAGACGGACCCGATACCGAAACTGGAAATATTCCGCCCGGCAGTGGGGCAGGAACCCCTGTATCCGCATGACCCGCACGTGATCGCCGTGGCCTCCGACAGCCCCGCGCCGGCCGGTTTGCGCGACGGCGTGCAGTGGCTGGACTTGAATGCGCGCGAACGGGTGCTGGAATGGCTGCTGCAGCGGCTGGAAAAATAAGCCTAAAGGTTTGCCTGCGCCATCCGTTAACAAGGGTAGACCCTCATTGGAGAAACGTATGGACGTCGGAAGCATTGCTCAACTGTCAACCACGATGGCGGAGACAGGCACGCGGCAAGCCGTCGGCTTGACCGTCCTGAAGAAAGCCCAGGATATCCAGAGTTCCACCGCGAACGCCTTGCTGGAAGCCTTGCCGCCGGTGCAGTCGTCGGCGAACCTGCCGGCCCACCTGGGCAACCGCATCAATACGACGGCCTGAGCGTCGTCGCGCGGCGCCACCGTGGCGCCCGCCATGTCCGACCACCGTTTGCGACGGTGGCGCGTGGGCGGCTGACTGTTTTTTTGATGCCGCCATCCCCCTTTTTCGTTTTCCCTGCGCCATTCCCCAGGAGTCTGTCCCGGCGGCGGACGCCGGCGGCGCGGCCATGCATGTGCTGTGGACGAATGTTTGATTCGACGTGCCGGCAGTGCTGAAAGTCGCGGCCGATCGTTTTCGTCCTGTTGCGTTGAAAAACGCGGCTACGTTGACACTTAGATAGAAATCCTGCCTGCCTGGACTGGCCAGAGCCGCCGCTATTGAACGATCATCGATTGATTGGCGTTCTGAGACCTTCCGAAATTGTTGCTGCTCGACTTATTCAACCCAATAGGCCGCACCCAGCCGATCGTCCACGCACTATATCGGGTCTAAGTCCTTGGGAAATTGGCTGGCGCGCTGCCATTGCTCTTGATCGAGGTCTTCCGTCAAATCACGCAGATGCCAAGCCCTGTTCAAGTGCGCAAACACATGGCCGAGGTCAATGCGCAGATTCACCTCATCGTAGTCAGCGTCGCTACGCATCGCCGATATGAGCGTGGTCAAGTGTTCCCGCGCATCGTCAAGTTCATACATCAGTGTGGCCCATGCTGCCGGAGCGCTTTCTTTACTAATTTTACTAATCATAGGGCAACCTTAAACTGCACTTCAATAACGTCGTGAACTTCCGCTTTTGGCCACTTGCCCTCGTCGTCAGATACCGCCCCGTAGCGCAAGTTCAAGTGGCGATTAGGATTCGCTCTCGGGCTGCCTGGGCAACTTCCAGCTGGCATAAAGTGTGGGAAGACTGACGAAGCACGTCATATTTGCCATGAAAAGGGCAAAGGCGGCGCCGGCGCTGCGTTCGACGGTCCATCCCTGCAGCGCTGAGCTCAGCAGCAGGATAGGCCCCGCTACGATATTGACGAAGGCTAGGCAAGCTGTGCAGAAGAAGAACGCATTCTTACGCAATGCGGCTTCCCGTTCATCGTCATCTATTGATGGCTTGCCCAGGGGGCCGTTGATGGCTATGGCCGAAGCCACCGCCATCATTGGAACGGCAATGCCATATGCCATGCGGGACACGGGGAAGCTGACTGCGGTGTAGAGTAGTCCTGCCGCAAATGCCATGGGAAGCAGCGGCAGCCACCGCATGGGCAGGCGTTGCCGCTCATCGGCATCGGCGGACATGTCGTGGCTAACCTTGTCGGAGGTGCCGCTCCACCAGACCAATGCATCCATGCCCTGCATTAACGTTTTACGTTTGGCGCTCACTCGTCTTCTCCTGTCCTCTTTAAAGTCATGGCGATCGATTCGAAGCGGTGGAAAGAGAAAAGCATCTCAACGCTGACTCCGAAATGCCGGGCGATCTTCATCGCCAATTCCAGGCTGGGTTTGTAGTCTCCCCGCTCCAGATACCCGATGGTCTGGTTGTTGACACCGACTGCTTCGGCCAGCTCCCGCCGCGACATGCCACGTTCTGCACGAAAGACGGCGATTCTGTTGTGTAGTGTCATAAAAAATTGTGCTGGGCTGATGGTTCGTTGTGATTACACAATGAATGCATCCAAGAGTCAAGCGAAGGACGCAAGGTCAGGTGCTTTTGACTGGCTGCTGTGGTCCGAGAACGGCGTTTCCTGGAAACATCGCCGCAAGGGCCCCTCGCGTCAGGCTTTGCTGCTTTGTATGTCACTTTATTGTTCGCCGACCTCAGCCGCGATGGTTCTGGCCGCTGCCGACGGCTTGCCGCGCGCCATGCGGGCGCGTCCATGCAGCAATACTCGCCACGGGGCAGCCGATTCAGTAGAATGATGGCCAGTGCTACCTGGCAGCCGATACCGTCGCCAGGGCGCCCCGATTTCCCCGACCACGCTAGAGGATAGTCCATGAATAAACGTCAAGCTCTCGTCGCCGCCGCCCTGGCAGGCATCTGCGCCAGCACCACCGTCAGCGTGGCTGCGCACGACGGCCCCGCGCCGGGCGACAAGGAAAAATGTTTCGGTGTCGCCAAGGCGGGGCAGAACGACTGTGCCTCGTCCGATGGCGCGCACTCCTGCGCGGGCCAGGCGGCCACGGATAAGCTGCCCACGGAATGGGCCTATGTTGCCAAGGGCACGTGCACCCAGGCGGGCGGTTCGCTCAAGCCCGTCAAGCCGGCCAAGGGCGCCAAGCCAGCCACGCAGCCATAAGCATTTCACACAGCAACGCCATGCCGTCTCCTGCGCTCGCTGGCGCGGGCGTCGGCCTGCGCGCCTTGCATTACCGCGATTTCCTCGCGCGCCGGCCTCCGGTAGGCTGGCTGGAAGTGCATACCGAAAATTATCTGCAGCCATCGGGCTGGGACTGGCATGTGTTGCAGTCCCTGCGCCGGGATTACCCCATCAGCCTGCATGGGGTCGGCCTGGGCCTGGGCTCGGCGCGGGGTTTTTCCGAGCCGCATTTGCAGCGCGTGCGCGCGCTGGTGGAGCGCATCGAGCCGGTCTTGGTATCGGAACACCTGAGCTGGGGCGCCGTGGCGCAACAGCAACTCAACGACCTGCTGCCGCTGGCCCTGGATGGCGTCGCCCTGGACTTGCTGTGCGCCCGCGTGGGACGGGTGCAGGACGTGCTGAAAAGGCCGATCTTGCTGGAGAATGTCTCCACTTACCTGCGTTTTCGCGACGATGCCATGAGCGAGGCGCAATTCCTGGCCGAGCTGTCACGCCGCAGCGGCTGCGGCATTTTGCTCGATATCAATAACCTGTACGTGAACCAGTGCAACCACGGGGAAGATGCCCTGGCCGCGCTGCAGGCGATCGCGCCCGGCAGCGTGGGCGAGCTGCACCTGGGCGGGCATCTGCTCACGCCGCACGCCGTGGTCGACCACCACGGCGCCACCGTGGCCGATCCCGTCTGGGACTTGTACGCGGCTGCCGTGCGGCGCTTTGGCGCTATTCCCACCCTGATCGAATGGGATACGGACTTGCCCGCCCTCGATGTCCTGCTGGGCGAGGCGGACAAGGCGCAAGCCGTGCTGGCGCGGCACGCGCCGCAGGCGCCATGGCGGGGGACGGTGCTGGCGGCGCCGCCCGTCGTTGCTGCCGCGCCGGTCGATGCGCTGGGGGCCGGCCAGCAAGCGTTTGCCACGGCCTTGCTGGATGCGGCGGCGGCCCTGCCACCGTTCGCGGGAGCGGCCGTGCCGCAGCGTTTTGCTCTGTATCGCGGCAATATGAGTGCCACCTGGCGCCGCACCCTGGGCCATGCCTATCCCGTCGTGCTGGCGCTGGTGGGAGACGAGTTCTTCGGCGGCCTGGCGCGCGCGTATGGGCGCCAATATCCGTCAGATAGCCCCGACTTGAACCAGTTTGGCGCCCGTTTCGCCGATTTTCTCGCTGATTTTCCCCATGTGGCCGAGCTGCCCTACCTGCCGGACATGGCGCGCCTGGAGTGGGCCGTGCACCTGGCCCATTACGCGCCCGATGCGCAGGGCGTGGCGCCCGGGGCGCTGGCGGCCCTGCATCCGCAGCAGCTGGAAGAGAGCCGCTGGCGGCTGCATCCGGCCTGCCGCCTGCTGGCATCGCGCTGGCGGGTGACGGCCCTGTGGCAGGCGCACCAGGCAGGCGAGGGGCAGGGCAGGTTTCCGCAAGACATGCAGGTGGCCAGCCATGCTGCCATCTGCCGTCCCCGCTGGAAGGCGCACGTGCTGGAATTGGATGAGGCTGCGCATGCGGCCTTGCTGGCGCTGCAGCAAGGCAAGACGTTCGGTGCCGCGCTCGATGCGGCTTTCGAGCACGATGAGAATTTCGACCTGGGCGGCCAGCTGGGACGGTGGCTGGCGCAGGCACTGCTGGTGGAGCAGCTGCCCGGCTAATCGAAGGCGCGCAGCAAGCGCGCTTCGCCCGTCTGGTCCTGGTGCAGGGCATTCGCGGCCAGGGTGGCGTCCATCATGCGCGTGACCTGTTCTTCCTCGAAGCGGGCGAGCTCGGCCGTGGCCGCGACGAGGGCCAGTTGCAGCCTGGCGCGCGCGCTCTGGTACAGGCTGCTCGTATATTTGTCCGTGTTGCGGAGCAATTCCTCCGCATTTTCTATGACCTGGCGCAAGTCGCCGATCAGGCGCTCCTGGCTGCGCGTACCTTGTTCGGGATGGTCCATGGCGCTTCCCTTCCACAATCGATAGTTCTCTCGCGAGCGACGTGTTGCCGCCAGACGCAGGCAGCCGGAGTGGCAGGGCGGCTGGCTGGACGCATGGGGCCGCTTGCGCGCCCCATGCGGGGATCAAACAGGGCCGACGACCGTGATGCGGATATCGCCCACGCTGACGACCTGGCCGGCGCGGATCTTGGCGGTCTTGCGCAATTCCTTCTTGCCATCGACCTTCACCACGCCGCTATCGACCATGACCTTGCCTGCGCCACCGCTGTCGCACAGGCCGACCAGCTTCAGCAGCTGGTTCAGCTCGACGAACTCGGATGTTAAATCAAAGCTTACTTTTTGCATTGTATCCCTTATTGCAATGATGTGTTTTAAACACTTGATGACGGCGTCAACCAAGTTGTTAGTTTACATGAAGCCATCCGGGATGCAGGCAGAGCCTCAGCTTTTGTTGGGCCGTGTCATCTCCAGGGGCACGATCCACGCGTTGAATTGCTCTTCAGTAACAAAGCCCAAGGCCAGGGCCGCTTCCTTCAGGGTCGTGCCTTCATGCTGGGCCTGTTTGGCGATTTGCGCCGCCTTGTCGTAGCCGATGTGCGGCGCCAGGGCCGTGACCAGCATCAGGGAGCGCTCCATCAATTCGGCGATGCGACCACGGTTTGGCGCGATGCCGTGCGCGCAATGCTCGTCGAAGCTGCGCATGCCGTCGCCCAGCAGGCGCGCGCTTTGCAGGAAGTTGTGCGCGATCAGGGGCTTGAAGACATTCAGCTCGAAATTGCCCGAGGCGCCGCCCACCGTGATGGCCACGTCGTTGCCGAACACCTGGCAGCACAGCATGGTCAGCGCTTCGCACTGGGTCGGGTTGACCTTGCCCGGCATGATGGAGCTGCCCGGTTCGTTTTCAGGGATGGTGATTTCACCGAGGCCGGAGCGGGGGCCGGACGCCATCCAGCGCACGTCGTTGGCGATCTTCATGAGGGCCGTGGCCAGGGTTTTCAGCGCGCCATGCGCGGCCACCAGCGCATCGTGGGCGGCCAGCGCGGCAAACTTGTTGCTGGCCGTTTCGAACGGCTGGCCCGTCAGGCGCGCCAGTTCCGCCGCAATGCGGCCCGCAAATTCCACGTGGGCATTCAAGCCCGTGCCCACGGCCGTGCCGCCGGCCGCCAGCTGCAGCAGCGGCGGCAAGGAGGCCGTGATGATGTGCTCGGCAAACTCCAGCTGCGCCGCGTAGCCGGAAAATTCCTGGCCCAGGGTCAGCGGCGTCGCGTCCTGCAGGTGGGTGCGGCCGATCTTGACGATGTCGGCAAATTCCGTGGCTTTTGCATCGAGCGTGGCGCGCAGCTGGCGCAGCGGCGGCAGGACGGTGTTGGCGACGGCCAGGGCAGCCGCCACGTGGATGGCGGTAGGAAAGATGTCGTTCGAGGACTGGCCCAGGTTGACGTCGTCGTTCGGGTGCAGCAGGCGCTCGGCGCCCCGCAAACCACCGATCAGCTCGGAGCCGCGGTTGGCCAGCACTTCGTTCATGTTCATATTGCTTTGCGTGCCAGACCCCGTCTGCCAGACGGCCAGCGGGAATTCCCCCGCATGCTTGCCGGCCAGCACTTCGTCGGCCGCCTGCGTGATGGCGATGGCTTTCTTGCCATCCAGTAGTCCCAGGTCCAGGTTGACGTGGGCGGCCGCGCGCTTGACGGTGGCCAGGGCGGCGATCAGTTCGGGCGGCATCTTTTCCGTGGAGATATGGAAGTGCTCAAGCGAGCGCTGCGTCTGCGCTCCCCATAGCCGGTCGGCGGGTACGTCGATCGGGCCGAAACTGTCGCGTTCGATTCTGCTACTCATGGCATCCCTTTCATCGATGGAGGTGGATCGAGTGTACTCCAGACGCCAAAAAGGCACAGGACGATGCTGTATTGCATCATTTTTACCTGGGTAGCTCTACATTTCCCCGATTTCCTGCCGTTAAAGTGGGGCGAGTCCCGTTTATTTATCCTGTTATCAAAGCGATCAGTCCATGCCTAGTAGCGTCTTTCCCCGTTGGACCCTGATCGCGTGCGCCGCCGCCGGCCTGGCCTTGCCGCCCGTGATGGCGGCCGAACTGGGCGAGCTGGCCGTGCTGTCGCACGTGGGCCAGCCCCTGCTGGCCGAGATCGAGCTGACGGCCCTGGCGCCCGAGGAAGCCAGCGGCGTGGCCGTGCGCCTGGCCTCGCCCGATGTGTACCGGGGCGGCGGCATCGCCATGGACCCGGCGCTGCAGGGGCTGGCCATCGCGCCGCTCGAGCGGGGCGGGCGCCGCTACGTGCGCGTGAGCACCCAGCAGGCGATCCAGGCGGGCCATGTGCATCTGTATTTATTATTGGGCAATGGCAATGGCGCCATCGTGCGCCTGGCTACCCTGTGGCTGACGCCGGCGCCGCCGGCGGCCGCCGCGATTGCGCCCGTCAAGCCCTTGCCTGCATCCGTATCGCCGGCAGCGCCGGCCGCGGCGCCGCCCGACGCGGCGGCCCTGGCGGCCCGCGCCCGCGCCGAAGGCATGCTGCGACCGCCTGCCGTGTTCCTTGCGCCGGCCGCCGCGCCCAAGCCTGCCGCCCCCGACATGCGCCCGCCCGTGGCCGCGCGTCCGCCGCCCTTGCGCCGTCCCGCCGCGCCCGTGGCCGCCTGTGCGCCGCAGGCCGATGCGGCCCAGGCCGAGGCCTGCCTGGCCCTGGACGAGAAAAACGCGGCCCTGAACGACAAGCTGGGCGAACTGGAAGGCAAGATCGGCGCCCTGCAAAAAGCGCTGGACCAGCCCGCCACGGCCGCCTTGCCTGTGGCCGCACCTGCCGTGGCCGGGCCGCCCCATGCCAAGCCCAAGCCCCTGGCGGCGCCAGCGGCCGGGAAGAAAGCGGACGGTCATGGCATGCTGTGGCTGGGACTGGGCACCCTGGCTTTCCTGCTGCTGACGGCAGCCATCGTGTATGTCTTGCGCAAGCGCAAGGAAGCGGGAGCGCCGGCGGCGCCGTCGAAATACTGGGTCCTGCTGCGCAAGCCGTTCCGCCGCAAGCAGGTGCCGCCAGTCCTGACGGAAACGGCGGGCGAAGCGGCAGCGGACGAGGCGGAACCGGAGCCGTTTTCGCGCTAAGGTCCGCCGCCAGGTTTGATATAAAAAAAGATATTGAAAAAAGACAGGGAAATGTCTGCCGAGGGTGTTGCCTATTTTTCAAAACTGGCTTTATAATCAATTCAGTGGACTTGCTCTACGACAAAACAGTCCCTGCCTGGCGCAGTCACCAACGATAGTGTGGCGCGGCAAACAGGTGTAGCGTTGCATAAACGCCTGGGGCTGGAAGCGGTCTGCGATGCCAACGATGTGCTCGCGGACGCCGGATGCAACCGGCAGCGAGGCGACGCCAGGAGATACCTGGGGTTCGCCTTCCATATTCCCTCTCTCCATTTCCTGGACGCCGCGAACAGCAACAAAGACGCGCGACAGGATCATGGCGGCAGACATAAAAAAAGCACCCGCGGGTGCTTTTGTGTTTTCTGCTGCGGCAATCTGCCTTGAATCTTACATGCTGGCGCGCGAAGCGGGCATGACGCTGGCCATCTGCGCCATCCACGGTTCCGTGATGGTGCGGATTTCACGGTCATTCGCCAGGATCTGCTTGAGAAGGTCGATCTTGCGCTGGCGCGCGGCGCCGGCCAGGGCGGGGACGTTGCCCGGCAAGGTGGGGCTGGCGGCGCTGGCGCACTGGTTCTCCAGCGTGTTCAAGCCATCCCAGTCACTCGCACGTGCGGCCACGACCATTTTGCTGGTCATTCCTGCAATATTTTCGTACATCGAGAGAACGTCGTTGGAGGTCATGAGCACACCCGTAACTAGTGAATGGATTACCGCTTGTCCAGATTAACGGCAGGTTCACGGGGAACTTGAGGGTGTTTTTGAAAATAAATGAAAATAATTTGGCTTATTTTCAGAAGTCCGCCGGCATCGCCCGCCAGGCCGCATGGATGGCGGGGCGCCAGGGAGCGATGGCGGCGGGCGAGGGCATTATTTGACAAGTTCTTCCAGTCCCGCGGCCAGTTCGGCGGGCGGCGGCATCCTGTCCACCAGCACGGACGGTGGCAGGCCCAGCGCCTCGGCCACGTCGCCGGGATAGCAGGCGATGATTTCTTCATTGCTCAGCGCATTTTCCTCGATGCGCGCGCGCCAGGCGGCCAGGTGGACGATGGCGGCCAGGCGGTTCAATGGCGGACTTGCCAGCGGATCGGGAAAGGCGGCGATGGCGTCGGCAAACGCGGGCGGGAATTTCCAGCGCCGTGCCAGTTCGGCGCCCACCTGCGCATAGTCATAGCCCAGCGATACCCGCTCCGCGTCCAGGCGGCGGGCGTCGAGCGGGGGCGCGATCTTGTCGAGCTGCATGGCTTGCTCGGGCATGGCCGCATGGATCACCAGTTGCCCGATGGCATGCATCATGCCGATGGTGAAGGCCAGCTCCTGGTTGTCGCCCGTCTGCCTGGCGATCCAGCGGGCGGACACGGCAGTGTGCAGGCTGTAGCGCCAGAACTGGGGCAGATTCAGGCCTGGCACGGTCTTGAAGCCGCTGACCAGGCCCGAACTGATGACGAGCGTGCGCACGGTCACGAAGCCCAGCATCAGCACCGCGTCTTCCACCGTGCCGATGCTGCGCGAGACGTGGTAATAGGCGGAATTGGCCAGGCGCAGCAGCTTGGCGCTGAGGGCCGGGTCCGCGCCCAGCTGGCGGGCGATGTCTTCCGTGGAAATGGCGGGGTTGTCGAAACTGCGCACCAGTTCGTCGACGATCTTCGGGGCGGCAGGCAGGGCATGGGGATGCTGGAACAGCGCGTCCAGTTGCATGGCAATCTCCTTGGCGTTGGCGCGGCACGGTGTGGGGTCGTGAAACTATATGCCGATTTTTTGTTCCCATGCAAAAAAGATCACGCACGCTGTTTGCACGGGAAACAGGCTATGATTTTGGCTATTCCATTGAAAGGATCACCATGCACGGTTTGCGTTTTTCCTGGCGCCAAACGCCAGTCCAGGCTGCCATCGCCCTCGTCCTGGCCGGCGCTACCCTGGCCAGCCTGCCTGCCCAGGCGCACGGCCAGGATGGGACGGCTTCCACTCCCGCCGCCATCCCGGCGAACGTCTTGCCCGGCGACGACTTTTACGACTACGTGAATGGCGACTGGATGCGCAGCACGCAGATTCCCGCCGACCGCAGCAGCTGGGGTTCATTCGCCATGCTGGCCAACGCCACCAACGAGCGCATCATTGCCCTGATCGAGGGCTTGTCCGCCACGCAACAGGCGAGCGCTGGCGCGCGCCAGGTCAGCGATTTTTATCGTACGTATATGGACGAAGCGGCTATCGAAGCGAAAGGCTGGGCACCGATCAAGCCGCTGCTGAAGAAAATCGATGCCGTGCACGACCGGGCCGGGCTGGCGCGGGCGCTGGGCGAGAGCTTGCGTGCCGACGTCGATCCGCTCAATTCCACCAATTTTCATACGGAAAACCTGTTCGGCCTGTGGGTGGCGCAAGACTTGAACGACACCACGCGCAACGTGGCCTATTTGCTGCAGGGCGGGCTGGGCTTGCCCGACCGCGCCTTCTACGAGGATGGCAGTGCGCGCATGCAGGGCTTGCGCACGGGCTACCAGGCGCATATCGCCGCCATGCTGGCCCTGGCCGGCTACGGCGATGCGCCCGCCCGCGCCGCGCGCGTGTTTGCGCTGGAACAACAAATTGCCGCGAGCCACGCCAGCCGCGAGGATTCCGCCGACGTCGCCAAGGGCAATAACGCGTGGCGCGCGGCCGACTTCGCCAGCAAGGCGCCGGGGCTGGACTGGAGCGCCTTCTTCCAGGCGGCGGGGCTGGGCGCGCAGCAGGATTTCATCGTCTGGCATCCGACGGCCATGCGGGGCAGCGCGGCGCTGGCGGCGAGCGTGCCGCTGGCCACGTGGAAGGATTTCCTCGCCTTCCACGCCATCAACCATTTCAGCACCACCTTGCCGAAAGCGGCGGCCGCTCAGCGCTTTGCCTTCTATGGCCAGACCTTGAGCGGCACGCCGCAGCAGTCGCCGCGCAGCAAGCGGGCGCTGGCGGCGACGAACGAGGCCCTCAGCGACGCCGTCGGCCAGCTGTACGTGGAGCGCTATTTCCCGCCGGAATCGAAAGCCCGCGTGCAGGAGATGGTGACGAACATCGTCGCCGCCTTCTCGCGCCGCATCGACAAGCTCGACTGGATGGCGCCGCAGACCAAGGCGCAGGCGCAGGAAAAGCTCAAGACCCTGTACGTGGGCGTGGGCTATCCGGAGCGCTGGGAAGACTATGCGGGCTTGCGCGTGGTGCGCGGCGATGCGCTGGGCAATGCGCAGCGGGCGGAACAGTTCCACTACCGGCAGGAACTGGCCAAGCTGCGCCAGGCACCCGACCGCAAGGCCTGGGCCATGCCGGCGCAGCTGGTCAATGCCGTCAACCTGCCCCTGCAAAACGCGTTGAATTTCCCCGCCGCCATCCTGCAGCCGCCGTTCTTCGATCCGCAGGCGTCGGACGCGGCCAACTATGGCGGCATCGGCGCCACCATCGGCCACGAGATCAGCCACAGTTTCGACGACCAGGGCGCGCAGTTCGACGCCCAGGGCAAGTTGCGCGACTGGTGGACGCCGGCCGACCTGGCGCATTTCCAGGCTGCGTCCAGGCAATTGGTGGCGCAGTTCTCCGCGTATCGACCGTTCCCCGACCTGGCCGTGAATGGCCAGCTGACCCTGAGCGAAAACCTGGCCGACCTGGCCGGCGTGGCGGCCGCGCACGACGCGTTCACCCTGTCGCAGCAGGGCAAGCCGGCGCAGGCGGACGCGGACCGCGCGTTCTTCATCGGCTACGGCGTCAGCTGGCGCAGCAAGGCGCGCGAGGCGGCGGCGCGCCAGCAGATCCTCACGGACGGCCATGCGCCTGCGCAATACCGCGCCGCCACCGTGCGCAACCTCGACGCCTGGTACCCGGCCTTCGACGTCCAGCCGGGCCAGCAGCTGTATCTGGCGCCGGAACAGCGCGTGCGCGTCTGGTAGTCATTGGTCTGCCGGCGCGTACGGCGCCGGCACCGTAAAATGGCGGGATTACCGATTGGAGCGCCATGAAGCCGACCCCGCCAGACCAGCAAGACCAGTTGCACGCCATCACGAGCCGCACCCTGGCCCATTACGACGCCAGCGCCGAGCAGTTTTTCGCGGGCACGCGCGACCACGACGTCAGCCAGAACATTAGCGCGCTGCTGAACGCCATCGGCCAGCCGGCGCCTTTGGCGATTCTCGACCTGGGCTGCGGCCCCGGCCGCGACCTGAAGGCGTTCACGGCCATGGGCCACCACGCCACGGGCGTCGATGGCTGCCCCCGCTTTGTCGAGATGGCGCGCGCCTACAGCGGCTGCACCGTGTGGCAGCAGGATTTCGTCGACCTCGACCTGCCCGCCGCGCACTTCGACGGCGTGTTCGCCAATGCCGTGCTGTTCCACGTGCCCAGCGCCGCCTTGCCCGGCGTCTTGCGCGCCCTGTGCGCCTGTTTGAAACCGGGCGGCGTGCTGTTCAGTTCGAATCCGCGCGGGCAGAACGAGGAAGGCTGGAACGGCGCGCGCTACGGCAGCTACCACGACGAGGCGCGCTGGGCCGCCTACGTGCAGGCGGCCGGCTTTACCCTGGTCGAGCAGTACTACCGTCCGCCGGGCCTGCCGCGCGAGCAGCAGCCATGGCTGGCCACCGTCTGGCGCAAGGATTTGGCGGCCTGATGGACGATGTTGACACTGTGTTAGGAACCGTACAGAGCCTTTGATCCCCGCTGCGTACTATGGATACATCGACACGCAACAAGCAGCGTGTGAGCCGCAGTACCGGCCCTTCGGGGCAGGACAACAGATGTACCAACTACAGTGAGGATCCATCATGAACAAAGATCAAGTCGAAGGTAAACTGAAGGAAGTCGGCGGTAAAATCCAGGAAGCCGCTGGCAAGGTCGTCGGCAGCGAAGAACAGCAAGCCAAGGGCCTGGCCAACCAGGTCGAAGGCAAAGTGCAGAAGAAGGTTGGCGATGTGAAGGACGCAGTAGAGACCATCACGCGCAAGCCTTAATTCTGGCAGCAGGAATGTAAAAACCGCCGCCTGTCGCGAGACAGGCGGCGGTTTTTTATTTGATGCAGCGCAAACTTACTGTGCCGGCTTCATCAGGTTCTGCTTGAAGAACAGCTCGATTTTCCGGTACACGTGGCGCTGGCCCGCGCGCGACGAGATGCCGTGCTTGGCGCCCGGATACGTCATCAGGTCGAACTGCACGCCGCGGTTCACCAGCGCGTCGATCAGGCGCGTGCTGTTGCTGAACAGGACGTTGTCGTCGGCCATGCCGTGCACCAGCAGCAGCGGCGACTTCAGGCCGTCGAGGTGGGCGAACACGGTGCTGGCCTTGTAGCCGTCGACGTTTTCCTTCGGCATGCCGAGGAATTGCTCCGTGTAATGGGTGTCGTACAGCGACCAGTCGGTCACGGGCGCCACCGACACGCCCATGGCGATCTTGTCGGATGCGGCCGACAGCAGACGCAGGGTCATGAAGCCGCCATAGCTCCAGCCGAACACGCCGATGCGTTTCGCATCGACGAAGCTCTGCTTGCCCAGCCACTCGATGCCCACCAGCTGGTCGGCCACTTCCGCCGCGCCCAGGTTGTGGTAGATGGCGTCCGTGAAGGCGCGCTCGCGGCGCGAGGAACCCCGGTTATCGAGGCGGAAGACGACGAAACCCTGCTGTGCCATGTACTGGTCGAAGTTGTTGCCCCAGCGGCGGGCCACGTGCTGCGAGTGCGGGCCGCCGTAGGTCGACAGGTAGACGGGATAGCGCTTGGCCGCGTCGAAGTTCGACGGCTTGACGATGGAGTAGTACAGGGTCTGGCCGTCGTTGGCTTTCAGGGTGCCGTACTCGGTTGGCAGGTGGTCGGCCTTGTACTTGAAGTACGGGTGGCCGGCGTTCAGCGCATTTTCTTCCAGCCAGCCCACCATGGCGCCGTCCGGACGGCGGATGCTCACCTGCGGCGGCGTGGCCGGGTCGGAAAACGTGTCGACGAAGACTTCGCCATTGCTGGCAAAGTTCGTGTCATGCCAGCCGTCCGCTTTCGTCACGCGCTGCGGCTTGTCGGCCGTACTGCCGTCGATGGACAGGGCGTAGGTCTGTTTGTCAATGACGGCGTCGCGGTTCGAGGAAACAAACACCTTGCCCGTCTTCTGGTTCACGGCCAGCACACTGTCGATGCCCCATTCGCCGGACGTGACCGGGTGCAGCAGCTTGCCGCCCATGTCGTACAGGTACAGGTGGTTGCGGCCCGTGCGCTCGGACGACCACAGGAAGGTGCCGTTGGCCAGGAAGCGCAGGTCGTCATGGATGCTGACCCAGGTTGCCGACGTTTCCGTCAGCAGGGTGCGCTGCGCCAAGGTAGCGGCATCGACGGCGACCAGGTCGAGGGTCTTCTGGTCGCGCGACTGGCGCTGGTAGACGAGCGCCTTGCCGTCCGCGCTCCAGTCGGCGCGCACCAGGTAGATGTCCGGGTTCGTGCCCAGGTCCACCTGGCGCTGCGCGCCCGTTTCCGGCGAGACGATCAGCAGCTGCACCAGCACGTTCGGGTCGCCCGCGGCAGGGTAGCGCTGCTCGACGACGTCGGTGCGGTCGGCGAAGATTTCGAAGCGGCGCGCGACGGGCACGGGGGCTTCGTCATAGCGTTTGTAGGCGATGGCGGAATCGTCGGGCGCCCAGTAGTAGCCCGTGCGCTGGCCCATTTCTTCCTGCGCGACGAATTCGGCTTCGCCGTTATGGATGGTGCCCTTGCCATCGGTGGTCAGCTGGCGTTCCTTGTTGGTCTTGAGGTCGATCACATAGATGTTTTGATCGCGCACAAACGACACGTAGCGGCCTTTCGGCGAGATCTTCGGGTCCAGCACATTGCCCTTGGCGACCAGGCGCGCCTGGTCCGGGCGGGCCGCGTCGACCAGGTACAGGTTGCCGGCCAGCGGCACCAGCAGCTGCTTGCCGTCCGGCGACCAGCTGTAGCTGAGAATGCCGTTCAGGCTGGCCGTGCGCTCGCGTTCGCGGCGCGCCTGTTCTTCGGGCGAGATGGTTTCATTCGGCACCAGCGCCTTGGAATCGACCAGGCGGTGCGTGCTCTTGTCCTTCAGCTTGAATTCCCACAGGTCGAGCTGGAACTGGTTGTCGGCGCGGCCGCGCAGGAAGGTGACGCGCTCGCCGTCGGGCGAGACCTTCAGGTTGCGCACGCCGGGGCCGGCCAGCGCCGGATCGGCGTGGATGCGTTCCAGGGTCAGCTTTTCAGCCGATGCGGGAACGCTGGCCATCGCGGCCAGGAAACAAAGAATAAAACGCATGGATGTCTCGGTAGTTGGAAGAAGAAGGGCACTGCATGTACAGGCGAGCTTGAGCGTTGCCTAAGCGTAAGACGATACCAGAGCGTGCCTGTTTATGCGATAGCCCCGGCCACGGAATAAACCGTTCATGGCCGTATTTCCTTCGTCAAAAATGTCCAGCAGCCGCCCATTCCATGGCGCTTTGCCCCATTCAGGCCAATATCGATCCTTCGACGACCGTCACGCACGCGCCGCCTATCCAGGCCTGGCCAGCGCGGAAAGTCACGGACACGCGGCCATCGCGCTGCAAACAGGTGCCCTGGCGCACGCGGTAGTCGGCGCCCGCCAGCAGTTGCGCGATGCAGGCGTTGGCGCTGCCCGTGACGGGGTCTTCCACCAGCGCGCCATGTTCGCTGAGCAGGGCGCGCACTTCGTAGTCGGCCGGTCCGCCCGCCCCGTGGGCGCCGTACAGCGCCAGTCCATCGGCCCGCGATGCGGCCAGCAATGCCGTCAGCGCCACGATGTCGGCATAGACGGCCAGGCAGGCGGCGGCGCTGGCCAGCGGCACGCACAGCCAGCGGATGCCCATCTCGACGACGCTACCGGCGGTGGCCGGCGTGCCGCCCAGCGCTGCCTGCAGCAGCGGCAGCAGCGCAGGGTCGAGCGGGCGCGCGGCGCCGGGCGGCGCCTGGAACGCCAGCACGCCGCCGGCCTGCCGCTCGATCTGCACCAGGCCGACGCCGCATTCCTGCATGATGCGCGCCCCCTTGGGCTGCATGCCCGCGTCGAGCAGGGCATGGGCCGTGCCCAGGGTAGGGTGGCCGGCGAACGGGAATTCCGTCTCGGGCGAGAAAATGCGCACGCGGTAGTCGGCGGCCGGGTCGCGCGGCGCCAGCACGAAGGTGGTTTCCGACAGCCCCGTCCAGCGCGCGATGGCCTGCATCTGCGCGTCGCCGAGGCCATCGGCGTCGAGCACCACGGCCAGCGGGTTGCCCATGAAGGGCGCGCTGCTGAAGACATCGACTTGCCGGAAGGGGCGTTGTTGCGGCATGGGGTGCTCCTGGTCTCAGGCGGCGCGCAGGCGCTGCAGCGACAGGCGGTTCAGATACCAGGTCAGCAGCACGGCCGCCACCGTCAGGCCCGTCACCAGGCCGATCCAGAAGCCGGCGGCGGCCATCGGCTCGGCCGGCGACCAGATGAAGCCTTGCGGCGCCAGGCCCAGCACGTAGCCGATGGGCAGCGAGAAGCCCCAGAAGGCCAGCAGCTGGATCAGCATCGGCTGGCGCGTCACCTTGTAGCCGCGGATGGCGCAGGACGTCGCCACCTGCGTGGCGTCGGACAGCTGGAACAGGGCGGCGAACAGCAGCAGCTGCGCGCATAGGGCCTGCACCTGCGGGTCGGACGTGTAGGCTTGCGCGATCTGGTGGCGGAAGACGGTGATCAGGGTGGCCGAGACGATGGCCGCCGTCAGCGACATGGCCACGCCCACCCAGGAAATGAAGCGCGCGCGGCGCAGGTTGGCTTCGCCCACGGCGTGGCCCACGCGCGTGACCAGCGCGATGCCGAAAGTGAGCGGCACCATGAAGACGACGGACGAGAAATTCAGGGCGATCTGGTGCGCCGACACCTGGATCACGCCGAAGCGCGCCACCAGCAGGCTGATGACGCCAAAGGCGCTCACCTCGGCAAAGTACGTCACGCCGATGGGCAGGCCCAGGCGCAGCATGGGGCCGATGGAGGCCATCTGCGGCCCTTCCCAGTGCGTGAACGGATACGTGGCGTGGTAGGCAGGCGCGATCCTGATCCACGCCAGCATGGCCAGCAGCATCATCCACACGCAGCAGGTGGTGGCGACGGCGCAGCCCACGCCGCCCAGCTTCGGCATGCCCCAGTGGCCGTAGATCAGCAGGTAGTTGACGAAGATATTCAGCGCCAGCGCGGCCAGCGCGATGACCATCACGGGCTTGGTCTGGTTGATGCTGGTGCTGTAGCCGTACAGCGCGCGGTAGGCGGCGAACGGCGGCAGGGCGCAGCTGATGATGTGCACGAAGAGCTTGGCCTTGGCGGCGACCGCCGGCTCGAGCATCAGGTGGTCGAACACCAGCGCCGCCATGTTCGTCAGCAGGCAGGCGACGAGGCCGACGAGCAGCGCCTTCCACAGCGACTGGCGCACGATGTGCGGCACCTGGTCGTGGCGCGCGGCGCCGATTTCATGCGCCACGAGGGTATTGATCGCCATCATGATGCCGCTCACGGTGACGAGCACGATGGACCAGATGGCCGCGCCCAGCGACACGGCCGCCAGCTCCTCGGGATTCGTATGCCCCGTCATGGCCACGTCGGCCGCGCCCATGCCGACGGTGGCCAGCTGGCCGATCAGGATGGGCCAGGCCAGCTTCCACAGCGAGGACACTTCATTGCGGATGGCGGGCAGGGTGAACGAGGTAGTGTGTGGCATGGGCGGCAAGCTTGACTAAAGACAAGATTCTACTGGCATTCGCCGCGCTTGTCCGCGCGGCACTTCCTGCGCAGTAATCATTTGTTACAGCTAATAGTGACGAGCGCGGCTAGACTGCGTGCTCTATTTGGCAAGATGACCAAATAGTCATACCGCATCACCCTGACTATGGAGCATGACCATGTTGACACACACACTGAGGTGCGCCCTGCTGCTGGGCGCCGCCCTGACGGCCGAACTGGCCGCCGCCGGCGAACTGACCCTGTATTCGCGCGACGATTATCTCGGCCGCTCGCACACCGTGCGCGACGCCATCCCCGACCTGGAGGACGTGCGCTTCAATGACACGACGCAGAGCATTCGCGTGCGCTCGGGCCTCTGGGAAGCGTGCGAGGAAGCGGACTTTCGCGGCGCCTGCTTCCTGCTTGAGGCGGGGGAGTATCCGTCGCTCGACGGCCACGCCAACCGGATCACGTCGCTGCGCGAAGTGCGCGGCGGCCGGGACGGCAGCTATCCCGGCCATGACCGCGACCGCGACTGGGAGCGCGAGCGGGAATGGGACGGCCGCCGCGACCGCGAGCGGGGCTACCTGCCTGGCCGCGCGCTGGGCGGCGAACTGACTTTTTACACGCGCGACGATTTCGCCGGCCGCAGCTTGACCGTGCGCAACAGTTCAGCCGATTTGCGCGAGCGCGATTTCAACGACACGGTGCAGAGCGTGCGCGTGCGGTCGGGCTACTGGGAAGTGTGCGAGGACGTCCGTTTCCGCGGCCGCTGCCGCACGCTGGGCCCCGGTGACTATGCCAGCCTGGAACGCATGAGCAACCGTATTTCCTCGGTGCGCGAAGTGCGCTGACGCCGCGCGCGGCGCGGCAAGTGACGCCAACAGGCTCCCACGGGGGCCTGTTATTGCTTTTGGTAACAATTTATTGTGCTTTTCGCATACTTTGTTACACCGTTTTTTGTGCGGATGGCTACACTGACAGCAGTTGTCATGTCGATCACTTATCGTTACCGCCACCGGAGACCACCCCATGAATCGCCCGTTCGCCTTCGCCCTGCTGTGCGCCAGTTCGCTGTTTGTCCACCTCGCCGCGCAGGCCGGCGAAATCCGCCTGTACACCGACGATAATTTCAAGGGACGCGTGGTGGTCTTGCGCGACACGACGGACGACCTGTCGCGCGTCAATTTCAACGACGCCGCGTCGAGCATCAAGGTTGAATCGGGCACCTGGGACGTGTGCACGCATTCCGACTTCAAGGGCGACTGCAAGACCCTGGCACCGGGCGAGTACCGTTCGCTGCCGGGCATGAACGACCAGATTTCCTCCGTGCGCGAACTTGGCGGCGGCAGCAGCAGCGGTAGCGGCAGCGGCAGCGGTGGACGGCGCGCGGCGCTGGAGCTGTTTGCCGACGGCGGCCAGCGCGGCGCGTCGGCGGGCGTGAATTCGGACCGCGACGACCTGGTCGACATCGGCTTCAACGACCGCGCCAGCAGCGCGCGCATCGAATACGGCTACTGGCAGCTGTGCAGCGATTCCAACTACCGCGGCAACTGCCGCGTCTTCGGGCCGGGCAGCCACGGTGACCTGGGCGGCTTGAACGGGCGCGTGTCGTCGGCGCGCATGGTCGATCCGCGCGAGGAAAACCGTCCGCAAAATAACGAGGGACTGGTGGTGCTGTACGGCCGCGCCTTCCTGAATGGCCCCGGGCTGCAGGTGAACCGCGATGTCAGCGACCTGGTGCACCTGAACTTCAACGACCAGGCTTCCTCCATGGTCATCAACGAAGGCACGTGGGAAGTGTGCACGGATTCGCAGTTCAACGGCAGTTGCGAGCGCATGGGACCGGGCAAGTATGAAACCCTGGGCACGACGCTGGAAAAGCGCATTTCCTCGCTGCGCCGCCTGTATTGAGCTTTTTGCGCAGGCTGGCGCTTGTTACAATGGCACCCTGGCGTCCTGGCCAGGCAAATCATCACCAAAGAATGAAGAATGGAGTAAATCATGACGGGCCCTTTCAAACACGCGCTGGCATGCGCGGCGACCCTGCTGCTTTCCCTGGGGGCGCATGCGGCCGCCCATGCGGGCGAAATCACCCTGTTCGAGGATGATAATTTCCGTGGCCGCGCGGTGACCCTGCGCGAAACGACGGACGACCTGTCGCGCCTGGGCTTCAACGACAAGGCGTCGAGCATCATGGTGCGCTCGGGAACGTGGGACGTGTGCACGGATTCCGGCTTTCGCGGCAATTGCCGCACCCTGGGACCGGGCGAGTACCGCTCGCTGCCGGGCATGAACGACGCCATCACCTCGGTGCGCGAATCGGGCCGCGGCGATGGCTACAATCCCGGGCGCCCGGGACGCGATCCCGATCGCGGCAACGGCGGCTACGGCCGCGGCTCGACCCTGGAAGTGTATTCGGGCGCGGGCCAGAACGGCGGCTCGGCGCGCCTGAACCGCGACACGGACGATTTCGTCAACATCGGCTTCAATGACCGCACCACCAGCATCGTCATCTACAACGGCTACTGGCAGCTGTGCAGCGATTCGAACTACAACGGCACCTGCCGCATTTTCGGCCCTGGCCGCCACGACGACCTGGGACGCGGCCTCGATGGGCGCGTTTCGTCGGCGCGCATGGTCGACGAGCGCGAGGCGCGGCGCCAGCAGCAGTACGAGCAGCCCTACCAGCAGCCGCAGTATCCGCAATACCAGCAGCCGCAGTACCAGCAGCGCGGGGCTATCGTGCTGTTCCCCGATGCGGGCATGCGCGGCGAACCGCTGGCGCTGGACCGCAACGCGGAAGACCTGGTGCGCTTCAACTTCAACGACCGCGCCTCGTCCATCGTCGTCAACGAGGGCCAGTGGGAAGTGTGCAGCGACTCGAACTTCCGCGGCCGCTGCGAAGTGATCGGGCCGGGCGAATACGGCCGCCTGAATGGCATGGAAAACCAGATCTCCTCGGTGCGCCGCGTGCGCTGATGCCCGCCTGACGCCCTGCCGACAGGCCGCCTGCCGGGTGCATCCCGCCAGGCGGCTTTTACATTCCCTGCCGTGTGCTGACATTTGCTTGCCCTTTGTTACACTCGCCGCCTGCCGCCTGGTCTACACTGGCGAAAATGTAATCCGTATTGGAGTTGTCATGGTTCGATCTTTCCGCCCCGCGCTGTTGTGCGCAGCCACCTTACTTGCCCCTGCCAGCGCGTTTGCCGGCGAAATCACCCTGTTCGAGGACGCCGGTTTCCGTGGCCGTCCCGTCACGCTGCGTTCCGACGCTGGCGACCTGTCGCGCATGGGCTTTAACGACAAGACCTCCAGCATCATCGTGCGCTCGGGGACGTGGGAAGTGTGCAAGGACGCCAATTACCGCGGCAACTGCCGCACCTTGCAGCCAGGCCGCTACAGCAGCATGCCGGGCATGAACGATGCCATCTCCTCGGTGCGCGAAGTGGGCCGTCCCGGCCATGGCGGCGGCGACCACCGTCCTTACCCGCCGCGTCCTCCGCGTCCGGAGCCGGAGCGCCCGTATCCCGGTTATCCCGGGCATGGCGGCGGCCACCGTCCCGACGCGAACGGCGCCGTGCTGATGTTCCCCGATGCGGGCATGCGCGGCCGGCCCGTGCGCCTGGACCGCGAAGTGCGCGACTTGAGCCGCTACGGCTTCAACGACCGCGCCGAATCGATCGTCGTCAATTACGGCCGCTGGGAATTCTGCGTCGACGCCAACTTCCGTGGCCGCTGTGTCGTCATGGGGCCGGGCAGCTATGGCCGCCTGCACGGAGGACTGGACCGCCGCATCTCCTCGGTGCGCCGCGTGCGCTAGGCGAATTGCCTTTCTAATTGCGCCGCTTCCACTACACTGACCTTTACCCATCCCTGTTCATTTCTCTCGGAGGCACCATGTTTCGCTCTTTCCGGCCTGTCCTGTTCTGCACCGTCGCTTTCCTCGCGCCGGTGGCCGCCTTTGCCGGCGAAATGATCCTGTTCCAGGATGCCAATTTCCAGGGCCGCAGCCTCAGCCTGCGTTCCGATGCGAGCGACCTGTCGCGCCAGGGTTTCAATGACAAGACGTCGAGCGTGATCGTGCGCTCGGGTACCTGGGAAGTGTGCAAGGATGCCCGTTATCGCGGCGAATGCCGCGTGCTGCAGCCGGGCCGCTACAGGACGGTGCCGATGAACGACGCCATTTCCTCGGCGCGCGAAGTGCGCGGCAAGGGCCGTGGCGATGGCCGCGATAATGGCCGTGATAACGGCCGCGACCATGGCAATGGCGGGCCGGATGCGCCGCCGCGCCGCTACTGATGCCCCTTGCGCGTGCCGGGGCGGGGGCGGCTGCCCCGCTCCGTAGCACGGCGCAAGTTTGCGGCAATTCGTGTACTCTTCCCACAGGCGGTTCAACCATGGGGAGCGAGCACGGTGGAATACAAGGACTACTACAAGGAACTTGGCGTCGAGAAGACGGCGACCGAGGCCGAAATCAAGAAGGCGTACCGCAAGCTGGTACGCAAATATCATCCCGACGTCAGCAAGGAACCGGACGCCGACAAGCGCACCAAGGCCCTGAATGAAGCCTACGGCGTGCTGGGCGACCCGGAAAAGCGCGCCGCCTACGATGAACTGGGCCGCAACCAGGGTGCGCAGGGCCAGCCCTTCCGGCCGCCGCCGGACTGGGGCTCGGGCTACGAATCGTCGGGCGTCGACGACAGCGACTTCTTTGCCGACCTGTTTGCCCACGTGGGCGGACGGCGCCGCGCCAACAGCACTTTCCAGATGCAGGGCGAGGACAGCCACGCCGCCATCACCATCGATTTGCAGGACAGCTACCAGGGCGCCAAGCGCCACATCATCATGCGCGTGCCGGAAGCCGATGCGCAGGGCCACGTCGTCACGCGCGAACGCACCCTGGAAGTGACGATCCCGAAAGGCGTCACGGAAGGCCAGCAGCTGCGCATGAAGGGCCAGGGCCATCCGGGCAGCGGCGGCGCGCCCGCCGGCGACCTGTATCTGGAAATCCGCTTCCAGCCCGACCCGCGCTACAAGGTGGAAGGGCGCGACGTGTTCGAGACGGTGCCCGTCACGCCATGGGAGGCGGCGCTGGGCGGCGAGATCGCCGTGCCCACGCCATCGGGCACCGTGGCCGTCACCGTGCCGCCCAATTCGCAGACGGGGCGCAAGCTGCGCCTGAAGGGGCGCGGCATTCCCGCCGCCCAGCCGGGCGACCTGTACCTGCTGCTGGAAGTGGTGCTGCCGCCGGCGAACGACGCCAGGGCGCGCGAACTGTATGAAACCATGGCGCGCGAGATGGCTTTCAATCCGCGCCAGAAGCTGGGAGCGTAAATCATGACCAACAACGTAATCGGCGTACTGCTCGAGGATTCCGCCCTGAGCCTGGAAGAACTGGCGCGCGCCTGCGCCGTGGAGCCGGACTGGGTGGTGCAGCATGTGCAGACGGGCGTGCTGCTGCAAAATGGCCCGCCGCCGGGGCAGCTGACGGCGTGGCGCTTCACCAGCCTGGACCTGGTGCGCGCGCGCCGCCTGCGCGAGATCGAATCCGTCTTCGACGCCAACGCGGAACTGGCCGCGCTGGTGGTCGACCTGTCGGAAGAAGTGGCGCGCCTGCGCCGCCGCCTGCACGTGCTGGGCGTGGACTAGGCCTTATTCAGGTTCGCCGTGGCGCGCCACGGTGAGCCTGGAAATATAGAATTGCCCGTCAACGACGACACGGTGCGGGATGCCGGCCACGTCGAAGCCGGGGCCGCCGTCTTCCATCCATTCCTGCGCCACGGCGTCGAACTGCTGCGGTGTCATGCGCAGCATCTGCGCCGTGATGACGAAGCGCGCGCCAGGTTTTTGCTTGTTGACGAAGTCGTCGATGCCGGCCATGGTGTTTCCTTTTGATACTGATCAATGTATGCGCGCATGATACCCGTCCGCGCGCGCATCTAAAAGACTTGTTCCAGCAGCGGCAGCTGCTCCGCAAAACGCTCCGTCAGCCACTTGCCCGCCTGGCCCGGCGGCGTGTCGGCGCGCTGGATCAGGTAGATGGGATAATTCTCGCCATTGTCGACCGCCAGCGGCAGGTGCACCAGGCGCCCCGCCTGCAGGTCGTCGCGCACCATCGCTTCGGGCATGTTGCCCCAGCCCAGGCCCGCGCGCAGCAGGGCGTGCTTGGAACCGAGGTCGCCCAGGCGCCAGTTGCGCAGTCCCAGCACGCCGAAATCCTGGCCTTCCGTCAGGGCGCTGCGGTCGCTGAGCACCAGCTGCACGTGCTCGCGCGCCAGCGATGACGGAATCGGGCCGGCCAGCTGCGCCAGCGCGTGGCTGGGCGCGGCCACGGGGAGCAGGCGCACGTGGCCGACGGCCAGGCGCTCGAAGACGCTGGCCGTGGCCGTCATCCAGCCGCCGAGGCCGATATGGCAGCTGCCATCCATCACCAGCTGCGCCACGGCGCCCATGGCCTCGATGCGCAAGCGCAGGGCGACGGTGGGAAACTGCGCCTGGAACGCCTCGAGCACGCGCACCAGCACGCAGGTGGGGAACATCACGTCGACCACCACCGACACTTCCGCTTCCAGCCCGCCCGCCAGGGCCTTGGCCCGCGCGCGCATGCCGTCCACCTTCAGGGCCACGGCGCGCGCGTCGGCCAGCAGGGCGCGGCCCGCATCCGTCAGGGTGGGCTTGCGCTTGCCGCGGTCGAGCAGCACCACGTTCAGCTGTTCCTCCAGGTTGGCGATGGTGTAGCTGATCACCGACTGCGTGCGGTGCAGCTGCCGCGCCGCATGGGCGAAACCGCCCGCGTCGATGACGGCGACAAACACGCGCAGCTGGTCGAGCGAAGGCTGGCCCGGTTCTCTCATGGGGACTCCATATCTAAAAATTCGATGCTAAGCATTTATATTTACACGGTTTTATCGATGGTAGACCCGAACTATGATGTGTGCAAGGGCCGCGATGCGGCATTTCCGTCACCCGTTGTCGAAGGAGTATTTCATGAGCAAGGTCTTGTACATCAATAGCAGCGTGCGCAGCAACGGTTCCCTGTCGCGTCAGTTATCGGGCGAATTCGTCGCCGCACTGGCCGCGCAAGGCAACACCATCACCGAACGCGACCTGGCCCTGCAGCCCGTGCCGCACCTGACGGAAGAGATGATGGGCGCCTTCTTCACGCCGGCCGAACAGCGCAGCGCGCAGGCGGCCGCCACCGTGCAGCTGTCCGATACCCTCGTCGACGAATTGCTGGCCGCCGACGTGCTGGTGCTGGCCGCGCCCATGTACAACTTTTCCGTGCCCTCGACCCTGAAGGCGTGGATCGACCACGTGGCGCGCGCGGGCCGCACCTTCCAGTACACGGCCAATGGCCCCGTCGGCCTGGCCACGGGCAAGAAAGCCTATATCTTCACGGCCAGCGGCGGCGTCTACAGCGAAGGCCCGGGCGCCGCGTATGACTACCTGAGCACCTACCTGCGCGCGGCGCTGGGCTTCCTCGGCATCACCGACATCGAGTTCGTGCGCGCCGAAGGCGTGGCCATGGGCGACGATGCCGTCGCCAGCGCGATCGCCAAGAGCCGCGCCTCGATCGCGGCCCTGGCTGCCTGAACTACGCCTTTCGAGGGATAGACAGCCTGTCCGGGCTGGCATAAGCTTGCCGGCGGCACGCCCCGTGCCAGCCCGGCGAGCGGTTCGCCATGAAAGCCCCTCATGCACACACTGGCACGCGCAGCCTGCTGCGCAGGACATCCGCCCGCGCGGCGCGCCAGCGGCATCGCCGCGGCCGGCAATTTCCCCTGCTTCAGCACCATCCGGCGCGCCGCGCCGCGCATGCAAGAACAGTCCCCCCGTCTCCATCCCGGCGCCCGCCACAGGGAGGGCCGTTGCCGTCAATCGCGCGGCAGTTCGCGAATTTCCACCGTGCCACCCGCGTTCAGTACGGGGTTGCCCAGTAATAATTTTTTCGCATCGTCTATACTTTCTGCTTGTACACGTATATAGCCCGACAAGTGTGGCGTCACCGCCCTGGCCTGGCCGGAGCGGTGGACACAGACCCCGGCGCCGATGGCGCTGCCGCCGCAGAAGCGGCCGCTGGCCCGCAGCATGGCAAAGTAGCTGTCCCAGGCGGGAGCGGCGGTGTCCATCGGTGTTTGCGTGTCGTCATGCATGAAGATGATGTAGTCGTTCATCCGTTTTCTCCTGTGCCGCGTGATAAAAAAGATAGAGCTGAAGCGAGTATGCTGAGCATGCGCGAGCGCAAGTATTCCAACCCTTTACCGCGTCAGTCCGTAGAGACAAGCTGTCCGGCCATGCCAATTTTGGAGCAACCATCGTGCCGATCAAGTATGTTGATTTTTATGAAGTGAATTACACGGCGGAACCTTTGCGGGGCTGCAAGCTGTGGGGTGCCTACGTCGCCATCTACGCCCCGTCACGCAACCCCATGCACCGGGTAAACCTGGTGAAAAAGCGCCGCGTCTCGGCCGACCAGCAGTTTGCGACGGAAGCGGACGCCGTCGCGGAAGCGGGCGAAGTGGCCGTCAAGCTGGTCGAGCGGCGCCGGCGCCGCTACGTCTTCCACCCCTGATGCCACTGCGCCGCATCCTGCAGCGCGCGCCAGGGCAGGATCTGCACGCGGCCCGTATGCACGGCCTCCAGTTCCACGTGCGTGACGGCTTCATCCGGCGTAGCCGGCGCGCACAGCTTGACGACAAGGAAGTGTTTTTCCTTGTTGACGGGTGTGACGGCCGTCCATTTGCTGTTGAGTAATTTGTTCGGACGCAAGTGATTGCGCTTGGCGAGGTGCATGGCGGCTCCCGGATTGGCGTGATGGCGATGTTGCCATTATCATGCACTATCCGCCACCCCGAGGATTGCCATGAAACGCCAGCTGCACCTGCTCGTCATCGACCCGCAAAACGATTTTTGCGACCTGCCGCCCGACTGGCTGCCTGCGGGCGCCGCACCCGCGCTGGCCGTGCCCGGCGCCCACGCCGACCTGCTGCGCGTGGCGCAGCTGATCCAGGCAGGCGGAGCGGGTTTGACGCAGATCAGCATCACGCTCGATGCCCACCACCGCTACGACATCGCCCATCCCGCCTTCTGGCGCACGGGCGACGGCGCTCCCGTCGCGCCGTTCACGCAGATCGGCGCGCGGCAGGTGCGCGACGGCCAGTACCGGCCCGCCGCCAGCGGCGCCTTGCCGCGCGTGCTGGCCTACCTCGATGCGCTGGAGCAGGCCGGGCGCTACCAGCTGATGGTGTGGCCCGTGCACTGCGAGATCGGCAGCTGGGGCCAGAATGTCCACGCGGCCGTGCGCGCTGCCTACAACGCGTGGGAAGTGGATCACCTGCAAGTGGTTGCTAAGCTGAGCAAGGGCTCCAATCCCTGGACCGAGCATTACTCGGCCGTCATGGCCGAAGTGCCCGATCCGCAGGATGCGGCCACCCAGCTCAACCGCGCCTTCCTCGACACCCTGTTGCCAGCGCAGCAGATCTATCTCTGCGGCGAGGCGGGCAGCCATTGCGTCAAGGCCAGCACGGAGCACATCGCCGACTACCTGCAGGCGCAGCAAGGGCCGCAGGCACTGGCGCGGCTGGTGCTGTTGACGGACTGCATGAGTCCCGTGACGGGCTTTGAAGCGCAGCAGCGCGACTTTCTTGCCGCCATGCAGGCGCGCGGCGCACGCCTGGCCAGCGCCGCCCAGGTCTTGCCGGAACTGCTGGCCAACGGGGCGGCGTAACGCCATCCTGCAGGCGGGCGCTGCTGAAATGCCCGCAGTGGCGTACTATTCTGGCTTCAGGAAGTTGGAGAAAACCTACATGACCCCGATAGTGCGCAGTTTGCTGGAAACCGATCTGTATAAATTTACAATGTGGCAAGCATTGCTGCACGGTCATCCGAATACCCATACCGAATACGAATTTGTCTGCCGCAACGCCACCGCCTTCCCGCTGGCCGAACTGAAGGGCGAGCTGGAGGATCAGCTCGACCACCTGTGCTCGATGTCGTTCGCCGACGACGAGCTGGCCTATTTGCGCACCCTGCGCTTCATGAAGAGCGATTTCGTCGACTTTCTGACGGTGTTCCGCTTCCAGCGCAAGTTCATCGACGTCAGCACGGACGGCGACACCCTGCTCGTGCACGCGGCCGGGCCGCAGGTGCACGTGATGGGCTTCGAGATTTTCGTGCTGTATATCATCAACGAACTGTATTTCCGCCGCTTCGACGGCGATGCCGCCATGCGTGAAGGGCGCCACCGCCTGGGCTTGAAAGTGGCGGCCGTCAAGGAATTCGGCAAGCTGCCACGGCGCAAGCATCCGTTTGAATTTTCCGACTTCGGCGTGCGCCGGCGCTTTTCCGGCGCCTGGCATGACGAGGTGGTGCAGCGCCTGGCGCGCGAAGTGCCCGAGTATTTCAAGGGCACGTCAAACGTCTACCTGGCGAAAAAGCTGGGCATCGTGCCGATCGGCACCATGGCGCATGAATACATGCAGTCATTCCAGTCGTTTGGCGTGCGCCTGCGCGATTTTCAAAAGGCGGCACTGGAGGACTGGGTGCAGGAATACCGGGGCGACCTGGGCATCGCCCTGACGGACGTGGTCGGCATGGATGCGTTTCTGGCCGACTTCGACCTGTATTTCGCCAAGCTGTTCGACGGCTTGCGCCACGATTCGGGCGACCCCGTCGAGTGGGGCGAAAAGGCGCTGGCCCACTACGCGGCCCTGCGCATCGACGCCAACACCAAACGCCTCGTGTTTTCCGATGGCCTGGACCTGGACAAGGCCTTCGCCCTGTACCAGCACTTCGCCGACCGCATCATGACGGGCTTTGGCATCGGCACCAATCTGACCAACGACGTGGGGTTGACGCCGCTCAATATCGTCATGAAACTGGTGCGCTGCAATGGCCAGTCCGTGGCGAAACTGTCGGATTCACCGGGCAAGACCCTGTGCAAGGATGAAACCTTCCTCGCGTATTTGCGGCAGGTGTTTCACCATCCTGCCGTGTAGGCGCCAGACATCCGCTGCTGTGCGCCGCCCTGCGCCCGCCGATGCTCACGGCATCGGCGGCCCCGTGCCCGGCACGGTTCCGCTTCGCGGCGACCGCTTGCTGCCGCGCGCTACGCTTCGGTCAGGCGCTTCATTGCTGGTCTAGAATCCCGTCAGCACCGTGTGCATGTGCTCGACCTGCGGCGGCGCGGCGAAGAATTCGCCCACCAGGCCGCGCCATGCCTGGAAGTCGTCGCTGCCGCGGAAATGCACGGTATGGTCTTCCAGGGTGCTCCAGCCCACCACCAGGCGGTAGGCATCGCCGTTTTCGATCGAGCGCTCCAGGCGCATCGACTCGCAGCCGCGCGCGCGCTGGAACAGGGGCACGGCTTTCGTCACGGCCGCCTCGAAGGCATCGTGCGTGGCCGGTTTGATCTGGATGTGGGCAATTTCAAAAATCATGGCAAGTTCCGCTGTGGAATGAAGGAACGCCGATCTTGCCATAATTTGGCCGCGCAGGGGAGGGTATCAGGGGGCCTGCGCCCCTGCGTCCGCGCGCTGGCCGCCCGCATGGCTGGCCGTGCGCTGTTCGATGTCGCAGCCGTTGCATGCCTGCACGATGGCATGCGCCCGTTCCCGTTCCTGCGTATTGCTGACGGCGACGATGAGGCGGAACATGCCGCGAAATGCCGTGGTGCCGTAGTTGCGCCGGTACACATGGTTGTCGCCGCCAAACACGGCGTTGATGGCGCGCTCGAAACGGCCCGTGAAGGTGTCGCGATTGCCGACGGTAAAATTGCCCTGCACGGGACCGGCTTCGTCGTCGCCCATGTCCAGCTGCACCGCGTGGGCGGCGAAACCGTCGGCCAGCAGGGCGCCGCGGGCGCGCTCCGCATCGGTGAAATGGTCGAAGATGCGGATCAGCGTGGCGCTGCGGGGAATGCTCATGGGCGTGCTCATGGCCAGGCTTTCAAAAAGGTCGTCTGGATTTGACCCGTGAGCCTTGAAATAATTCTGGCTCAGCCTCCAAATTCCTGCATTCAGGCGCAAAAGTTTGATAAATATCCAGTATGGCTGCCAAGTCGCGCTAAGATACGCCCTGGGACGCACTGTGCCGACGGCGATGCGAGGGATGATCTTTCATAGGAGAACCAAATGGCAGCGAAGAAAATTCTGTTTTTGACCGGCGATTTTGCAGAAGATTATGAAACGATGGTGCCTTTCCAGGCGCTGCTGATGCTGGGCCACACCGTGCATGCCGTCTGCCCCGGCAAGAAGAGCGGCGAGACGATCAAGACGGCCATCCACGATTTCGAGGGCGACCAGACCTACACGGAAAAGCCGGGCCATTTGTTCACCCTGAACGCCAGCTTCGACGAGATCGACCCGGCCCACTATGATGCCGTGATGATCGCCGGCGGCCGCGCCCCCGAATACCTGCGCCTGAACGAGAAAGTCATCGCCGCCGTGCGCCATTTCGCCGACGCGGGCAAGCCTGTCGCCGCCGTCTGCCACGGCGCGCAATTGCTGGCCGCGGCCGACGTCATCCGCGGCAAGTGTATTTCCGCCTATCCCGCCTGCGCGCCGGAAGTGAAACTGGCGGGCGGCACGTATGCCGACATCGCCGTCACGGATGCCGTCACGGATGGCCAGTTCGTCACGGCGCCCGCCTGGCCTGCGCATCCGGCCTGGCTGGCGCAGTTCGTCAAGCTGCTGGGCACCGAGATCCGTTTGTAACCTTTACCGGCCCGGCAGGCGCAGCGCTTGCCGGGCGCACTACTTTTCAGATTCGAGTTTTTCATGCATGCGCCGCGCAGTCATTCATCCCGCAAACAACTTCCCGCTTCGCGCTGGCGCCAGCGCCGCCTGGCACAAGCCCAGTCCGGCCTGAGCGCCGCGCAGGAGCGCCAGCTGGCCACCCTGCACGACATTTCCACCCTGCTGGCGGGCCAGCATGCCATCGATGCGCTGTGTCGGGGCTTTTTGCGCCACGTGATGCAGTTCGCGCAGGCCGAAGGGGGCACCGTGCGCATCCTTGATCCGCAACAAGACACCGTGCACATGATCGTGCATGAGGGCATTTCCGACGCCATGGTGGAAGAGGAGCACTGCATCCGCAACAACGATTGCCTGTGCGGCGCGGCCGTGGCGCAGGGCGTGATCCAGATCCGCGATTTCCGCCAGGCCGATGCACTGCAGCGCTACCGCTGCCAGGACGAAGGCTTCATCGCCATCGCCGTCTTTCCCATCCTTGCGCGCGAGCAGGTGGTGGGCAGTTTTTCGCTGCACTTTGCGCGGCCGCAAGCCGTCCACGCGCAGCAGCAGGGCTGGCTGGAAACCCTGGGCCAGAGCCTGGGCATCGCCATCGAAAACCAGCGCCTGATCGCGCGCGAAAAGGAATTCGCCGTGGCGCGCGAACGCAGCCTGCTGGCCGAAGGCTTGCACGACAGCATCGCGCAAAGCCTCAATTTCATCAGCCTGCAGGTGCAGATGCTCGACGATTCCGTGCGCCGGGGCCAGCTCGACGAGGCGGCCGAGGTGCTGCCGCTGATGCGCATGGGCGTCGAACAAAGCTACCAGGACGTGCGCGAACTGCTCGTCAACTTCCGCACGCGCTGGCATGGCAGCGACCTCGAAAGCAAGCTGCTGGAAGTGCTGGCCAAGTTCGAGCTGCAGACGGGCGTGGCCGGCACCCTGGACATGAGCGGCAACGGCGCGCCGCTGGCGCCCGAGCAGCAGCTGCAGATCCTGTTCATCGTGCAGGAGGCGCTGTCGAACATCCGCAAGCATGCGCAGGCCAGCAACGTGGCCCTGCGCGTGGAGAACGGGCGCGATTTCGCGCTGCAGGTGCGCGACGATGGCGAAGGTTTCGCCGCCCACCTGCGCGACAAGAAAACGGAATTGCAGATCGGCTTGCGTATCATGCAGGAACGGGCCGAGCGGCTCGGTGCGCAGTTTGCCATCGACAGCACGCCCGGCGGCGGCACGACGATTTCGCTGGCCCTGCCGGCAGCCCGGCGCCAGGCGGCGTAACAGTGAATTATTCCTATCAGGCAGAAGAAACAAACACGTGAATCCTCCAATCAAAATCCTGCTGGTCGACGACCACACCCTGCTGCGCAGCGGCGTCAAGCTGCTGCTGCAGCGCAACCCTCAATTCCAGGTGGTGGGCGAGGCGTCGAACGGGCTCGACGGCGTCAAGCTGGCGGCCGAACTGCAGCCGGACGTGGTGCTGATGGACTTGAACATGCCCGGCGTGTCCGGCGTGGAAGCGCTGCAGCTGATCCTGCAGGACTGGCCGCAGATGGCCGTGCTGATGCTGACGGTGTCGGAAAACGCGGCCGACCTGGGCGCGGCCCTGCGCGCGGGCGCGCGCGGCTACCTGCTGAAAAATATAGAAGCCGAGCAGCTGGGTCAGGCCATCGGCCGCGCCGCCGCCGGCGAATCGGTGATTGCCGACGCCATGACGGCCAAGCTCGTGTCGCAGTTCCGCGCGGGCCAGAACGCGCCCGAAGCGGACTACGACAAGCTCACGCCGCGCGAACGCGAAGCCATGGCTTGCCTGGCGCAAGGACTGAGCAACAAGGAAATCGCGCGCCAGCTGGACGTGGCCGAAAGCACGGTGAAGATCCACGTGCAGAACATCCTGAAAAAACTCAAGCTCAGCAGCCGCGTGCAGATCGCCGTGTATGCGGTCGAGCGCGAACTCGGTAAATAAAGATCAAGCAAAGCGCAAATAGTGCGCAGGGAATGCGCGATTGTTTGACCTGCATGGCGTTCCGGCCTAGACAACCCTAGTTCCTTTGACGTATGGCCTTGACCGTGCCTGCGCATTACACTCTTAGTCATTCGCTAATCCAATAAGAGAGTGTCATGCATAAGGTCAACGTCGATGGCTTGCTGTCGAGCCAGGCTCTGTTCCGCCATATTTCCCCTTCGCAATTAGAGCAATTGCGCCAGGATGTCGTGCGCGTCGAAGTGGAAAAAGGCAAGGTGCTGTTTCGCAAGGGCGAAGTGGCGGAAGGCGCCTACGTGGTGGTCTTCGGCCTCGTCAAGCTGAGCGTGTTTTCCATGGAAGGCACGGACAAGGTGCTGGAATTGATCCGTCCCGGCCAGAGCTTCGGCGAAGCCATGATTTTCCTCGATGAACCGTATCCCTTCTGCGCCGAAGCGCTCGAGCATTGCCTGCTGCTGCGCATCCCGCCGCACGCACTGCTGCGCCTGCTGGACCAGTCGCCCCGCATCGCGCGCCAGATGATGAACAGCCTGTCGCACCACCTGATGGGCTTTATCCGCAACGTGGAGCGCTGCTCCGTGCAGAACGCCACCCAGCGCGTCGTCGAGTATCTGCTGCAGGCATCGGACCAGCAGCGCTCCAACGAGGTCAAGCTGGACCTGAAGAAAAGTCTGCTGGCATCGTTCCTGAACCTGGCGCCCGCCACCCTGTCGCGCGTGCTGCACCAGCTGACGGACTTGCACTTGATTAAAGTCAGCGGTTCGCTGATCCAGATCCAGCCCGATGCCCTGAAGACGTACCGCCATGGCGCCGCCACGGCGCTCTTGAACTAGGCCTTTTCAGCAGGCAAGGTCAGCCGCCAGAACAGCAGGGCGAGCAAGCTGACCGCCGCGCCCAGCGCGCACACGCCATGCCAGCCCGCCAGCGCATACACGCTGGTGGCGGCGATGGCCCCGAGGCCGCTGCCCACCGCATAAAACAGCATATAGCACGCCACCAGGCGGCTGTGCGCGTCGCTGTCCTGCTTGAAAATCAGGCTCTGGTTCGTCACGTGGATGGCTTGGCCCGCCAGGTCCAGCGCAATGATGCCGATGACCAGGGGCCACAGGGCTGTCCCCGCAAAGCTGAGCGGCAGCCACGCGGCCAGCAGCAGCAACAGGGCGGCGCCCGTCGTCCACTGCGCGCGGCCCTTGTCCGCCATGGCGCCCGCACGCGCCGCGCCCAGCGCACCGATCACGCCGACCAGGCCGAAGGCGCCGATGGCCGCATGGCTGTAGCCTTGCGCCGTCAGGGGCAGCACCAGGGCGCTCCAGAAGATATTGAACACGGCAAACATCAGCAGGGCCAGCATGCCGCGCACGCGCAGCACCTTGTTGTGCAGCAGCATGTCCAGCATCGAGGCGAGCAGGGCGCCGTAGGCCAGCTTTTGATCGGATGGCTTTGCCGACGGCAGCTTGCGCCACAGCAGCAACAGCATGGCGCACGCGATGGCCGCGGAAACAAAATACACGGCGCGCCAGTCGGCGATATCTGCCACCACGCCGGACAGGGTGCGCGCCAGCAGCAAGCCGATCACCACGCCGCCCTGCGCCATGCCGACGACCCTGCCACGCTCGTGGCTGGCCGCCGCGCTGGCCGCATAGGAGATCAAGCCCTGCGTCATGGCCGTGCCCAGCAAGCCCACCAGCAGCATGCCGCCCAGCAAGGCGGCCGTGGAACGGGCGCAGCCCAGCGCCGCCAGCGAGACGGCAAGCAAGCCCAGCTGGAACAGGGTCAGCCGGCGCCGGTTCAGCATGTCGCCCAAGGGTACGAGCAGCAGCAGGGCCAGCGCGCAGCCCAGCTGCGTGGCCGTGATGACCATGCCGCTGGCCGCCTCCGTCATGCCGAATTCCTGCGCCAGGGTGGCGAGCAAGGGCTGGGCGTAATACACATTGGCCACGCTGAGGCCTGCCGCGCAGGCAAACAGCCAGATGAGGGAGGGGGCAAGCGTTGCCAGGGGAAGGGGAGAGGTCGTGTCGCGCATGGATGTCTATGTGGTTTCAAATTAAAACCAGTTGGAGTCTACGCCGAGAAGTTTTAAAATGCAACCAGTTAATCCTGGAGAATGCCCGTGGCCAAACGCAAGAGCCTGAAAACCGACCCCTGTCCCGTGGCGCGCGCGCTCGACGCGATCGGTGAGCGCTGGTCGCTGCTGATCGTGCGCGACGCCTTTGACGGCATGCGCCGCTTCGGCGAATTCCAGAAAAGCCTGGGCGTGGCGAAGAACATCCTGGCCGACCGCCTGCACACGCTGGTGGAAGAGGGCATTTTTACGGTCGCGCCCGCCTCGGACGGCACGGCCTACCAGGAATACGTGCTGACGCCCAAGGGCCTGGCCCTGTTTCCCGTCGTCGTCGGCTTGCGCCAGTGGAGCGAGGCGCAATTGTTCGACCCTGGCGAGGCGCATTCCACCTTGCTGCAGCGTGGTTCAGGCTTGCCCGTGCGCAGGATGGACGTGCTGGCCGAGGATGGCCGCATCCTGCAGGCGGGCGATACCGTCGTACAGAAGGTGGAGGCGCCATGAGCCGCACGGTGGCCGTCATCGGCGGCGGCATTACGGGCGTCACCACGGCGTATGCGCTGGCGAAACGCGGCGTGCACGTGACCCTGCTCGAGCGCCACCGCTATGCGGCCATGGAAACGTCGTATGCGAACGGCGGCCAATTGTCGGCTTGCCATGCGGAAGTGTGGAACCACAAGGCGACGATTGTGAACGCCTTGAAATGGATGGCGCGGAGCGATGCGCCGCTGCTGCTGCATCCCTGGCCCAGCTGGCACAAGCTGAGCTGGTTTACGGAATTTCTCGCCGCCATGCCCGCGTATGAACGCAACACCATCGCCACGGCGCGCATGGCGATTGCCGCGCGCGCACATCTGTTTGCCTGGGCGGAAGAAGAAAAGATAGCTTTCGATCACCGCCGCGCAGGCATCCTGCACGTCTACCGTGACAAAGCCGGATTCGAGCGCGCGGCCGGCGTGTCGCGCCTGCTGGCGCAGGCAGGCTTGCAGCGGCGCGCCGTGAGCTTGCTGGAAATGCGCGCCATCGAGCCGGCCTTGCAGGGCGACTTTTACGGCGGCTACTACACGGACAGCGATTCCACGGGCGACATCCACAAGTTCACCAGCGGCCTGGCCGACGCCTGCGCCCGCCTGGGCGTGGCCTGCCGCTATGGCCAGGAAGTCACCGCGCTGGCGCGCGAGCACGGCCAGGTGCGTGTCTCCATGGGCGAGGACAGCAGCGTGTTCGACGCCGTCGTCATCTGCGCGGGCACGGCCAGCCGCGCCATGGCGGCCATGCTGGGCGACCACGTGAATGTGTATCCCGTGAAAGGCTATTCGATTACCGTGCAACTGGACGATGCAGCCAGCCGGGCAGCGGCACCGTCCGTCAGCCTGCTCGACGACGCGACCAAGCTGGTCAGCAGCCGTCTGGGCGAGGACCGGCTCAGGGTGGCGGGCACGGCGGAGTTCAACGGCTTCAATCACGACATCCGCGCCGACCGCGTCCGCCCGCTCGTGCAGTGGGTCGAGCAGTGCTTTCCTGGCATCAAGACGCGCCAGGTGATCCCGTGGGCGGGCCTTCGTCCCATGCTGCCGGCCATGCTGCCCAAAGTGGGCCCGGGCAAGGCGCCGGGCGTGTATTACAACACGGGCCACGGCCACCTGGGCTGGACCCTGGCGGCCGCGACGGCTGAGATGGTGGCCGAGGCGGTCGCGCCTAGTTCTTCGGCAGCAGATCGCTGAGCGCGGCGCGGCCCTTGACGGTGAGGAAGGGGCCAACCTTGCTGTACGGCAGTAAAAAATCGTTTTCGCAGCCGCTGCCGTTCGCGTCTTCCCAGAACGACACGCCTTCGGGCTTCAATGACAGGTGGAAGCGGCCACGGCCGTCGTAATCCGTGCCCTTGCATTCGGCGTCGATTGCCACATCCTTGAACAGGGCCTGGCGCAGGCGGTCCGGCAATTCGGCCTTGTCGTCGCCATCGCTGGCGCTGGCGCCAAACCAGTTCCACATATCCGTTTCCTGGCCCGTCTTCACGTCCCAGGTGCGGAAGCGGATGGAAATGCCGCTGGCGCCATAGCCGGCCGGCCAGCGGTAGAATTTGATCGTCACCCAGCGCGGCGACCAGTAAGTCGGTTCCGCATACACTTCGTCTTCCGTCGTGAAACCGTTGCGGCCCAGGTATTCGCGGCGCGTGGCATAAAAGTCGGCCAGGTCCTTCTTGTTCTTTGCCAGCACGGCGCGCAGTTGCGCATTGATTTTCGCCACGCCGTCGCCGGGCGCCATCAATTCCACGGTGATGGTGTCGCCCACTTGCAGGTTGCGGTATTGCTTGCCTTCGAAGGTAAGGGGTTTGCTCACCTTGGTGTTGGGAAAGTCTTCCAGCGCCAGGTTGTAGGCGTCGCTGGCGCAGGACGGGTGTTCGCGGTCGCCCGCCGCTTCCAGCAAGGTCAAGGCCAGGGGCAGGGTCTTGCCGCTTTTCGGCTCCGTCCAGGTGCCCGTGAGCTTGCCGCCCTGCGGCGCATGCAAAGACCACGTGCCTGTCGTATCGCCCTTGGCGTCGGACTCGCTCCAGTCGCTCTTGCCGTTCGCCATGGACAGCATGATGGGCGTCTTGTAGCGCGTGTAGTAGTAGTTGCCGCTGCGGTCAGCCCCCTGCGTGGGACTGGGCTGGTTGAAGCAGGCGACGATATTGGCCTTGCCCAAAGTACCTTGCCACACCCCTTGCACGGGCGCATCGGCGGCCATGGCGAGGTGCGGGGCGGGCAGGGACAGACAGAGAAGCAGAAGGCGGCGCATCGGGTATTCCTGGAATGGGCGATGGCCGATTCTACATGGCCTCGCCCACGATGTGCCGCACGTCAACTTATTTGCCGGGACGCTCCTGCGCCACCTGGGCCATCGCCGCGCCCAGGTAGTGCAGCATGGCGGCGTCGACGAAGCTGCCTTCCATCAGGCGCGGTTCCTGCTGGTGCGCCTGGCGAAATTTCAGCTGCGTGGCCGGGTCCGTGCCCGCATAGGAGCGGAACAGCTCCAGCCACTGCCGCGCCAGCTGCAGCACGGCCGGGTCCGTGGGCGGTGTGCGCGCATCCATGGCGGCGCGCACGGCGGCGATCAGGGCTGGCCATTCGCCCGAACGCCTGCCGTAGTTGGCCAGCAGGTGCGCGTATTCCTGATCGTTCAGGAAGGGCCGGTACAGCGCCATGCGCGAGGCATTGAAGGCGGCAAGGATGAACTGCATCAAGTCCGCATCGATGCTGGTGGTTTGCCGCATGGCCGGTTCCTGCGCGTGCATGGCGTTCAGGCGCGCGAACAGGCCCGGGTGGGCGCCCGTGTCGCGCACCAGCTTGACCATCCATTCCGTGCCCAGCGCCTGCGCCTGCGCATCGTCGGGAGCGGCGCCCGTCGCCTGGAGGGCGCGCACGCGGGCGACGAGCGCCTGCCATTCCTGTTCCACGGCGCTATCTGTCAGCAGCGGCAATTGCTGCAGTTCTTCGGGGGTAAAGTATTTGTCGTACATGGTCATCAACTCCATCGTGGTGAGCCACTCGGCCAGCTCCGGTGCCTGTCCCTGCGCCAGTTGCGCCTGCAGGCTGTGCAGGCGCTCGCGCAGGGTGGATGCCTGCGCGATCTGGTGATCCAGCATGGCGATCTGCTGCGCCACGATGGAGGCCAGGGGCAGCTCGGGGCCGGCGAGTGCAGTGGCGATTTCGGCCAGCGACAGCCCGAACTTGCGCAGCGCCATGATCCGGTGCAGCCGGTCCATGTCGCCGTGCTGGTACAGGCGGTAGCCAGCCTGCGTGCGCGCCGAGGGCGAGAGCAGGCCGATGCTGTCGTAGTGGTGCAGGGTGCGGATGCTCAGGCCTGTCATCTTGGCCAGTTCACCGATCTTCAACAGCATGTGTCACTCCTTTCCTGGTGCGTACACACAGCATCGACCCTGACGCAGCGTCAGGGTCAAGCCGTATTTTCAGTGGATGGTCAACCGCTGGCGCAATTCCTGCAGCAGGGTGCCCGTTTTCGGCGTCAGCTGGCGCGCCAGCGGCCAGGCCAGGTACAGGGGCAAGCCCGGCGTGGCCAGTTCCGGCAGTACGGCCACGATGGCGCCCGTGGCCAGGTGCTCCTGCACCAGCCAGGTGGCCAGCTGCGCCACGCCCAGGCCCGCCAGCACGGCGGCCGTGCGCGCTTCCGCGTCGCCCACCGTCATGCGGGGAGACGCCAGGCGATACTCGACCTGCCCGCCCTGGTCCCCGTCCGGGAACTGCCACGGCATGGGCGAACCATCGGCGCGGCCGTAGGCGATGCAGTCGTGCCCTTCCAGTTCGGCCACGCTGGCCGGCGTGCCGCGCCGCGCCAGGTAGGCGGGCGCCGCGCACAGGATCAGCCGCTCTTCGCCCAGCTGCATCTGTCCCAGCGCGGCGGGCCAGTGCGAAGGCGCGCCGATGCGCACGGCGATATCGATGCGCTCCTCGAACAGGTCGACGAAGCGGTCGCTGAAGGCGATGGCCGGCTGCAGGCGCGGATATTTTTCGCACAGATCGATCAGCGCCGGCATCACGCGCAGGCGGCCATACGCGGCGGGCACGCCGATGCGCACCTTGCCGGCCAGTTCCGCCGCATGGTCGGCCAGCACGTCTTCCGCATCCGCCAGTTCCTGCAGCACGCGCTTGCAGGTGGCGTAGTAGGCGCGCCCGGCATCGCTCAGTTTCAGCCTGCGCGTGCTGCGCTCGAACAGCAGCACGCCCAGCCGTTCCTCCAGCCGCGCCACGCTCTTGCTGACGGCCGAGCTGCTCAGGTGCAGGCGCTCGGCCGCCCTGGTAAAACTGCCCGCGTCGGCCGTGGCGAGAAAGGGCGTGAGGCCCTTCAGATGTTCCGATGAAAACATGATTCGGGAATTTTATTCATGAATAAGTGGAAATAGTATCGCGGATAAGAATTTGCGTCGCGGATATGATGGATTTTTCTTTCGGAGCTACTTTCTCATGCAAAAACACGCCCTCATCATCGGCGCCAGCGGCGTCATCGGCAGCAATCTGGCCACGCATCTGCTCGGCGAAGGCTGGCAGGTGACGGGCGTCTCGCGCGGCCGCACGCCAGTTCCCGCCGGCTGCACGGCCCTGCCGCTCGATGCGACGGACGGCGCCGCTGTCGCCGCCGCGCTGGCGGGCCTCGACGCCAGCCACGTCTTTTTTACAGCCTGGGCGCGCCAGGACAATGAACAGGAAAACATCCGTGTCAATGGCGCCATGGTGGCCAACGTGCTGGCCGCGCTGGGGCCGCACGGCCACCTGCGCCACGCGGCCCTGGTGACGGGCCTCAAGCATTACCTGGGACCGTTCGATGCCTATGGCAAGGGCAGCGTGCCCGTGACGCCCTTCCGCGAAGAGCAGGGCCGCCAGGACGTGGACAATTTCTACTATGCACAGGAAGACCGCTTGTTTGCAGCGGCCGCGCAGTACGGCTTTACGTGGAGCGTGCATCGCCCGCACACCATCATCGGTCATGCGCTGGGCAATGCCATGAACATGGGCCTGACCCTGGCCGTGTACGCGCATTTGTGCAAGGCCGGCGGCCAGCCTTTCGTCTTCCCCGGTTCGCCCGCGCAGTGGCACGGCTTGTCCGACATGACGGACGCGGGCCAGATCGCGCGCCACCTGGCGTGGGCGGCGGACAGCCCTTGCGCGCGCAACGAAGACTTCAATATCGTCAATGGCGACGTGTTCCGCTGGAAGTGGCTGTGGCCCCGCCTGGCCGCGTATTTCGGCGTCGAGGCGGCGGACTTGCCCGAGACGATGGCGCCGCTGGCCGCTCGCATGCAGGACGCGCCCGCGCAATGGCGCGCCATCGCCGCACAGCATCAACTGGTGGAGTCCGATATCGGCCGCCTCGCCTCATGGTGGCATACGGATGCCGACCTGGGACGGCCGATGGAAGTGATGACGGACATGGGCAAGAGCCGCAAGGCGGGCTTCCTCGACTACCAGGACACGCCCGAGGCTTTCTTCAATCTGTTCGAGAAGCTGAAGGCGGAGCGCATCATTCCGCGCTGACGCCGTTGCCGGGTTTGCCGGGGGCGGATGCGCCGGCCCTGGCCTTGCTTTCCTGCCCCCGCTGCCACTCCAGGCCCGGCCGGTCGACGCGGAACTGCAGCAGGCGTCCCTGCACCACTTCCGTCACGTAGGCCGTGCGGCCGTCGGGGCCGCCAAAGGTGATGTTGCTGGGCTTGGCGCCGGGCACGCTGATCTCGCGCAAGATGCGTCCCTGCGGCGACAGTTTCACCACCGTGCCCTTGCCGTAGCGCGTCACGTACAGGTTGCCGTCCACGTCCACGCGCATGCCATCCATGCCGAAATCGTCGAACTTGATCAGCAGGCGCTTGCCGCCCAGGCTGCCGTCCGCGGCGATGTCGTACATCCAGATATTGCGCTGCACGCTTTCATTCACGTACAGGATCTTGCCGTCGGGGCTCACCTCGATGCCGTTGGCCGTGCCCATGGTGTCGAGCGCAAGGGTCACCGTGCCGTCCTGCGCGATGCGCCACACGCGGCCCGTGTTTTCCTTCCAGTTCGGGTCGCTCGCATACAGCACGTCATCGGCCGTGATGGCGATATCGTTTGGCTGCGTCATGCGCGGCTCGCGCGCGTGGATGGTCAGCGCCCGCGTGGCCGGGTCGACTAGATAGATCGTGTGCTCCATGTAGTCGGCCAGATACATCTGCCCCCGGCTGCCGAAGCGGATGCCGTTGGCGATGCTGCTGCCGGGCAGGGTCAGGTACACCTCGCCACTGCCGTCCGGGCGCACCTTGCCGATGGTTTGCTGGCGCGCAAAGTTGACGGCATAGATATTCCCCTCCGCATCCACGGCGGGACCCTCGATGCCCTTGGTGAAGGAATGCGGGGCCGTCAGGGTGGTGGCGAGGAACAGCGTTTCATGCGCGGGCGGGCTGGCGCAGGCGGACAGGGTGGCCAGCGCGGCGGCCAGCACGGTGGCGCGCAGCGACGCCAGGGTGGTTCGGGAGTGGAGCATCGGTGATCTCGGTGTGGCAAAGGTGGCGTATGTTACCCGACGCGCAGCAGGCGGGGCGCCAGTCTATGCCGTCACGACGACGAGGTCGGGGAAGTCGTCCTGCCAGTCGTCCCACTCGTCTTGCAGATGGGCATGCATGCCGGCCCGGTCTTGCGCCTGCTCAAACGCGTCCGCGCTGGCCAGCAGAAAATGGGCAATGGCGCGCAGGGTGGCCGGGTCGGCCTGGATGGTCACGTCGGAACAGGGCAGGGGCCGTTCTGCGGCCTCGTCCTGCAGATAGCAGTGCAGCGATAAATGTGTGCTCATGAGTTTCGGTGGTTGATGTAGGCGCCCAGCATGGCGTGTGCGTTCAGTGCGGCGCGGGCCGCTTCCAGTTCCCCGGGCTGCAGGTACCAGAAGATCCAGCCGGCATGGTCTTCGCAGCGGCCATGGGCTTGCATCGCAGCGCGCAGCGCTTGCCGGCGCTGGGGTGGCAGCGCATCGAGCCTGGCTGGCGTGAAACCGTTGATGGGATAGACATCGCGCAGGTGCGCATCTTGCAGCCCGCGCCGCTTGATGGCGGCCCAGTTATTTGCGGGGCAAGGCGTGCCAAAGGTCATCGGGTGGGCCTCGTCGACCCGCCGGTAGCCGAGTGCGTAGCCGGTGCCATAGCCCTGCGTTTCAGCGTAGCAATATACATATTCGCAATGCTCAAGCAGGCCGGGTATGGCCCGCGCACCGTCGAACAGCGGCGTCAGCGCAAGCTTGCTGGCGCGGATGGACAGAACCAGCTCCGAGTCCGATGAATACATGGCTTGCGCGTCGCAGTTGACGGCCTCGTCAGCTTCGTCGGGCGGCACGATACGCGGCGAAAGCAGGCCGATGCTGTTGGTCTCTGGCGCGCACAGCATCTTCTCGTAATTGCGCTGTGAGTACTTGACGATCTTGCCGCGCTTGTTGCCGTAGCGCTCGACGGACTCGTCGATCAGCGCGAACCAGGCGAACAGCTGTGCGCTGGCGGCAGCGGGATCGAAGGGAGTATCTTTCTTGAATTCGCCTACGAGGAAGTGATATTGGTCCATATGTCGTTATGAGGGGTGGGCAGCGCGCATGATGCCATGCGCGGGTACCTGGCGCCAGCGCGCGCACCGCAGCGATGGTGCCGGATGGGAGCGATAGAAAAAGATGCGCGGCAGGACGACGCAACGGCCGGCTTGAGGCGTATGATGGAAATACGGATGTGGTTGCCGCTAGGCAGTGCGACGGGCACGGGCCAGCACGTCTTGCAGGTTTTTTTCGTGGTTTTGGCAGCAGTAACAACGAGGAGACATCATGGACAGACCCGAATTCATCCTGGCCGCCAAGGCCATGGAAACTCTTGAGATGTATCAAACGTTCTACGGCCATTCGCAGGAATACCAGGCGCACCAGCAGGAAGTCTTGAAACTGCTGCGCCACAAGGGCGCATCGCTGCTGGTGTCCGAACATGGCCCGGCAAAGTTCTTGTTGGCGTTCGCCGATGCGCTGGAGGCGGCGCACTTGCCGGGGGAGTATGTACCGTTGAACCGAAGGTAGGAGCCCCCGAGCCTGGCTGTTTAATGGCTGCCAGGCTGCGTGGGGGCTAGCAGATCGCTCCATACATCCCTTTACCTGTACGCATGTCGAGTCCGAAATAGCATTCGTATGCTGCCCCTTTTGTATGAACGCAGCTAATGTCCCCCCTGCGCCGCTCCCGGTAGTCCGCCGAGGAGCTGCATGCCTGTTCCTGTTTCACATCGGGGCCGATCTGGGTAAACAGTTCCCGTGCCAATTCCCCTTTGACCATGATTGCCACTTTTCGGTCGTTTCGCGTGGGCGGTAGCATTTCGGACAAGGTTCCGCCATAGATTTGATAGTCACCCTGCAAGGGCCGTGGTTCGCCAGTCCATGCCGGCGGCTTGTCCGCGGCTTGGGACGGCGAAAGTAGAGCTAGCGCCATGGTGCAGCAAGCAAGCCGAGTATTCATCAGTGCTCTCTGATTTCAATGTGAAGATGGTCGTCGTGCCCTTGCAGGGACCGGACGCGCCCACCGGCAATCGTCTTTTGTACCTCGCCATCGTTAAAGTAGACCTTGGTGACCATGGGATGTTGCAGAAACAGGCGTATCAATTTGATGGTGGCGTTTCTGTCATACACGTCATCAAAGCGCGACACGCGTGCGGACTGGCCTGCCAGTTTGTCTTTACGTAAGGGGCGTATATCCATTTCAATGCCTTTCCGGTGGCTGACATGCTTGTCGTACCCTAACCCTTCCGCGATACTGATATTTCCGATGCCAAATTTTCGATCATCAATTGCCTGCCATTCACGTTCGATGTAAAAAATCAGGGATAGCAAGCTGGGGTGCGCATATTGGGCCATATGGCCGGAATGTGGCATCCGCCGCAGATTGCCATAGACGTAGTAGCCGGCACCTTCCGGTGCCTGAGGCAGGATGAAAAATCCACGCTTGTCCCTGGGCTGTACTTCAAGCATCTCAACTCCGTCATACGCAACGCTGGGGAACTGGCATTGTTTCGCAGTCCATCCCATCCCGGATTGCGCTACCGCAAACAGTTGCGAACTGGAACAGGGTTCGCCACCGCCATGGCGCAAAGGACATATTGCGCGGCAAGTCACATGATGAATTTTTCACATTTTTCGTGACGATGTGTGAGTATGTTGCTGCCTAATTCATGCACACTTTGCTAAATATCAAAAATGGGAGTGTCGCCATGATCAGGTCGCATAGCCTGCCGCCACGATTGCTGGGCACTCGTTTCCGGGGTTTCTCCTTGTTGCCGCTGGCTATCTCATTCGTCTTGCTGGTGTGCCTGTCGCTGCTGGCGCTGCAGTTATGGATGACCTTGCGTGCGCGGGAAGTGCAACTGGCGGAAGCGGGCCGTGAAAGCGCCAACCTGGCGCAAGCTGTCGCCCAGCATGCCTATGACACCATCAAGGAAGCCGATACGGTACTGGTCGGTTTGGTGGAGCGGATGGAAGCGGACGTCGTCTCCGGCACGGAACTGGAGCGTATCCATAAATTGCTGGTCACCCGCGTCGCCGAGCTGCCGCAGTTGCACGGCATCTTCGTCTATGCCAGCGATGGCAGCTGGCTGGTGAACTCCCAGAAGACGCTATTGAGCCGTCTGAACAATTCTGATCGCGAGTATTTCAACTACCATCGAACGCATGGCGATCGCGGGCCTTATATCGGCCCGCCCGTGCGCAGCAAATCGACGAGGGACTGGGTAGCCACGGTATCGCACCGTATCAATCTGCCTGATGGCAGCTTTGGCGGCGTGGCGCTGGCGACCATCGACATGAATTATTTCAGGCAGTTTTACGAACGGTTTTCGATAGGCGAAAAGGGCGCCATCTTCATTGCGAATGGCAATGGCATTCTTTTGTTGAGACGGGCCGTTCGATGAAAGCATGCTGGGGCGCGATCTCTCGCCGTTTCCCTTATTTCATGATTATTTGCCAAAAGGTCCCGTTGGCACCGCGGTGTTCAGGTCGCGCGTCGATGGCGTGACGCGCATCAACAGCTATCGACGAATCAGCGGATATCCGCTGGTGGTCTCCGCCGCACTGTCGCAGGATGAGGTGCTCGCTGCGTGGCGCCTCGATACGGTGATGCAACATGCCGTGGGCGGGGTGCTGGTGCTGCTGATTGCATTCATCGGTTACCGCATGGTGCGGTAGATCGAGTTGCGGGCAAACAGCGAGGCGGGACTGCTCGCGGCACGCAACGAACTGGAATTGATCAATGAAACCCTGGCCCGGCTTGCCAACCAGGATGGGCTGACGGGGCTGGCGAACCGGCGCCACTTCGACCAGTCGCTGCTCGCCGAATTCAGCCGCGCCCAGCGCGAAGGCAGCCCGCTAGGGCTGGTGTTGCTCGATGTCGATTGCGTCAAGCAATACAACGACCTGTATGGCCATGTGGCTGGCGACGAGTGCCTGAGAAAGATCGGCAAGGTGGTGGCCTACAGCATGCGCAGGCCGGGCGACCTTGCGGCGCGCTACGGTGGCGAGGAAATGGTCATTTTGTTGCCCGGAACGGATCTGGTTGGCGCCCTGGCAGTGGCGGAAAGCGTGCGCCAGGCCATGCAATCGCTGGGCATCGACCATCGGGGCAATCCCCCTGGCGTGGTGACGGCCAGTGTCGGCGTGGCGGCGTTTGTACCGGCGCACCTGGAAAACCAGCCAGTCGAGCTGATCGAACTCGCTGACCAGGCTTTGTATGAGGCCAAATCCTCCGGGAGAAACCAGGTTCGCCATGCATCGTCGCGCGACAGTGCCGGACGGATAGCGAGCCTTCTTGCGTTTCGCTAGCCATGCTTGCCCCCGGCTGCGGGCGAAACCAAGGTCGCGCTTCGCTTGACGGGAGGCGCCGCAAAAGACCTGTTCGACGCCAGCGTGACGGATTGCTGTTCCGGCATCGTCCCAGGGAGGGGGGGCGCTGTGGTTACGCTTGCGATGTGTCCACAGGGCCGAGCATTGGGGGAGCGGTTGCGGGGAGAGTGGGGCGGCGGCAGGTCCGCCATGCGTGGACATCGCGCCCATTTTTTGTATGCAGCGCGCCTGCTTGCGGCGGCTGCTGCCCGTGCCACGCCCATCAATCGGGTTCATGCTGCAAGGATGAGCGATGCTCGGGTATGCCATTGGCGAGGTCACAGGCAAACCCGCCAGCTGAATCGCCGCCGGTAGCTCAAGGCCGCGATTTTCAGCGCGGCAATTTATACCGGACCAGCAGCGCAGGTCCTTTGCCGCCGGGTGGCGTCAGCAGTACCTCGTCGCCCGGCTGCATCTCTTCATGCATGACGGTGCAACAAGTTGGCATCGAGTGGCCGCGCGCGGGATAAACGCCAACGTCGGTATGCAGGGTTGCAGCGCGTACATCCACGCTGGACTTGCCGGCCTTTGCTTCTTCTTGCAGCAGCTTGCGCAGTGCGGTGATGAAGTCCCCTTTGCTGAGTCTGGCCGGTGTCTGGCTTGCTCGCGGGCGAGCGCTTGCGTCGTTTTTCATGGTGGTTTCCTTCAGTGACTATCTATATTTCCGCCACTATATCATTGGCCCCGGATGTCGCATGACGAAGCGAGGGTTCGGTCCGTCATTCGTATGCAGCCTGAACAACCAACGGAGGAGCGAGGGTCAGGTCCGGCATTCGTACACAGCCTGAGCCGCTAAGGTTGTCTTTAGGAAAAACCGCCTGCGGCGTAAACCTGGTCGGACGAATCGGAGAGGGTTGCGCTTGCAAGCGCAACCCGGTTTTGCGGCGCCAAGCTGCGCTTGCCGAAGTCCCGCAAAACCCCCGCGTCCGTACCGGACGCGGCTTTGATGCCCGCATTCTGCATGCATGGAATAAATAAAAAGGGCCTCCCCGCCAAGACGGGGAAGCCCTTTTATTTATTCAGTGGTGGAGACGGCGGGAATCGAACCCGCGTCCGCAAGCACTCCACAGACAGTTCTACATACTTAGCACTATCATTTAATTTAACTCAGCCAGCACGGATGTGCACGTTATGGGCAAGCGAGTTACCTATTATTTAGTCGGACGCTAAGTAACCCAGCATACGACGAGTCCCTGTAAATGACTCTAGAGCTTTTGACGGCCCACCCCAGGGACGAGGTGTTCTAGAGCTAACAGCGATTAAGCTGCCAGTGCGTACGAGTTATCGTTTGCAGTTAAGTTTTTTCTGGGTGTATTTACGAGGTAGCCAGCCCTCGGTATGCCCTGCGCTGCTTTGCAACCCACGTCGAAACCAGGTCGTCCCCACAGAACCTTCATTGTAGCGCAATCTTCACACTCTTGCATGATGCATTCGCAGTGATGCATCTACGGCCAGCTGGCGGCAGTTTCAAGCCCTCACGCCGCCAGCTGCCGCGCCTGTGCTGCCTTGACTACCGTGCTCACCAATTCCAGCAGGGCTTGCGGCGTGTCCAGCAGGTGGTCGGCGTTCCAGTGTTGCGGTTCGACGGGGCCGCAGTAGCCCCAGGCGCAGGCGACCGTGCGCATGCCGGCGGCACGGCCGGCCTGGATGTCGCGCAGGTCGTCGCCCACGTACCAGCAGTCTTCCGGCGCCAGCTCCAGACGGCGCGCCGCTTCCAGCAGGGGGGCGGGGTGGGGTTTCGGGTGCGCCATGGTGTCGCCGGAGATCACGCAGCCGGCGGCGCCCAGGCCGATCTGGCCGACCAGCGGCTCCGTGAAGCGGGCGGCCTTGTTGGTGACGACGCCCCAGGCCAGGCCCAGGGCGCTCAGGCCGTCGAGCAGCAGGGGAATGCCGTCGAACAAACGGCTTTCCACGGCCAGCGCCGCTTCGTAGTTGTTGAGGAAGCCGTCTTTCAGGGCTTCGTAGCCGCTTTCGCCCGGTTGGACGCCGTAGGAAGCGCCTATCATGCCGCGCGCGCCGGCCGAGGCGGTGGGGCGCAGGATGTCGTAGGGCGTTGGCGCCAGGCCTGCGCGCGCGCGCAGCAGATTGATGGCCGCCGCCAGGTCAGGCGCGGTGTCGGCCAGGGTGCCGTCGAGGTCGAACAGGATGGCGCGCGGGGCTGGCAGGTGGTCGGTGGTCATGGCGGGCAAATGTGTCAAGTGGGAATGAAAAATGGCGGCCGTAGCCGCCTTGTTTTGTGCGTGATGGTTACAAGGGCCGGGTGCAGGCCACCAAATAATTGACGCTGGTATCGCTATTAAGTGAGTAAATCTTGGTCAATGGATTGTAGCCCATGCCGCGCATGCTGTTGACATCCAGGCCGGCGCTGCGCACGTATTGCGACAGTTCGGCCGGGGTGATGAATTTGTCATAGTCGTGCGTGCCTTTCGGCAGCAGGCGCAGCACGTATTCGGCGCCCAGGATGGCGAACAGGTAGGCTTTCGGGTTGCGGTTCAGGGTCGACAGGAAGACGTGGCCGCCCGGTTTCACCAGCGCGGCGCAGGCCTGGACGATGGCGGCGGGGTCCGGCACGTGCTCGAGCATCTCCATGCAGGTGACGACGTCATACTGGCCCGGCTCGGCCTCGGCCATGGCTTCGGCGGCGATCAGCTTGTAGCGTACCTTGGCGCCCGATTCGAGGCTGTGCAGGTCGGCCACTTTCAGGGCCTTGTCGGACAGGTCGATGCCCGTCACGTCGGCACCCTTGCGGGCCATCGATTCGGCCAGGATGCCGCCGCCGCAGCCGATGTCGATCACGCGCTTGCCGGCCAGCGGCACCTTCGCGTTGATCCATTCCAGGCGCAGGGGGTTAATTTCGTGCAGGGGACGAAACTCGGAAGTGGGGTCCCACCAGCGGTGGGCCAGCTCACTGAATTTTTGGATTTCAAGAGGGTCGGCGTTCATAGGTCGAATAATAGCGGCAATTTCACAATTGGGCAGCCACGGACGAAAAAAAACCCCGCCGTGGCGGGGTTTTTTCCTGCTGTCCTTGACTTGCGCGATAACTTGCGGCAAGTCCAGGGGGCTCAGCTATTACTTGTTGCGGGTACCGACAACTTCGATTTCCACGCGACGGTTTTTAGCGCGGCCTTCAGCGGTAGCGTTGCTAGCCACTGGTTGCTTTTCGCCTTTGCCTTCGGTGTACACGCGGTTGCTTTCAACGCCTTTGGAAACCAGGTAGGATTTGACAGCATCAGCACGACGTACCGACAGTTTTTGGTTGTAAGCATCGGTGCCGACGGAGTCGGTGTGACCCACGGCGATGATGACTTCCAGGTTGATGCCGCCCAGTTGTGCGGTCAGCTCGTCCAGCTTGGCTTTGCCTTCTGGCTTCAGCGTAGCTTTGTCGAAATCGAAGAATGCATCAGCAGCGAAGCTGACTTTTTCCGAGGTAGGAGCTACGACGACTGGTACTGGTACCACGACGACTGGCGCTGGTGCTGGTGGTGCTGGTGGCGGAGGTGGAGCCACGCATTTGCCGTCTTGCAGAGTTTCTGGCTCTACGCACAGGGGAACGTCGCAACCTGGCACCGCGTCAGCAGGTGTCCAGTAACCGGTACGCCAGCACAGGCCGAATGGGTCACGCACGATCACGCCGCGAGCATCTTGCACGTAAGCGCTTTTTGGGCTTGGTGCTTTGATGTCAGTGGTAACTGGCGCGAACGGTGGGGAGGTTGGGGTTTGGGCCGAAGCCGAGCCAGCAATCACTGCGGATGCAGCGAAAAACAGCGTTACAAATTTATTCATTCTTTTTTCCTTTCGGGGGGTGATATCCGCAGAACAACACTGCGCTACTGGTGCTACGTGCCAAGATTTTATCATGTAGACCATATGCGCTCGTTTCAGATTGCGAAACTAGCAATTAACTTCCCAGTCATTTTGCCACACGCATCAGGGGCACACGACCGTGGTTAAATCAAAGCTTGCCCGATTTTAGACCGCACGTTGTTTTCACGCAACGGAAATGCTCATTTGTAACGCGTCTGTAACAATTGATCGCTTTTTTTGCCTCTTTTTAGGGCAGAGGACTTGAACTGGTATTGCCATTGTGCATTATCGACAGGCAAGCCCGCACGGCGCCGGTGCAAACTGTCAATATTGCCCGTCTGGCCAATTTGTACAGGTAGCCGGGCGCGCATGCTAAAATCGTGCGCTTGGCTGTTAAGAGTGCTAAACAAAAAGTGCACGGTAGCGCGGCATGGGCTGGACGGACCGAATGGTACGGCTAGCGGCCTTGTCACTGTCCCGGCCATTTTTTTGCGCGGCACTCCGCCCTAGCAGCCACCCAGGATATGCAGTATTGCGTCATACATTGCGTAGCAGATAAGTTAACCACAGCCTGAGATCAGTCGAACCGCCAATGGATCAATTCGCAAAAGAAACAATTCCTATTTCCCTCGAAGAAGAGATGCGCAAGAGCTACCTCGATTACGCCATGAGCGTGATCGTCGGGCGCGCCTTGCCGGATGCGCGCGATGGCTTGAAGCCAGTGCACCGCCGCGTCTTGTTCGCGATGCATGAAATGAACAACGTGTGGAACCGCCCTTACGTCAAGTGCGCCCGCGTGGTCGGCGAAACCATGGGTAAATACCACCCCCACGGCGATGCCTCGATCTACGACACCTTGGTGCGCATGGCGCAAGATTTTTCGCTGCGCTACATGCTGATCGATGGCCAGGGCAACTTCGGTTCCGTCGACGGCGACGGCGCCGCGGCCATGCGTTACACGGAGTGCCGCCTGGACAAGATCGCCAGCGAACTGCTGGCCGATATCGACAAGGACACGGTCGACTTCCAGCCCAACTATGACGGCAAGGAAAAGGAACCGACGGTCTTGCCGACGCGTATCCCGAACCTGCTGATCAACGGCTCTTCCGGCATCGCCGTGGGCATGGCGACGAACATTCCGCCACACAACATTACCGAAGTCATCAACGGCGCCCTGCACGTGCTGCGCAACCCGGACTGCTCGATCGATGAATTGATCGAACTAATCCCCGCGCCCGATTTCCCGACGGCCGGCATCATCTACGGCGTCTCGGGCGTGCGCGACGGCTACCGCACGGGCCGCGGCCGCGTCGTTATGCGCGCCAAGACGCACTTCGAGGAATACGGCAAGGATGGCGGCCGCATCGCCATCATCGTCGACGAACTGCCATTCCAGGTGAACAAGAAGTCCTTGCTGGAGCGCATCGCCGAAAACGTGCGCGACAAGAAGCTGGACGGCATTTCCGACATCCGCGACGAGTCCGACAAGTCGGGCATGCGCGTGGTGATCGAGCTGAAACGGGGCGAAGTGCCGGAAGTGGTGCTGAACAACCTGTACAAGCAGACTCAGCTGCAAGACACCTTCGGCATGAACATGGTAGCCCTGGTCGATGGCCAGCCAAAACTGCTGAACCTCAAGCAGATGCTGCAATGCTTCCTGTCGCACCGCCGCGAAGTGGTGACGCGCCGCACCGTGTTCGAACTGCGCAAGGCGCGCGAACGGGGCCACGTGCTCGAGGGCCTGGCTGTCGCGCTGGCCAATATCGATGACTTCATCGCCATCATCAAGGCCGCGCCGACGCCGCCGATCGCCAAGGTCGAGCTGATGGCCAAGGCCTGGGATTCGTCCGTCGTGCGCGAAATGCTGGCGCGCACGGGCGACGGCACGACGCCGGGCGGCGTGGATGCCTACCGTCCGGAAAACCTGCCGAAGCATTACGGCATGCAGACGGATGGCCTGTACAAGCTGTCGGACGACCAGGCGCAGGAAATTCTGCAGATGCGCCTGCAGCGCCTGACCGGTCTGGAGCAGGACAAGATCGTCAACGAGTACAAGGACATCATGGCGCACATCGCCGACTTGCTCGACATCCTGGCCAAGCCGGAGCGCGTCACCGTCATCATCACCGATGAAATGACCCTGGCGATGAACGAATACGGCGCCGGCAACAAGGACGTGCGCCGTTCGCAGATCGAACTCAATGCCACCGACCTGGAAACGGAAGACCTGATCACGCCGCAGGACATGGTCGTGACCCTGTCGCACACGGGCTACATGAAGGCGCAGCCGATCACCGAATACCGTGCGCAGAAGCGCGGCGGGCGCGGCAAGCAGGCCATGGCGACGAAAGAGGAAGACTGGATCGACCAGCTGTTCATCGCCAATACGCACGACTACATCCTGTGCTTCTCGGACCGTGGCCGCATGTACTGGCTGAAGGTGTGGGAAGTGCCGCAAGGCTCGCGCAACTCGCGCGGCAAGCCTATCGTCAACATGTTCCCGCTGCAGGACAACGAAAAGATCACCGTGATCCTGCCGCTGTCGGGCGAGAACCGCACCTTCCCGGAAGACCATTACGTCTTCATGTCGACCAGCCTGGGTACCGTGAAAAAGACGCCGCTGAAGGACTTCAGCAATCCACGCAAGGCCGGCATCATCGCGGTCGACCTGGACGACGGCGACTTCCTGATCGGCGCCGCGCTGACCGACGGCCAGCACGACGTGATGCTGTTCTCCGATTCGGGCAAGGCAGTGCGCTTCGACGAAAACGACGTGCGTCCGATGGGCCGCACGGCGCGCGGCGTGCGCGGCATGAACCTGGAAGAGGGCCAGCACGTGATCGCCCTGCTGGTGGCCGAGAACGAGCAGCAGTCGGTGCTGACGGCCACGGAGAACGGCTACGGCAAGCGTACGCCGATCACCGAGTACACGCGCCACGGCCGTGGCACGAAAGGCATGATCGCCATCCAGACCAGCGAGCGCAACGGTAAAGTGGTTGCCGCGACCCTGGTCGATACCAGCGATGAAATCATGCTGATCACCACCGGCGGCGTCTTGATCCGCACCCGTGTGTCGGAAATCCGCGAGATGGGCCGCGCGACGCAGGGCGTGACCCTGATCGCCGTGGAAGACGGCACCAAGCTGTCCGGCCTGCAGCGCGTGGTGGAGACGGATATCGATGAAGTCGAGCTGACGACGGAGGCGGGCACGGATGCCGCGCCGGCGGCGGCCGAACCAGCCGATCCGGCCGACCCGGCCCAGCCGGAGTAAGATGATTGGGGCTCCGCGAGGAGCCCCAATTGCTGTTGGCGTGCCCGTTGCGGCGCCAGCCAGCCTATTTCAAGTTGTTCCCCGCTTTTGTAAAGTCCCGCATGCCATGAGAAAAATCGTCGCCACCTTCTTCGCCGCGTTTTCGCTGGCCTTTCTTGCCACCCTGCCGGCCCTGGCCCAGAGCACGCAAGCCGCGCCGGCCCGCCAGGCCGCGCCCAGCCCCGCCATGAAAGTGGCCGTGCGGCGCATGCTCGAGGCGATGCAGTTCCCGCAGCTCACGCGCAGCATCTTCGACCAGATGCTGCAATCGGTGCCTGAAATGATCCGCCAGTCGGCGCAGCAGCAAATCAATACCGATCCGCGGCTCGACGAGCAGCGCAAGGCGCGCGCGCTGGCCAGTGCCGAGGAAGAGATTCCCGTCGCCGTCGCCACCCTGACGCAGGTGCTGGCCGACCCGACCCTGATCGACGAGCTGAGCGCCGAGATGGTGCCCCTGTACGCGCGCTATTACACGGTGCCGGAAGTCGAGCAGCTGACGGCCTTCTACAAGACGCCGTTGGGGCGCAAGATGCTGGCCACCATGCCGCAGCTGTCGGCCGAATCGATGGCCATCAGCCAGCGCGTGCTGATCCCGCGCGTCAATGCCGTGCTGGAGCAAGTCATGCGGGCGGCCACGCAGCCGCCCCAATAATTTTCATTTTGCCAAGGACCGTATCGTGACCCAAATCTACAACTTCTCCGCCGGCCCGGCCGTCCTGCCCAAGGAAGTGCTGGCGCAAGCGGCCTTTGAGATGCAGGACTGGCATGGCAGCGGCATGTCGGTGATGGAAATGAGCCACCGTGGTCCCGAGTTCATCTCCATCTACAAACAGGCCGTGGCCGACCTGCGCGAGCTGCTGGCCGTGCCCGAGAACTACAAGATCCTGTTCCTGCAGGGCGGCGGCCTGGGCGAAAATGCCATCATCCCCATGAACCTGGTGGCTCATGGCGCCACGCAGCCGGCCACCATCGACTTCGTGCACACGGGCTCCTGGTCCGGCAAGTCGATCAAGGAAGCGGCCAAGTACGCCAACGTCAACGTGGCGGCATCGTCGCAGGCGGCCGGTTTCACGCATGTGCCGGCCGTATCGGACTGGCGGCTGACGCCAGGCGCCGCCTACCTGCACATCTGCACCAATGAAACCATCGATGGCGTGGAATTCCAGCAGGCGCCGAACGTGCCGGCGGGGACCACCATCGTGGCCGACATGTCCTCGCACATTCTGTCGCGGGTTATTGATGTATCGCAATACGGCGTGATTTTCGGCGGCGCGCAGAAAAACATCGGCCCGGCCGGCCTGACGCTGGTCATCGTGCGCGAAGACCTGCTGGGCAAGGCGCTGCCGATCTGCCCGTCGGCCTTCGACTGGAGCATCGTGGCCGAACATGAGTCGATGTACAACACGCCGCCCACCTACGGCATCTATATCGCCGGCCTGGTTTTCCAGTGGCTCAAACGCCAGGGTGGCGTGGCAGCCATGGAACAGCGTAATATTGAGAAAGCGGCGCTGCTGTACGCGGCGCTCGATGCGGACGACTTCTACCAGAACCGGGTCGCCCCGGAATACCGCTCGCGCATGACCATCCCGTTCTATCTGCGCGACGAAAGCTTGAACGACGCATTCCTGGCCGGCGCGAAACAGCGCGGCCTGCTGCAACTGAAGGGCCACAAGTCCGTCGGCGGCATGCGTGCATCGATCTATAACGCGATGCCGATCGAGGGCGTGCAAGCCCTGGTGAATTATCTGAACGAGTTTGCCGGACGCTGAGTCGCTTAAGCGACCGCGCCGGCCCGCCGCCGGCGCAGGCCGCGCGGCAATGATTGAAGTACAGCTGACGAAACAAACCAACCATGACCGATAAACTGAAACCGCTGCGCGAACAGATCGATGCGATCGACGCGCAAATCCTCGACTTGCTGAACCGCCGCGCGCAGATCGCCCAGCAAGTGGGCCACGTGAAGGCCGAAACGCAGGCGCCCGTGTTCCGCCCCGAGCGCGAAGCGCAGGTGCTGCGCGGCGTGGCCGAGCGCAATCCCGGCCCCATGGGCGACCGCGAAGTGCAGACCATCTTCCGCGAAATCATGTCCTCCTGCCGCTCGCTGGAAAAACGCGTCACCGTGGCCTATCTGGGCCCGGCCGGCACCTTCAGCGAACAAGCCGTCTACCAGCAGTTCGGCAGCGCCGTCGAAGGCTTGCCGTGCGCGTCCATCGACGAAGTGTTCCGCTCCGCCGAGGCGGGAACGGCGGACTTCGGCGTTGTGCCCATCGAGAATTCGTCGGAAGGCGCCGTCAACCGCACCCTGGACATGATGCTGCAGACTAGCCTCATCATCAGCGGCGAAGTATCGATCGCCGTGCACCACAGCCTGATGACGAAGAGCGGCAACATGGATGGCGTGACCTCCATCTGCGCCCATTCGCAGGCGCTGGCGCAGTGCCAGGTGTGGCTGAACCAGAACTACCCGCACATCGAGCGCCGCGCCGTGGCCTCGAACGCCGAAGCGGCGCGCCTGGCCGGCGAGGATGGCACGGTGGCGGCGATTGCCAGCGAACTGGCGGGCGCGCAGTACAAGCTGGGCGTGGTGAAAGGCCATATCCAGGACGACCCGCACAATCGCACGCGCTTTGCCGTCGTCGGCACCTTGCAGACGGCGCCGTCGGGCAAGGACCAGACCTCGCTGGTGCTGGCCGTGCCGAACAAGGCGGGCGCCGTGTACCAGCTGCTCGCGCCCCTGGCCAAGCATGGCGTGTCGATGACGCGCTTCGAGTCGCGCCCGGCGCGCATGGGCAGCTGGGAGTATTATTTCTATGTCGACGTGGAAGGCCACGTGCACGACGCAGCCGTCGCCCAGGCGCTGGCCGAACTGCAGGGCAATGCGGCGTTCTTCAAGGTGCTGGGGTCGTATCCGGTCAGTCTGTGACTTCGTTGACTGGTGTCGGATTACGCTGCGCTAATCCGACCTACGGTAAGCTGTAGGTTGGGTTAGCGCAGCGTAACCCAACAACAGCCACCAGCCTAATCATTCACCAACTTTTAAAGAACACCATGTCTAAAAATATCGGTCCTGAATACGTCCGCGCCATCGCCCCTTACCAGAGCGGCAAGCCGATCGCGGAAGTTGCGCGTGAATTTGGCCTCGACGAGGCAGCCATCGTCAAGCTGGCGTCGAATGAAAACCCGTACGGCATGCCGGCATCGGCCAAGCAGGCGATGATCGCCGCCATCGATGACCTGGGCCGCTATCCGGACGCCAACGGCTTCGACCTGAAAGCCGTATTGTCCAAGCGCTATGACGTGCCGGCCGACTGGATCACGCTGGGCAACGGCAGCAACGATATCCTGGAAATCGCCGCGCACGCGTTTGTCGAGCATGGCCAGTCCGTCGTGTACTCGCAATACTCGTTTGCCGTGTACGCGCTGGCCACGCAAGGCCTGGGCGCGCGCCACATCGTCGTGCCGGCGCAAGCCTACGGCCATGACCTCGACGCCATGGCGGCGGCGATTGCCGACGACACCCGCCTGGTCTTCATCGCCAACCCGAACAACCCGACCGGCACCTTCCTGTCGGCGGCGCAGCTGGAAGCCTTCCTGCAAAAAGTGCCGGCGCACGTCGTCGTCGTGCTCGACGAGGCCTACAACGAATTCCTCTCGGCTGAAGACCAGTACGAGTCGACGGCATGGGTGCGCCAGTATCCGAACCTGGTGGTCTCGCGCACCTTGTCGAAGGCGTATGGCCTGGCTGGCCTGCGCATCGGCTTCGCCATCGCCCAGCCGGCGCTGACGGACCTGATGAACCGCATCCGCCAGCCGTTCAACGTCAACTCGCTGGCGCAGGCGGCCGCCATCGCCGCCCTGAACGACAAGGAATTCCTCGAGCAGAGCGCGCGCAACAACGCGGCCGGCTACCAGCAGTTCACCGAGGCGTTCGATGCCCTGGGCCTGGAATACGTGCCATCGCACGGCAATTTCGTGCTGGTGAAGGTGGGCGACGACGACGAGGCGGGCGCGCGCGTGAACCTGGCGCTGCTCAAGCAGGGCGTCATCGTGCGCCCCGTGGGCAGCTACGGCTTGCCGCAATGGCTGCGCATTTCCATCGGCCTGCCGCAGGAAAACGCCATCTTCATCGCGGCGCTGACGAAAGCGCTGGCCTGACGCCATGACGACGCCTGCACTGAAAAAAATCGTCATCTTCGGCGTAGGCCTGATCGGCGGCTCGTTCGCGCGCGCCCTGAAGCACGCGGGGGCAGTCGCCACGGTGGTCGGCATGGGCCGTTCGCCGGCCTCGATGGCGCGCGCCCTGGAGCTGGGCATCATCGACGAGATCGGCGGCGACATGGCCACGGCCATCGCGGGCGCCGACCTGGTGCTGCTGGCCGCGCCCGTGGCGCAGACGGGGGCCATCCTCGCCTCCATCGCGCCGCACCTGCAGCCGGGCACCGTCGTCACCGACGCGGGCAGCACGAAAAGCGACGTGGTGGCGGCCGCGCGCGCGGCGCTGGGAGGCAAGGCGGGCCAGTTCGTTCCCGGCCACCCGATCGCGGGACGCGAGACGAATGGCCCCGATGCGGCCATCATTGATTTGTATCAAGGCAAGAAAGTGGTGCTCACGCCGCTGGCGGAAAACGCCGCGCCTGACGTGGAACGCGTGGCGGCCGCCTGGCGCGCCTGCGGCGCCATCCTGCACGCCTTGAGCCCCGAAGAACATGACAAGGTGTTTGCCGCCGTCAGCCATCTGCCGCATCTGCTGGCCTTTGCGCTGGTCGACGACATCGCCAACAAGCCCCACGCGGGCCTGCTATTTCAATACGCGGCCAGCGGCTTTCGCGACTTTACGCGCATCGCCGGCTCATCGCCGGAAATGTGGCGCGACATCAGCCTGGCCAACCAGCCGGCGCTGCTGCACGAACTGGACGCCTACCTGGCGCAGTTGACGACCTTGCGCGCCCACCTGGCCGCTGGCGACGGCGCCGCCATCGAGGGCGTGTATGCGAACGCCCAGCACGCCCGGCAGCAATGGATCGAGGCGATCGAAACGGCGGAAGCGCCCGCGCCCACACAATAATTGAAGGATTCCAGCATGACCCAGACCAAGCACTACCCCCACCATATCGATTTGAAGCCGGTGATGCACGTCGAAGGCACGGTGCGTCTGCCCGGTTCGAAAAGCATTTCCAACCGCGTGCTGCTGCTGGCCGCGTTGGCCAAGGGCAAGACCAAGATCGTCGACCTGCTTGCCTCCGACGACACCTTCGTCATGCTCACGGCATTGACGTCGCTGGGCGTGAAATGGACGCAGGACGAATTGCAGGGCGATCCGGCCACGGCGCACCAGATCCACCACGTGGAAGGCTGCGGCGGCGTCTTCCCGCACCATGCTGCTGACCTGTTCATGGGCAATGCCGGCACGGCCATCCGCCCGCTGACGGCGGCGCTGGCCGTCATCGGCGGCGATTACACGCTGCACGGCGTGTCGCGCATGCACGAGCGCCCCATCGGCGACCTGGTCGACGCGCTGAACGCCGTCGGCACGCAGATCGAATACACGGGCGAGCAGGGCTTCCCGCCGCTGCGCATCCGCCGCGGCCACATCCACGCGCAGCGCATCGCCGTGCGCGGCAACGTGTCGAGCCAGTTCCTCACGGCCTTGCTGATGGTGGCGCCGCTGATGGCGCGCGACCATGCGGTCACCATCGACGTCACGGGCGAGCTGATCTCGAAGCCCTACATCGAGATCACCCTGAACCTGATGCGCCGCTTCGGCGTGACGGTCGAGCATGACGGCTGGCAGTCGTTCACCGTGCAGCCGGGTCAGCAGTACCAGAGCCCGGGCACCATCCACGTGGAAGGCGACGCCTCGTCGGCGTCCTACTTCCTGGCGGCCGGCGCCATCGGCGGCGGTCCCGTGCGCGTGGAAGGCGTGGGGCGCGACAGCATCCAGGGCGACGTGCGCTTCGTCGAAGCCTTGCAGCAGATGGGCGCGACCATCACCATGGGCGAGAACTGGATCGAGGCGCGTTCGAACGGCGTGCTGAAAGCCGTCGACATGGATTTCAACCATATTCCCGACGCGGCCATGACGATCGCCGTGGCCGCCTTGTACGCGGATGGCACGAGCACCTTGCGCAATATCGCCAGCTGGAGGGTGAAGGAAACGGACCGCCTGGCGGCCATGGCCACGGAACTGCGCAAGCTGGGCGCCGAAGTGGAAGAGGGCGCGGATTACCTGCGCGTGACGCCGCCGGCCGAGATCCAGGCGGCCACCATCGACACGTATGACGACCACCGCATGGCCATGTGCTTTTCGCTCGCTTCGCTGGACGGCGCCGCCCGCCGCGGCAATGAAATGCGCATCATGGACCCGAAATGCGTGGCGAAGACCTTCCCCGAGTATTTCGCCGCGTTCGCGGGGATTGCCAAAGATACCTTAATTTAATTGATAAATAATACAATGCCGACCTCCACCATCCCAGTCATCGCCATCGACGGCCCCACCGCTTCCGGCAAGGGCACGGTGGCCCACCGCGTGGCCGACAAGCTGGGCTTTCATTACCTGGACTCGGGCGCGCTGTACCGCCTGACGGCCTTGTCGGCGCTGCGCCGCGGCACGGACCTGCGCGACGAGCACGCGCTGGCCAAGTTGGCCGAGCACCTGCCCTGCCACTTCGCGGGCGGCGAAATCCTGCTGGCCAACGAAAATGTGACCGAACAGATCCGCGCCGAAGAAGTGGGCAATACGGCGTCGAAAATTGCCGTTTTACCAACGGTGCGCCATGCCCTCGTCGGTTTGCAGCTGGGCTTTCGCAAGACGCCGGGCCTGGTGGCCGACGGGCGCGACATGGGCACGGTGATCTTCCCGCACGCCCCGCTGAAGGTGTTTCTCACGGCCAGCGTCGAGGCGCGCGCGCAACGGCGCTACAAGCAATTGATAGACAAGGGTTTTTCTGCTAATATGGAAGACCTTCTGATGGATTTGCAGGCGCGGGACGAACGTGATACTCACCGTGCGATTGCGCCACTGGTCCCCGCGGAAGGGGCGCATGTCCTCGATACCTCGGCCATGACGGCAGATGATGCCGTTGAAACCGTGTTGAAATGGTATGCAGCTGCAGCAAAATAGCGTGTTGTTGTGCTATGTGGTGCCCGTTGACGGCTCCTGGCCTGTCCGGGTGTGTCAAAAACCTAACCCAGTTTAAGTCGCATCGTGCGATCTCTGCTGGATAACCTGTGTGAACCCTATGTCTACTGTTACAACTAACGAATCTACCGGTATGGAAAGTTTTGCTGCGCTCTTCGAGGAATCGTTGTCGCGTCAAGATATGCGCTCCGGCGAAGTTATTTCCGCTGAAGTCGTGCGCCTCGACCACAATTTCGTGATCGTCAACGCCGGCCTCAAATCCGAAGCATTCATCCCTGTCGAAGAATTCAAGAACGACCACGGCGAACTGGAAGTCAAAGTTGGTGACTTCGTTTCCGTGGCGATCGAATCGCTGGAAAACGGTTTCGGCGATACCATCCTGTCGCGCGATAAAGCCAAGCGTCTGGCTTCGTGGCTGGCTCTGGAAAAAGCGATGGAATCGGGCGAAATCGTCGTCGGTACCGTCAATGGTAAAGTCAAAGGCGGTCTGACCGTGTTGACCAACGGCATCCGCGCATTCCTGCCGGGCTCGCTGGTTGATACCCGTCCTGTCAAAGACACCACCCCATTCGAAGGCAAGACCCTCGAATTCAAAGTGATCAAGCTGGATCGCAAGCGTAACAACGTGGTTCTGTCCCGCCGCGCCGTCATCGAAGCTTCGATGGGCGAAGAGCGTCAGAAACTGATGGAAACGCTGAAAGAAGGCACGGTCGTGACCGGCGTCGTCAAAAATATCACCGACTACGGCGCGTTCGTGGATCTGGGCGGTATCGATGGCCTGCTGCACATCACCGACCTGGCATGGCGCCGTGTACGTCACCCGTCGGAAGTGCTGACGGTTGGCCAGGAAATCACCGCCAAGGTCCTGAAGTACGATCAAGAGAAAAACCGTGTTTCGCTGGGCGTGAAACAACTGGGCGACGATCCTTGGACCGGTCTGTCCCGTCGTTACCCACAAAGCACCCGTCTGTTCGGTAAAGTAACGAACCTGACCGACTACGGCGCGTTCGTTGAAGTGGAACAGGGTATCGAAGGTCTGGTACACGTTTCCGAAATGGACTGGACGAACAAAAACGTTGCTCCTAACAAAGTTGTCCAACTGGGCGACGAAGTAGAAGTAATGGTTCTGGAAATCGACGAAGAGCGTCGTCGTATTTCGCTGGGCATGAAACAGTGCAAAGCCAATCCATGGGACGACTTCGGTGTTACCCATAAGAAAGGTGACAAAGTCCGCGGCGCGATCAAATCGATCACCGACTTCGGCGTGTTCATCGGCCTGGCCGGCAACATCGACGGCCTGGTGCACCTGTCCGACCTGTCCTGGACCGAAACCGGCGAAGAAGCCGTGCGTCGCTTCAAGAAAGGTGACGAACTGGAAGCCATCGTTCTGGCCATCGACGTTGAGCGCGAGCGCGTTTCCCTGGGCGTCAAGCAACTGGAAGGTGACCCATTCAACAACTTCGCAGCCATGAACGACAAAGGTTCGCTGGTAACCGGTACCGTTAAATCGGTTGAGCCTAAAGGCGCCGTGATCCAACTGTCCGAAGAAGTTGAAGGCTACCTGCGCGCTTCCGAAATCTCGCGCGACCGCGTTGAAGATGCTGGCACGCACCTGAAAGTCGGCGACACCGTCGAAGCAATGGTCCTGAACATCGACCGCAAAGCCCGTGGCATCCAACTGTCGATCAAAGCGAAAGACAACGTGGAAACCCAGGAAGCCATGCAGAAGATGGCAGCTACCGACAACAACGCAGCTTCGGGCACCACCAGCCTGGGCGCCTTGTTGAAAGCTAAGTTCGATAACAAGAACTAAGACTGCGGATACGGCAGATGACAAAGTCCGAGCTGATCAGCCGCCTCGCTGAGCGTTACTCTCAGCTGGTGGCGAAAGATGCGGAGTATGCCGTCAAGACCATTCTCGATGCGATGACCAACGCCCTGGCTACGGGCCAGCGCATCGAGATCCGCGGTTTTGGCAGTTTTGCCCTGAACAGCAGGCCCCCGCGCATCGGCCGCAACCCGAAGTCCGGCGACAAGGTGATGGTTCCTGAAAAACGGGTCCCCCACTTCAAGCCGGGCAAACAGTTGCGCGAGCGGGTGGACGCGATGGTCGGGCAACCGATTATCGAGGATTAATCGTCTGCTGGAAGGCGGAAAATAAAGAGCGGCGTCCTTGGATGCCGCTTTTTTTTGTTAATATGCCGTAGAGCACTAATCAAACCTACTGCGCGTCGCGATTTGCGGCCTGCGATGCTCACCGTACTAAAGTACGGTTGCGCTTCTTGGCCACAACTCACTGCCGCTCGCTACGGTTTGATCAGCACTCTACGTTTGTGCCATGTGGCACGGGCATTTTTTGTACTTTCTGGGCGTATCGATGAAAATCATCTCCACCATCGTTGGCTGTGTTCTTTTCGTCCTGTTCTTCAGTTTTGCGCTGAAGAATGCGCAGGTTGTCGACCTGCATGTTTTCCTTAATTATGAAATTCGCGGCCCCCTGGTCCTGATGCTGCTGGGCTTTTTTGTCGCTGGCGCCAGCCTGGGCGTCCTGGCCCTGACGCCGACCGTGTTCCGTCACCGCCGCGAAGCGACCAAGCAAAAAACTACCATTGCCGCGCTGCAGACCGTTGGCGTGGCCAGCAATGTCCAGCCGCAACCGGACAGCGTGAGCGCGCAGTAAGCAGCGCCGTCGCTCCTATCTCTCTTATTCGAATAAAAACAATCGCATGGAATTTGAACTCTGGTGGCTTTTGGGTATCCCGGTGTTTTTCGCGCTGGGCTGGATAGCCGCGCGCGTTGACATTCATCAACTGGTGTCGGAATCGCGCAGCTTGCCGCGCAATTACTTCAAGGGCTTGAATTTCCTGCTCAATGAACAGCATGACAAGGCCATCGACGCCTTCATCGAAGTGGTCAAGCTGGACCCGGAATCGGCCGATATGCACTTTGCGCTGGGCAACCTGTTCCGCCGCCGCGGCGAGACGGAGCGCGCCATCCGCGTGCACCAGAATTTGCTGGCGCGTCCCGACCTGCCGCTGGAGCAGCAGGGCCACGCCGCCTACGAGCTGGGCATGGATTACCTGAAGGCGGGCTTGCTCGACCGCGCCGAGGAAACCTTCAATGGCCTGGTCGATACGCAATATGCGGCCCAGGCGCGCCGCGCGCTGCTGGAAATCTACCAGCGCGAAAAGGAATGGCCGCGCGCCATCGAGGCTGCCGTGGGCTTGCAGGAATCGGGCGCCGGTGCGCGCCAGAAGGAAATCGCCCAGTTCTATTGCGAACTGGCGCATGACGCGCTGGTGCACCTGAAGCCGGACGAAGCCATGCCGCTGCTGGAAAAAGCCCTGCAGACGGACCGCAAGAGCGTGCGCGCCACCATTTTGACGGGTGACGTGCTGCTGGCGCGCGGCGACGTGGAAGGCGCGCTGACCACCTGGCGTCGCGTGGAGCAGCAAAGCGTGCCGCACGTGGCCCTGGTGGCGCAGCGCCTGATGGATGGCTACACGAAAGTGGGCCGTCCGCAGGAAGGCGTCAACCTGCTGCGCTCCTACCTGGAAGAAGCGTCGTCGATCGACCTGATCGAAGTCGTCTTCAAGGCCGTCATCGAACTCGACGGCGTGGAAGCGGCGAAGCAGCTGGTCAGCGCGGAACTGCGCCGCACGCCGACCCTGCTGGGCCTGGACAAGCTGCTGGAGGCGCGCATGATGGATGCGCCGGCCGCCATCTGGTCCGAGCTGTCGATGGTGAAAAACCTCGTGCACGGCTACACGCAGAAGCTGGCCCGCTACCAGTGCAGCCACTGCGGCTTCAAGGCGCGCCAGTTCTACTGGCACTGCCCGGGCTGCAACAAGTGGGAAACCTACCCGCCGCGCCGGACCGAAGAGCTCAACGTCATGAACTAACCCTACACGCCACCTTGCCCCGCGCAACGTGGCGTGTACTCGTATGTAGCACCTGAAATTCACTAATAAGAAATACTGCACAACCATGAAAATCACCATTATCGGCACGGGCTATGTGGGCCTCGTCACCGGCGCCTGCCTGGCGGAGCTGGGCAACGACGTCTTTTGCCTCGACCTGGACGCTCAAAAGGTAGCGCTGCTCAACAGCGGCGGCATCCCCATCCATGAACCGGGCTTGGAAGAAGTCGTGGCGCGCAACCGCGCCGCCGGCCGCATGACCTTCTCCACCGACGTGGAAGCGGCGGCCAACCATGGCGTGATGCAATTCATCGCCGTCGGCACCCCGCCCGACGAAGATGGCTCGGCCGACCTGCAGTACGTGCTGGCCGCCGCGCGCGGCATCGGCAAGTACATGACGGACTTCAAGGTCATCGTCGACAAGTCGACCGTGCCCGTCGGCACGGCCGAAAAAGTGCGCGCCGCCATCCAGGGCGAGCTGGACGCGCGCGGCGTGGCCGCGACGTTCTCGGTGGCATCGAACCCGGAATTCCTCAAGGAAGGCGCGGCCGTCGAAGACTTCATGCGCCCTGACCGCATCGTCATCGGCGTCGATGCCACGCCACAGGGCGAACGCGCGCGCGACCTGCTGAAAAGCCTGTACGCGCCGTTCAACCGCAACCATGAGCGCACCTACTGGATGGACGTGCGTTCGGCCGAGTTCACCAAATACGCGGCCAACGCCATGCTGGCCACGCGTATTTCGTTCATGAATGAACTGGCGAACCTGGCCGACAAGGTGGGCGTCGACATCGAGGCCGTGCGCCACGGCATTGGCTCGGACCCGCGCATCGGCCACAGCTTCCTGTACGCCGGCTGCGGCTACGGCGGTTCCTGCTTCCCGAAAGACGTGCAGGCGCTCGAGCGCACGGCGCGCGGCCACGGCCAGGAATTGCTGATCCTGCGCGCCGTGGAAGCAGTGAATGACAAGCAGAAACATATTCTCGGCGGCAAGGTGGTCAAGCGCTTCGGCGACGACCTGACGGGCCGCCATTTCGCCGTCTGGGGCCTGGCCTTCAAGCCGAATACGGACGACATGCGCGAAGCGTCGGCCCGCGTGCTGCTGGCGGACCTGTTGCAGCGCGGCGCCACGGTGGCCGTCTACGATCCCGTCGCCATGGCCGAGGCCCGCCGCGTGCTGCAGCTGGACCTGACGCCGGAGCAATTGGCCAAGGTGCGCTTCGCCGACAGCCCGAAGGATGCGCTGACGGACGCCGATGCACTGGTCATCGTGACGGAATGGAAAGCCTTCCGCAGCCCCGATTTCGAGCAGGTCAAGGCGCGCCTGAAGCAGGCCGTGATCTTTGATGGGCGCAACCTGTTCGAACCGGCCGTCATGGTCGAGGCGGGCATCGAATACCACGGGATCGGTCGCTCGATCCTGACGCGCGCATGAACGCCCGCGACTTGACGGCGCCAGCCGCTCTGGCCCAGGTGCGCCTGCTGGTGGTGGGCGATGTGATGCTGGACCGCTACTGGTTCGGCGATGTCAGCCGTATCTCGCCGGAAGCGCCCGTGCCCATCGTGCGTATCGAGAAGCGCGAAGAGCGTCTCGGCGGCGCGGCCAACGTGGCGCGCAATGCGGCCGCGCTGGGCGCGAAGACGAGCTTGCTGGGCGTGGTCGGCGACGACGAGGCCGGCAGCCAGGTCGAGCGCCTGCTCGAAGGCGGCGGCATCCACAGCTACCTGCAGCGCGACGCGGCCATTTCCACCATCATCAAGCTGCGCGTGATCGGCCGCCAGCAGCAGATGCTGCGCATCGACTTCGAGGATGCGCCCAGCGACACGGTGCTGCGCGACAAGCTCAAGCAATTCAACGCGCTGCTGCCCAGCTACGACGTGGTGATCCTGTCCGACTACGCCAAGGGCAGCCTGGTGAACGTGGCCGAGATGATCAAGGCCGCCCGCGCCGCCGGCAAGATCGTCATGGTCGACCCGAAAGGCGATGATTTCAGCCGCTATGCGGGAGCGTCAGTGCTCACTCCGAACAAGGCGGAACTGCGCCGCGTGATCGGCAGCTGGAGCACGGAAGAGCAGCTCACGGAGCGGGCGCAGCAGATGCGCGCGCAGCTGGGCCTGGAAGCGCTGCTGCTGACCCGTTCGGAAGAGGGCATGAGCCTGTACACGGCCGACGAGGTGCTGCACATGCCCACCGACGCGCGCGAAGTGTTCGACGTCTCGGGCGCCGGCGACACGGTGATCGCCACCATGGCGGCCATGCTGGGCGCCGGCATGGGCCTGGGTGACGCCGTGCGCACGGCCAACCGCGCCGGCGGCATCGTCGTCGGCAAGCTGGGCACGGCCACCGTCACCCGCGACGAGCTGTTCCCGCAATAAACCGCTGTCTTGCCTGCGCCGTCCGTTTGATCTGGCGCAGGCTTTCCCTTCCTGTCGTGTCCCCGTCTTGTCAACCGTATCACGTCCCAGCCGTTAAAGCCGTTAAGGCGCTGTTCCTCCCTTGCGTTCGAGTCATCTTGAAACCACACCACGGAGAGATACCCATGTTCAAAAAAATACTGCTGGCCTTCGCCACCCTGGTCGCGACGATGGGCTTTGCCTTTGCCCAGGTCGATGTCAATAAGGCGGACCAGGCGGCACTCGACAGCGTCAAGGGCATCGGCCCCGTCACCTCAAAAGCCATCGTCGACGAGCGTGCCAAGGGCGGCCCCTTCAAGGATTGGGCGGATTTCGAAAGCCGCGTGAAGGGCATCGGCCCGAAAAGCTCCGTGAAACTGTCGGAAGCGGGCCTGCAGGTGAATGGCCAGGCCAAGTCCGGCGCGCCGGCGGCCCCGGTGGCGAAGGCAGCCCCCGCAAAAAAGGAAACTGCTGTGAAGGAAGTTGCAGCGAAAGAAGCCGCAGCGAAGCCAGCTGCTGTGACCGACACCGCTGCGGCGCCAGCCAAGACAGCCGCTGAAACGAAGAAGGAAGCTGCTGCTGCCAAGAAAGAAGCCAAGGCTGCCGCTGCTGCCGCGAAGAAAGAAGCTGCCGCCAAGGCCGTCCCTGCCGCCGCTCCCGCCGCCGCAGCCGATGCCGCTCCCGTGAAAACGGCTGCCGAAACGAAGAAGGAAGCCGCTGCCGCGAAGAAAGCGGCTACGGCCGCCAAGAAAGAAGCCAAGGCTGCGGAAGCCGCCGCGAAGAAGGAAGCGAAACTGGCTGCTGCCGACGCGAAGAAAGCGGAAGCCGAGAAGAAATAAGCGTTTTGCCGTGGAGCTGGCTGCGTGGTGGTGCCGCGCAGTCTTGCGAGAAAACCCCGCGTGGTACCGGCCGCGCGGGGTTTTTTTACGCCGGTGGGCCGGGCCGTGGGTGCCGCTGCCGGGATCAGCCGGCTGGCCCTGGCCGTGTTGCCAGCGCGGCCGGGGCAGGCGCGCGGCGCCAGGGTGCGAGCAACTGGCCGGCCAGGCTGGCGGGCATGGACGCCTCGATGCCGCAGCTGGCCGGCCACTCGGCCGGCAGGTGATGCGTGCCGAACAGGCGGTCCAGCACGGGCAGGGTGGATGCGTAATTGCGGTTGATGTGTTCGAACTTGCTGTGGTGCCAGTGGTGGAAGGCGGGCGTGGCCACCAGCCATTCGAGCGGGCCGAAGCGCCAGCGCAGGTTGGCGTGGATAAAGAAGCCCCAGACGGTGCCGATCAGGAGCAGCAGCACGGGTGCGGCGCTGCCGGCGGCGCCAGGGCCGGCCAGTCCCAGCAGATACAGGGGTGTCAGGCCGAACAGGCGCGTGACGACCATGTCCACGGGATGGGTGCGCGTGTTGGCGAGGAAATACAGCTGCTCCGTGCTGTGATGCACGGCATGGTAGCGCCACAGCCACGGTATTTCATGGCTGAGGCGATGGCCCCAGTAAGTGCCGACTTCGCCGATGAACAAGCCCAGCAGCAGCTTGGCCCACAGGGGCAGGGCGCCCAGGGCGGCGGGCACGGCGTCCGGCAGGAAACGCTGGCCGGCGACGGCGACCAGGGCCAGCGGCACGGCCAGCAGCGCGGCCGGCAGCAGGCTGCTGATGAAATAGAAGCCCAGGTCGCTGAACAGTTCCGTGCGCGGGCGCCCCGCGTGGCGTTCGCCAAAGTAGCGTTCGAGCGGCACGAAGAGGACGGCCAGCAGCACCAGCCACAGGCTCAGGCGCAGGACATCCACGGCAAGGCCAGGCAGGTGCGTCTGTAGGGTTTGTAGCAGGCTCATGGCAGGAACGTGATCGGGTGGTGAAAACCCCGGCCCAGGAAATGCCGGTGCGGATTTGCTGGCGCGCCAAGGCGTAACACAACCGTGGCGGGCCGATGCGCGGCGCGGCTGGGAGGCGCAGCTGCACTAACGTACGGCGAGCATCGCAGGACGCGCGCCGCGCCGGGCAGCCGGTTTTGTTAGCCTTTGCGGCGGCGCGCCGCGAAGCCGATCAAGCCCAGGCCGCCGATCAGCATGCCCCAGGTCGACGGTTCCGGCACGGCCGACACGAGCGATACGCCGTCGAGCAGCATGAATGGCGGCGCGCCCGTCGGGCTGCCCTTGGCCATGAAGGACAGCAATTCGCTGCTGTTCGTCGCCGTGAAGGTCATGCTGGCCTGGTGCCATCCCGTGAAGCCCTGGCTGACGTTGGCCAGGGACGCCGTCTGCTGCTTGCTGCTGCCCAGCGACACGTCCCAGTAATTGACGAGGTTATCGCCGCGGAAGCCTACCTGCTGGCCTGCGCCATAGGAAAAGCTCAGGGTGTAGGCCTGGCCGGCGACCAGGCCGCTGACCAGTTGCGTGACGGGACCGGGGAAATAATCCCAGTCGGCGGCCAGCACGTTGCCGCCCGTGGGGCTGACGCCCAGGCCGTTTTGCGGGCCTCGGCCGCTGTAGGAGTTCGGACCCCACAAGGCCAGCGCCGTCGCGGCATTGGTATCGTCGATGTTGTTGCCGTTCAAGACGAAGTTATAGCCCTTGCTGGACCAGTCCGTCAGGTAGGTGCGGTCTGCGCGGTCGTAATTGCCTTCGTTCAGCTGTTTCGAAGTGCCATTGCTGGTCAGTTCGAAGTCGCCGTTCTTGACGAGGTTGGTCGCGGCCTGGGCACCGGCAGCGGACAGGGAGATAGCGGCGGCCAGCGCCAGCAGGGTGTATGGTTTAGGCATGGTAATAGCTCCAAAAGTGACAGCTTGGTCTTGCAGTCTGTCGGCGAGCTTTTGGCCAACGATGAATATATCGCGGAAGAGGCGAGATGGGCAATACTATGAAAGTATATTTGTGACAACTATTATGTCTTGTTGGCTCGATTATAGCAGCGTTTGGCAAAAAAGCATGTGACATGTCTTGAAAACAACATTTATTTTTGCATGGTAAATTCGTCGAGCTTGAGGTTGATGCATGTCGGCGTCGATTACAGCTGCGACTCAATGGGCAGCCAGCGCATCAGGGAGACCAGCGCGCGGCGCCAGACACCCGCTTCCGGGTCATGCGTCCACACTTTTGCAGGCTCTTCCGTGGCATCCGACCAGCGCAGCGCGCCGTCGTCGAGGAACAGGCGGTAGCTGGTGTCGCCGGCCGTCGAGCGCAGGAACAGCGTGCGCAGGTCGGCCGCCAGCGCCGGATCGGTGAACAGTACGCCCATCTCCGTGTTCAGCTGGGCCGAGCGGGGATCTAGGTTGAAGGAGCCGACGAAGCCCCGCGCACGGTCGACCACCATGGCCTTGGTGTGCAGGCTGGCGCGGCTCGAACCCGTCAGGCTGATGCGCTTGCGGTGCAGGGTCTTCAATTCAAACAGGTCGACGCCGCCACCCAGCAGCACCTGGCGGTAGCGCGCATAGCCTGCATGCACGAGGGCCACGTCGGTGGCGGCCAGCGAGTTGGTCAGCACGCTGACCTGGACGCCGGCGGCGGCCTTGTCGCCCAACAGCGTACTGAGCGCGGCGCCGGGCACGAAGTATGGCGAGGTCAGCAGCGCTTCCTCGCGCGCCTGCGTCAGCAAGGGGAGCAGGCTGTGCATGAGCCAGTGCTCGCTGCGCTGCAAGCCGGCCACGGGGGCGGCTTTTTCCGGCGGGTCCGACACCACCTGCACCTGGCCGCTCCAGTGCAGGCGCAGGCGCCCGTCCAGGTGCGCCTGCAGCTGGCCCGTATCGGTCAGTTTCTGCAGATACGGCGAGGCTCCCACTTCGCCGCCGAGCGCCGCGAGACGGGCGCGCACGGCGTGCAGCTGTACTGCCTCGGGCGCGTCCGCGTTCTTGCCGACATGCAAGGCACGGATGGGAATGACGGCGCGGCTGTTCCAGAAACGGTCGAAGATGTCGCTCGCCTGCTGCACGGCCGGCCCCACCAGCAGCAGGTCGGCATCCTGGAAGTTGACTTGCTCGGCGGCATCGAAATACTCGTCGCCGATATTGCGCCCGCCGACGAGGGCGACGCGGCCATCGACGATCCAGGCCTTGTTGTGCATGCGCCGGTTCAGGCTGACCGCGCGCAAGGCCATTTCCACGGCGCGTCGCCAGATGCCGTCGCGGTTGCGGCCGGGATTGAAGATGCGCACCTCGATCAGCGGGTGGCTGTCGAGCGCGAGGATGGCGGCATCCTGGCCCCGTGCATTGATATCGTCGAGCATCACGCGCACGCGCACGCCGCGGTCGGCCGCGCGCAGCAGTTCGCGCACCAGCAGGCGTCCCGTGACGTCGTTATGCCAGATGTAGTACTGCAGGTCGATGCTGCGGCCCGCTTCGCGCGCGCTCAGGGCGCGCAGGGCAAACGCTTCCAGGTTGTCGTCGATCAGGGCAGTGCCGCTCTGCTGCGGGCGCTGTGCCAGCTGCGGCGCCAGCACGCGGTCGAGCAGGGTGGCATCGGCCGCCACGGGCAAGGCCGTGCCCGGCGCACCCAGCGAACGTTCCGCAAAGCGGCCGTAGCTGTACAGGGCTGCAATGCTGAGCAGGGCAAACAGCGCGGCGAACAGCAGCAGCTTGACGAGCATGCGGCGCACCGTCAACGGACCGCGCGCGCGCGGCGGCGTGCGGGGAGGAGGGAGGGCTGGCGCATGCGGCGGTCTTTCGTGGTCGGAATGGAGAGAGGCGATTGTAGCAGTTTCTATAATGCATGAATTTCATCCGGGAACTTCCTTGCCTGCCGTCAAAAATGCGAGAATGGCCGTCTAACAATTCTCAGGAGACAGTGGCATGGTACGGATATTGACGGGAATGACGGCAGCGCTGCTGTCGGCGGGCGTGCTGGCGGCGCCGGCCAGCGACAGGGCACAGCCGCAGATCGAGCGCGTCGTGGCGGAGATCTCGCCGCAGCGCATCGAGGCGCATGTGCGCAAGCTGGTCGGTTTCCAGACGCGCCATACCATGTCCGATACCGTCTCCGACACGCAGGGCATCGGCGCGGCCAGGCGCTGGATTAAGGCCGAGCTGGAGCGCTGCGGCGCGCAGGCGGGCGGTCGCCTGCAGGTGGCCTTCGACAGCCACGTGGCACCCGTCTCGAAGCGCATTTCGCGGCCGACGGAAATCGTCAACGTGGTGGCGACCTTGCCGGGCAGCCAGCCGCAGTCGGCCGGGCGCATCTACGTCGTCAGCGGCCACTACGACTCGCGCGCCACCGACGTGATGGATGCCACGGGCAACGCCCCCGGCGCCAACGACGATGCCTCGGGCACGGCGGCCGTGATCGAAATGGCCTGCGTGATGGCGCGTTACCAGTTCGACGCCACCCTCGTCTTCATGACCGTGGCGGCCGAGGAGCAGGGCTTGCTCGGCTCCGGCCACTGGGCGGAACAGGCAAAGCTGAAAAAACTCAATATCGCCGGCATGCTCAATAACGACATCATCGGCAGTTCGCGCGCCGACGACGGCACGGTCGATGGCGGCCAGGTGCGCCTGTTTGCCGAGGGCATTCCCGCCGTCAAGGAAATGAGCGACGGCGTGCGCAGCCTCGTGGCCACGGGCGGAGAGAACGACTCCATTTCGCGCCAGCTGGCGCGCCATGTGAAGCAGGTAGGGGAGCGCTATGTGCCCGGCTTCAAGGTCAACGTCATCCAGCGCGCCGACCGCTACCTGCGTGGCGGCGACCACATGCCCTTCCTCGCGCAAGGCTACGCGGCCCTGCGCTTCACGGAACCGAACGAGGATTTTTCCCATCAGCATCAGGATGTACGCGTGGAAAACGGCGTGCAATACGGCGACTTGCCGCAATTCGTCGACTATGACTATGTGGCGAAAGTGACGCGGGTGAATGCGGCGGCCCTGGCCTCGCTGGCCCTGGCGCCTGCCGCCCCCGCCGGCGTGCAGGTGCGCACGGCGCAGCTGGAAAACGCCACTACCCTGCAATGGCAGCCGAATACGGAACCGGACCTGGCCGGCTACCGCATCGTCTGGCGCGCCACGACGGCGGATCAGTGGCAGGGTGCGCAGGACGTGGGCAAGGTCACCGAGGCGCGGCTGAAATTGTCGAAAGATAATTACTTCTTCGGCGTCCAGGCCATCGACAAGGATGGCAATGTCAGCGTGGCAACCTATCCCACTCCCTTGCGCTAGCGTCACGGCCTGACTGGCCCCCCGCGCAGGCGCTGTGCTCAGGCGCTGCCGGCGGGCAATCTGGCCAGGAAGCCGTGGATCTGCGACACGACGGCCGCGCCTTCGCCCACGGCCGCGGCCACCCGCTTGGTGGAGCCGGCCCGCACGTCGCCGATGGCGAAGACGCCTGGTACGCTCGTTTCCAGCGCGGCACGGTCCGGCAAGTCGGGAGGATAGATTGCGTGGCCGTGCGCGCGGCATTCGGCGCGCGTGACGTCGAAGCCCGTGCGGATAAAACCCTGCTCGTCGACGGCCACGGCGCAGTCGTGCAGCCAGTCCGTGTTCGGATCGGCGCCGACGAAGAGGAACACGCGGCGCACGGCGCAATCGCACTCTTCGCCTGTTTGATTATTGCGCCAGCGGGCGCCCGTCAAGCCATCCTCGTCGCCTTCGAGGGCAATGATTTCCGTGTGCGTGTGCAGGGTGATGTTGGGCGTGGCGGCGATGCGCTCGATCAGGTAGCTCGACATGCTGGCCGCCAGGCCCTCGCCGCGGATCACCATGTGGACCTTGGCCGCGTGGCCGGAGAGAAACACGGCCGCCTGGCCGGCCGAGTTGCCGCCGCCGACTAGAATGATCTCTTCCTGCCGGCACAGCTTGGCTTCGATGGGCGAGGCCCAGTAATACACGCCCCGTCCCTCATAGGTTTTCAGGTTGGCCAGCGACGGGCGGCGGTAGCGCGCGCCGCAGGACAGCACCACCGTGCGGGCGCGCACCTGGGTGCCGTCGCACAGCTTGACGCGCAGGGGCCAGCCGTCGCACAGCAGGTTGGCGGCGCTGGCCGGCGTGGCGATCTCGACGCCGAATTTCTGCGCCTGCACGTAGGCGCGTCCCGCCAGGGCGCGGCCGGAAATGCCAGTAGGAAAGCCCAGATAGTTTTCGATGCGCGCGCTGGCGCCCGCCTGGCCGCCATAGGCGCGCTGTTCCAGCGCCAGGACCGATAACCCTTCCGAGGCCGCATACACGGCCGTGGCCAGGCCGGCCGGTCCCGCGCCCACCACCAGCACGTCGAAAATCTTGTCGCCGGACAAATCGGGCAGCATGCCCAGGCAGCGCCCCAGTTCCGCATTGCCGGGGTTTTTCATGACCTTGCCGTCAGGACACACGACCAGCGGCCACTCCTGCGGCGCGGGCCGGTAGCGCTCGGCCAGCGCGGCGGCGGCCGCATCCGTGGCGGGGTCCAGCACCGTGTGCGGATGGCCATTGCTTGATAAAAAGCTTTGCAGCTGGAACAGGTTGCCATTGCCACGCGGCCCCACCAGCACGGGGCCGCCCGAATTGATTTCGATCAAGGCCACGCGGCGCAGGATCAGGGCGCGCACGATGCGCTCGCCCATTTCCGCTTCCGCCACGATCAGCGCGCGCAGCGATTCCGAGCTGATCACGAGCACGTCCACGTCGCCCACGGCATGGCCGTTGACGAGGGCGGGGCGGCCCGACAGCTGCGCCACTTCGGCGATGAAGTGGCCGGGGCCGATCTCGCGCATCAGCGAGGTGCGGCCCAGTCCCTCATGGCGCGTGACGGCGACCTGGCCAGACAGGATGACCAGCATGCCGAAGCTGCTGCTGCCCGCCTCGAACAGGCTGGCGCCGCCCGCGTAGTGGCAGACCTTGCCATAGCGCTGCAGCCGGCGCAGCTCCGCTTCGGTGAAGACGGGGGAAATCTGGTGCATGCGGCCCTGGATATCGAGGCTGCTGGGCTGGACCGGGTCGTCCTGCGTGGTTTCGGGAATGAATTCGGGTGCGCTGCTGGCCATGACTGATCCATTGATTGAATAAGCAAATTACTAAAATAACTAACCGCCACGAGTCTAGCGCATGCGCGCGCGGGGCGCTGGCCAACCGCGCGCGCATGCCCTTGCCTGGCGTAAAGCCAGGCGCCATGCGGCCTGGCGCGGCAGCGGCCACGGCACCGGCCGGCTGGCGGGTGCGGGCTTATTCGCCATACGCCGTCCAGCATCTCATATTAGAATGGGTCTTTGTTGAAATTACTCAAACAGACACGATGGCTTACAAGACACTCGAAGATACGATAGGCAATACCCCGCTGGTGCAGCTGACGCGCTTGCCGGGTGCCGACGCGCTTGCGCGCAACAACGTCATCCTCGGCAAGCTGGAAGGCAACAATCCGGCCGGCTCAGTGAAGGACCGCGCCGCCATGTCCATGCTCAAGCGCGCGGAAGAGCGCGGCGTCATCAAGCCGGGCGACACCCTGATCGAGGCGACCAGCGGCAACACGGGCATCGCCCTGGCCATGGCTGCCGCCCTGCGCGGCTACAAGATGCTGCTCTTGATGCCCGATAACCTCAGCGTGGAACGCCGCCAGAGCATGGCCGCCTACGGCGCCGACATCCTGCTCACGCCAAAGACGGGCGGCATGGAATATGCGCGCGACCTGGCCGAGCAGATGCAGAAGGATGGCCGCGGCGTGATCCTCGACCAGTTCGCCAACGAAGACAATTCGCGCGCCCACTATGAAAGCACGGGGCCGGAAATCTGGCGCGACACGGAAGGCCGGGTCACGCACTTCGTCAGCGCCATGGGCACGACGGGCACCATCATGGGCGTGTCGCGCTACCTGAAGGAACAGAATCCCGCCATCCAGATCATCGGCGCCCAGCCCGAGGAAGGGTCGCAGATTCCCGGCATCCGCAAGTGGCCGGAAGCCTACCTGCCGAAAATCTACGACAAGAGCCGCGTCGACCAGGTGGAATATGTGAGCCAGGGCGTGGCCGAGCGCATGGCGCGCAGCCTGGCGGCGGAGGAAGGCTTGTTCTGCGGCATCTCGGCGGCCGGCGCCTGCGAAATTGCCCTGCGCATCTCGCAGACGGTGGAAAACGCAACCATCGTCTTCGTCGTCTGCGACCGCGGCGACCGCTATCTGTCCACGGGCGTGTTTCCTGCCTGATGGCGGACGGCCAGGCACACGGCGCGCGGCGCGCCATGCGGCCTGCGCTGCTTACTGTGCGTCAGCTCGGTTGCGCTGCCTGGCCACTGCCGCGCGCGACGGTTTTGCCGGGCGTCGATACAGCGCGGAGAATAATGTAGGGTGGAAAATATGTCGGCCAGAACGGCCTGTGGACTGCGGAAACACCCCCTCCCCATGGCGGGGAGGGAAAACCTGCGTAACTGGCAGGATCAGCCTTGTGGCGTTTCGCCTTCTTTTGGCTTGAATTGCTTGTCGCTGATGCGGAATTTGTTGCGACGGTCACCCATCAGGTAGCGCAGGTCACGGATGCTCAGGTCGCTGACTTCGTGCATGCGGATCAGCAGCGAAGCGCCGACCGGCAGGCGGTGATGGCGGATTTTGCTGATGACTGGTGGCGCCACTTCCAGGGCGCGCGACAGGGCTGCGTCGTTTTTCAGGCGCAGGTTTTCGATCAGGGTATCGAGCAGTCTGTTTGGGTTGTACTGAAGCAGATCGTCGGAGTCCGAATCGCTGTTCATATCAATGCCGACTTGGTTTGTCATGATGTTATTGTTCCTTCTGTAGTTGCACTGCAAAGTAAAAAACACTCGGAGCTCGCTCTTGCTGCGTTCATGTTCATTCTTTACTAAAAGGAACGAATTCACACACGGTACGATCCGGGATACAGTTTTTCATAATATATACACAATTGTACAGCAGGATTTAATTTCAGGCTGGAAAGCCCCGTAATCTTGCTTTGTACAGAATCGGCGTTGTCTAGCTGCAACACCTATTTATTCTTTATTATGCTCTATGATAGAACAAAAATTGTACTTTGACAAAAGTTAAGTATAAAACCATTTCCGTATCCCGTGCCGCACAACAGGCTGGCGAGCGAGGCTGGCACGATGTTATCGACTCCACCATAGACCTGTTTGCAGGTCGCTTCAACATCGCTTACGCTTTCTTACAAGTAATATTACAACTTTACACTGACTTTCGGTTAGCGAGCGCGCACTTGGCTGATGGCCTTGCCCAGGTCGATCACTGACATGGCATAAAAATAACTTCTGTTGTACTGAGTTATAGCAAAGAAGTTATTGGTTGCCAAGCTATACTCAGTTGCTTCTGAACCATTTTGTAAATCAATCAGGCCGAACAGCATGTTGGGTGGCGGGGCGACAACGACGCTGACGCCGGCCGCCTGCAACTCATCGAGGCGGTACTTGGCTTGCAAGCCCTGGCCGATGAATTTTTCCCACGCGTGGCTGGCCGAGACGGTGACGGGATACACGCTGATGGCGGGGTCGTCGCGGCGCCAGCCGTGTTCGACGAGAAAATGCGCCACGCTGCCGATGGCGTCCGCCGTCGAATTGCGCAGGTCGATGTGACTATCGCCATCGAAGTCCACGGCGTATTTCATGATGCTGCTGGGCATGAACTGGGGTAGGCCGATGGCGCCCGCATACGAGCCGAGCAAGGTCAGCGGGTCGATGCCATCCTTGCGCGCGAACAGCAGCGCGTTTTCCAGTTCGCCCTTGAAAAATTCCATGCGGGCGGCGCGGGTCGGACTTTCCGGATAGGAAAACGCCAAGGTCGTCAGCGCATCGAGCACGCGGAAGCGGCCCGTATTGCGTCCATACACGGTTTCCACGCCGATGATGCCGACGATGATCTCGGCCGGCACGCCATATTCGCGCTCGGCACGGGCCAGCGCTTCCGCATTCTCGTCCCAGAATTTCACGCCGGCATTGATGCGCACGGGCTCGATGAAGCGGGCGCTGTACGCCTGCCAGTTCTTCGGCTTGCCCGGCGGCGCCGGTTTCATCAGCTGCACCGTCGTGTCCACGTAGCGCACCTTGCCGAACAGCGTGTCGAGTTCGGCACGGTCAAAACCATGCTTGGCCGACATGTCGTCGAGGAAGGCGCGCACTTCCTTCCAGTTGACATAGTCGACAAATTCGCCTTCGAAGTCGAATTTCGCGGGGGCTTTCTTTACGGTTGCCTTGGCGGCCGGCGCCTTGGCCGCGCGCACTGCACGGGCGCGGTCGGCGGCGGAAATATTGCTGTTCTCGCCCGCATGCGCGGTCGCCAGGCACAGGGGGAGGGAGAGGAGCAGGGACAGGGCGGGGTATGTGATCGGTAACAAGGAGCGTCTCATCGGCATTGGGTTAACAGGCGGCGCAAGCTGCGCCGCGCGCGGAGGTGGTCGTCTGGGCTGGCATTACCATACTTCATCGTCGCATAGATTGCCAGAAAGCGTGCCATGGCGGCGTGCGCCTCGGGCGTGGCCTTGCCCGCAGCCAGCCGCGCAGCATAACCGTGCGGGCCTTCATGCGGCGCACGGCTGTAGCCGCGCAGCGCCTGCAGGCGGCAAAAGCGCGCGTACAGGGCGTCGAGCGGATCGCCGGTGCGGCCGTGGCGCCAGTGCAGCAGGCCGCCGGCCAGCGCCGCCAGCAGGGCCAGCACGGCGCAGGCTTGCGCTAGCTTCTGCGCCGGCAGGTTTTTCACGCCGTCGAGCATGGCGCGCCGGGGCTGCGGCGTGGTGTCGAGCACCCAGCTGCTCCAGGCCAGTTCGGCCTGCTGCCATTGCTGGCGCCAGGCCGCAATGGTCCCGCCGGTGCCCCCGTCGAGGCCCACCAGCGTGCGCCACGCTGCCAGCGGCGACGGGGCCGCCGGCAGGGCGGCGTCCAGGTCGCGCTGTGTGCGCAGGGGTGCCACGGCGCCGGTGGGATCGATGCGCACCCAGCCCCGGCCCGCCAGCCACACTTCGCTCCAGGCATGGGCGTCGGACTGGCGCACGTTCAGGCTGTTGTCGGCTGCGTTGCGCAGGCCGCCCTGGTAGCCCGTGACGACGCGGGCGGGTATGCCCATGGCGCGCATCAGCACGACAAAGCTGCCCGCGTAATGCTCGCAAAAGCCCGCCTGCGTGGCGAACAGGAAGTCGTCCACGCCATCCTTGCCCAGCAGCGGCGGCTGCAGGGTGTAGCGGAACGGCGCGCGGCGGAAGTAAGCGAGGACGGCGGCGATGGCGGCCTCGGGAGCCAGCGCCCGCGTGCCGCTGCCGCGCAGCTGGCGCGCCCAGGCCACGCTGCGCGGGTTGCTGCCGGCGGGCAAGGTCAGCCAGGGCTGTAGCTGCTGCGGCGCCAGGCGCGCCTGCCATCGGTAGCGGAGCTGGGAACTGGCGCGGTAACGCACGGTCGAAGTAATGGGCTGCACGGTCTGCACTTCCAGCGCGGGCGAGACGACGTAGGGGTTGCCGGGCAGGCGTTCGATGCTGCGCGGCAGGTCGAGCGCGAACACGCGCCGCTGGCCGCTGGCCTGCAAGGTGATTTCGTAGCTGCTCGCTTCGCCTTCCAGCGCAATCTCGATCCGGCCGTCGATGGCGGGCTGGCGCTTGCCGGGAGCGGCACCGCTGCGTGTCCAGGTGCTGCCGTCGTAGTCACCCAGCACGACGCCGCGCCAGTACAGCTGGTCCTGCGGCGGTATCGGCGTGGCAAAGCGGGCCGTGAAGACGGTTTCGCCGGACAGGGCCAGCGAGGCGATGGCGCCCGGCTGCATGCTGTCCGACAGGCCCGTGCGCGCTTGCGCGCCTTCGGGCGGCGCGCCCCACAGGGGACCGTCCAGGCGCGGCACGGCAAGGAACAGCAGGGCAGCGATGGGCAGGGCCAGCGCCAGCAGGCGTCCCAGCAGGCGCAGCCGTTGTGGCAGGCGCGGGCGCGCGGCACCGTACTGGGCCGACAGCAGGGCGGCCAGCAGCACGATGACGGTGAGCAGCATCCAGGCGGCGCTGAGGATGCCTTGCGCATGAAAGAACTGGGCCAGCAGGAGGAAGAAACCAAGGAAAACGACGACGAAGATGTCGCGCCGGCCATGCATTTCCAGCCCTTTCAAGGCCAGCAGCCAGGCCAGCATGGCCACGCCGGGGTCGCGCCCCATCAGGCTGCCGTAACTGGCGTGGATGCCGGCGAGGCCCGCCAGAGCCAGCGGCAGGAGCAGGACCAGCCGCGGCTGGCGCCGGCCCCGCACGGTGATGGCGGCACGCCACAGCAGGAGCGCTCCCGTGGCTGCCGACAGCCACGTGGGCAGGTGCAGCGCGTGCGGCGCCAGCACCATGGCGGCGGCCAGCAGGAGCAGCAGGATGTCGGCCTTGTCGCGCGGCAAATTGGCTAGCCAGTGCTTCATGGCGCCGCCTGCATGGCCTGTCGCGCTGCCTGGGCAAGCGGAGGGTGTTGGGGCGGCTCGTGCAGGGCCAGGGCGCGCAGGCAGGCGTCGCGGTGGCTGGCGCCCAGGCCCGGGGCGATGCTCAGCGCACCCACGCGCAGGCCGTAGGGCAGGCTGCCCCTTTCCGCCGCCAGCACCCAGGCGGCCAGGCGCGACAGCCGTGCTTCCGGCGCCAGCGCGGGCAGGGCGGCGTGGTCGAGCACGATGTTGCCCTGGGGGCTGCCCGCGGGTGCTTCCGCGGCGGGCAGGAATTGCTTGCTGAACAAATGTTCGCCGTCGTGGCGGGCGATCTGGCGCCAGGCCAGGCGCTGCAGCGGGTCGCCCGGCTGGTAGGCGCGCACGCCGGCGACTTCCCGGGTGCCGCCGCTTGCGCGTGCCGCCTGCGTTGTCATGCCGCTTGGCAAGGGGAACGGCGGCGCTCCCGCCTCGGGCTGCGGATACACGAGCACGCGCGCCTCGGGCTGCCAATGGCACCAGGCGAGGAACAGGCCCAGCGGAAAGCTGCCTGACAGCCGCACGGGCGGGGCAGGGAGCCAGCCCCGCTGCGGCGCCGCCACGCCGATGCTGACGGCCGTGTCCCCATGGGCGGCGATATCGGCCAGCTGTGGCGCTGCGGCGGAAGCGGTGACGGCCAGGCGGATGGCGTGGCGCGGGCGGCTGCTGCGGTTGATCAGGCGCAAGGTGAACACGGCGTGGCTGCCCGCGAAGACGGGCGGTCCCGGCACGGCGGCCAAGGCCAGGCCCGCCAGGTTACGGCTGGCAAACAGCATGTCGGCGATGGCGCAGGCGGCCGCGACATACGTGAGCGCATAGCCCAGGCCCAGGCGGTAATTGACGGCAGCGATCCACAGCGCCAGCAGCAGGGCCGCAAACGCCAGGCCCGCCCGCGAGGGACGGATGTGCACGCGCTGCGCGCCCAGCCAGGGGCGCGGCGGCAACCAGGAAACATTGCGCCAGCGCATGCCGTTCAGACGGGGGTGCTCAACAGCAATTGCTGCAGCAGCGCGCGGCTGTCCGTGGTTCCTTGCGCCGCATGCAGGCGGTGGGCGCACACGGGCAGCAGCACGGCTTGCACATCGTCGGGCGTGACATGGTCGCGTCCCTCCAGGGCGGCCCAGGCGCGCGCCGCCTGCAGCAGGGCCAGCGCGGCGCGGGGGCTGAGGCCGTCGGCAAACATGCCCGGCGCCCGCGTGGCGTGCACGAGGGCCAGCACATAGTCGACGAGGGCGGGCGAGGCGTGGATGGCGCGCAAGGCCGCCTGCGCCTGCAGCAATTCCTCGCCGCTCATCACGGCGGGCAAGGTGTGCAGCATGGCGCGGCGGTCCGCGCCCAGCAGCAGCGCCCGCTCGGCGGCCGGGTCCGGGTAGCCCAGGGTGACGCACATGAGAAAGCGGTCCAGCTGCGATTCGGGCAGGGGAAAGGTGCCCAGCTGGTGCGCGCAGTTTTGCGTGGCGATGACGAAGAACGGCTGCGGCAGCGCATGCGTGACGCCATCGAGCGTCACTTGCCGCTCTTCCATCGCCTCGAGCAAGCCCGACTGCGTCTTCGGCGTGGCGCGGTTGATCTCGTCGGCCAGCAGCACTTGCGTGAACAGGGGACCGGGGTGAAAGAGGAAACTGCCGCTGCCCCGGTCATACACGCTCATGCCGGCCACGTCGGCGGGCAGCAGGTCGCTGGTGAATTGCTGGCGCTTCCATTGCAGGCCCAGCGTGATGGCCAGCGCGTGCGCGAGGGTGGTCTTGCCGACGCCGGGCACGTCTTCGATCAGCAGGTGGCCGCCGGCCAGCACGCAGGCAAGGGTCTGGCGGATCTGCAAGTCTTTGCCGACGAGAACTTCGCCGATCTGGCGCGCGGCCTGGTGTATTTTCGAAAACATGCTATTTCTATCACAGTACACGGGATTATTTAATTTACAATCGCTTTGGCCAGGTCAAATGGCGCCGCCCGCCCGCGCCGCGCACGTGGTAGATTAGGGTTGCGGCAAGGGCGGCACAGACCAGCCAGTGATTTTATGCGAGAACGCGCCAGGCGGGCAGGAATGCCTGGCAGCGTTCCCCGCGTGGACGGAGTATGGACAGAGACAGAGGTAACCAGTACAGCGCATGAGCACAGCCATTTATACCCACCCCGATTGCCAGCGCCACGAAATGGGCGACTGGCATCCCGAATCGCCGGCCCGCTTGCAGGCCATCAACGATCAACTGATCCTCGCGCACATCAGCGACCTGGTCGAGCACCGCGACGGCGTGCGCGCGCAAATGTCCGATATCGAGCGCAACCACAGCGCCACGGCCATCGGCCTCGTGCGCGACAACGTGCCGCCCGCGGGCGACTACTACCCGCTCGACGGCGACACCCTGCTCAATGCGCACAGCTACAATGCGGCGCTGGCCGCTGCCGGCTCGGCCGTGGCGGCCACGGATGCCGTCATCGATGGCGAGATCAGCAATGCCTTCTGCGCCATCCGCCCGCCCGGCCACCATGCGCGGCCCAGCGAGCCGATGGGTTTTTGCCTGTTCAATAACGTGGCCATCGCCGCCAAGCATGCGCTCGACGTGCGCGGGCTCGAACGGGTCGCCATCGTCGATTTTGACGTACATCATGGCAATGGCACGGCCGAATCCGTGGCGCACGACCCGCGCATCCTGATGGTGAGTTTCTTCCAGCACCCGTTCTATCCCTACAGCGACATCGAGTCCTATACGGACACGCGCGTCAACGTGCCCGTGCCGGCCCGCTCGAAGGGCGACGTGGTGCGCCAGCTGGTGCTCGACCACTGGCTGCCGGCGCTGCACCGCCAGCAGCCGCAGATGATCTTCATTTCCGCCGGTTTCGATGCCCACCGCGAAGACGACGTGGGCGGCATGGGCCTGGTGGAGGCCGACTATACGTGGCTGACGCAGCAGATGATGGCCGTGGCCCAGCAGTATGGCAAGGGCCGCATCGTCAGCTGCCTGGAAGGGGGCTACAACCTGTCGTCGCTGGGCCGCAGCGTGGCGGCGCATGTGAAGGCGCTGGCGGAACTGTAGCTACAGCAAGGTCGGGCGGCTGCGGGAATTGGTGTGGCGGTGGGTCTGGTAGTCGAGCGCGTCGCCGGCCATGAAGCGGCGCCATGCCTCGGTGTAGACGCCTGACGATTTTTCCGCGTCAAAGCTGTCGAGCTGCAGCATGTCGCGGTGGTACTTGATTTCATTGACCAGCTGGTCGTACAGCATCTGCAGGCCATAGCTGTCGGCGCTCTGGCGTTTCAGCCGCTCTTCCAGCTGCGCGACCTGCAGCTGCAGCTGCCGGCATTCCTTCTTCAGGCGCGGCACGCTGCCGCCGCGCGGCGCGCGCTTGGCCGCGGCCTTCTTGCGCGGGCGCCGGCCGCCCCGCTCAGGCCCGGCCTGCGCCGCGTCCGTCTCTTCCATCGTCATATCGCCCTATCCCCGTTGCCTATCTCCCTGCGCCTGGCGGGAGCCAGCCTGGAAACATTGCTTTTCATTTAAGAGGCGATATTAGAGCATACTTTTTTATTGCTGACAGTAAATATATAAATCCATGTAGAAATATTTGACATGGTTTCCGCCCGCACCATTACTGCGCGCTGGCAGGCGCTGTCGTCGCGACCTGGCTCTCGTCGGCATAGCTCAGGGTCAGCAAGGTGTCGTCGTCCCACGTCTGGTCATGCAGCGGCGGCACGTAGCGCTGCTGGTCTGCCGTGATGCGGATGGCGGCCGTGCGCTCGCCAGAGCGCGCCTGCACGGCCAGCAGCTTGCGGAACACGGGATAGGGCACGTGGATCAGCGAGGAGTGGCAGGGGCCGCCCGCCAGGCGGAACAGGTTGCGCCGGACAAACGGCAGGTCATCCTGCTCCACGGCCCAGCGGATTTCGCACTCCATGCGCAGGTCGCCCAGGCGGCGCACATTCGCCGGCAGGCCGGGCGTATGGATGTCGGCGCGCCAGCGCACGGTGTCGCGCTTCTTGTTGCTGACCAGGTCCGCATTCGCGTCGTAGGCGGCCTTGTCGCGCGCCAGCGTAAAACTGCCGTTGGCAGCCAGCGGGATGGGGATCGACAGGTTCTCGGCCGACAGGTGCAGGGTGACGCCGTCGAGCTTGCCCGTCGGCGTGGCGGGGATGAGCATGAAGCGCAGCGGCGCAGCGGGCGCCAGGCGCAGGTGGTCGGCATAGGCGTCGACGCCCTTGAGCATGGTGCGGTAGGGACGCAGGTCGGGATCGCGCGTGCTTTGCACGTCGACGGTCTGCTGCACTTCCTGGCTGGACGGGTCGGCTGGCGCTGGCGGCTGTTCCTGGGCCAGGGCCGGCGGCAGGCCGGCGCAAAGGGCGGCAAGGAGGGCGGTGCGGAAGACGGACATGGAAAACAGCCAGGTTAAATGTGCGGGGAGCGGGCCGGCCCGCATGGACGGACACGGATCTTATCATTCATGTAACTGCAAAATTATCACCAATTGTCTCGTTCGTGTCGCACGGTAGCCATTGCCGTCAGTAAACGCGACGCTGTGGCGGCAACCACGTAAAATAGCGGATTGACCGAACGATTTTGAAAGCAAGAGCATGGCGATACAATGGTACCCAGGACACATGAACGCGGCCCGCAAGAAAGCGGCCGAGACCATGGAGAACACCGATCTGGTGATTGAAGTGGTGGACGCGCGCCTGCCGGCAGCCAGCTGCAATCCCATGGTGGACGAGCTGCGCCTGTTCCGCCAGCGCCCCTGCCTGAAGATCCTCAACAAGACCGACCTGGCCGATCCCGCCGCGACAGCCGCCTGGGTGGCGTATTTCAACGCCCAGGAAGGCGTGACGGCGTATGCGATGACGACCAAGAAGCCGGGCGACGTGGCGCGCATCCCGGAACTGGCGAAATCGCTGGCGCCGCACCGGGGCGTGCCGACGAAACCGTTGCGCATCATGATCATGGGCATCCCCAACGTGGGCAAGTCGACCCTGATGAACGCGCTGTTGAAAAAACGCGTGGCCAAGGTGGGCGACGAGCCGGCCGTGACGAAAATGCAGCAAAAGCTGTACCTGGACAAGAACACCATCCTCGTCGACACGCCCGGCATGCTGTGGCCGAAGATCGCCATCCCCAGCGACGGCCTGATGCTGGCGGCCAGCCACGCCATCGGCTCGAACGCGCTGATCGAAGAGGAAGTGGCCGTGTTCCTGGCCGAGGAATTGCTCAAGCGCTACCCGGACTTGCTGGCGGCCCGCTACGGCACCAAGGTCGGCGAAGTCGACGCCATCGGCGTGGTCGAAGGCATTGCCGCCAAGCGCGGCTTCCGCATCAAGGGCGGCGACTACGATTTCGAGAAGGCGTCGCACACCCTGCTGCTCGATTACCGCAGCGGCATCCTGGGACGTATCTCGCTGGAAACGCCGGACACGCGCGCCGCCCTGCTGGCCCAGCACGCGGCCGAGATGGCGGAAAAGGCGGCGAAGGCGGCGGAAATTGCCGCCGAAAAGGCAAAGAACGCGGCGCGCGGCAAGCGCGGCACGTAATTCCGGCGACAGCCATGCAAAAAGCGCCGCGACATCACTGTCGCGGCGCTTTTTGCATGGGCTGCCCGCTTATCCGAACTTGAAGCTGGTGACGGCCAGCGCCCCAAAGAAATCTTCCTCGTGGTACACCACGTGCGCCGCTTCCTGCTCGGCCGCGCCCAGCGCCACCATCAGCGGCAGCAGGTGGTCTTCCTGCGGATGGGCCTGGCGCGCGCCCGGCGCCCGGTCCCAGGCCAGCAACTGTTCCAGCCGCTGCGCCGGCGGCAGGGCCATCGTGTCGCGCAGCCAGGCATCGAACTGGTGCGAGGCGACGGCGCCCGCCTGGCCGAACTGGCGCAGGTTGTGATAACTGAGGCCACTGCCCAGTATCAGCACCCCCTGGCGGCGCAGGCCGGCCAGCGCGCGGCCCACCTCGACGTGCGTCAGCGGGTCGTAGCCGTGTTTCAGCGACAGCTGCACCAGCGGCATGTCCGCCTGCGGGTAGATGGGGTACAGGGCGCTGAAGGTGCCGTGGTCGAAACCGCGCTCGTGGTCCAGGCGCGCCGGATGGCCGGCCGCATCGAGCAGCTGCTTGACTTGCGCCGCCAGTGCCGGCGCGCCCGGCGCCGGGTACTGGATTTGATAGGTGTGCGGCGGAAAGCCCGAGTAATCGTAGATCATGCCTGGCTGCGGGCTGGCCGAGACGAGAAATTGCGGCCCTTCCCAGTGCGCCGTCACCACCAGCACGGCCTTCGGGCGCGCGCCGATCTGGCGCGGGATATCCTGCAGCGACGCTTCGAGCACGTCGTAGCGGCCGCCGAACTGCTCCTTCATGAAGGGCCACGGGCCGCCGCCGTGCGACAGGAAATAGGTGGGGAAGGTGTGCTCTTGCATGGCGGCTCCTGGTGGGAATGGCTGATGATGACACCATGATAGTCATGCGCAATGAGTTGATCAAGATCGCTATTATTGATATATCATTTCCTTTTTGTTGATGATCGGATGAGCATGGATACCTTGCGCAGCATGCGCGTGTTTCGCGCCGTGGTGGAGCTGGACAGCTTCGTGCGCGCCAGCGAGCGCCTGGACCTGTCGCCGGCCATGGTCAGCAAGCACGTGATGCACCTGGAGCGCCACCTGGGCGCGCGCCTGCTGAACCGCAGCAGCCGCCACCTGAGCCTGACGGAAATCGGCAAGGTGTATTTTGAACAGTGCCGCGACATGCTCGACAACCTCGACGAGGTGGAAGCGACGGTGGGCCGCACGACGGTGGTGCCACGCGGCATGCTGCGCTTGAGCGCGCCCGTCTGGTTCGCCAACGCCATCTTTACGCGCACCCTGGCCGCCTACCGCGCACGCTTCCCGGAAGTGACCTTCGACATCGATTTGAGCGGCAGGGTCGTCAACCTGGTGGAAGAGGGCTTCGACCTGGCCCTGCGGGTGAGCCAGGCGCCGTCGCCCACCCTGATTGCGCGGCCCATCGGCAGCATCGCCTTTCATCTCGTGGCCGCGCCCGCCTACCTGGCGCGTGGCGGCCATCCGCAGGCGCCGCAGGAGCTGGCGCAGCACGCCATGATCAGTTATTCCTTGTTGGCGAACGGTAATGAACTGGCCTTCGACGGCCCGCAGGGGAGCGAGACGGTGAAGTTCTCGCCCGTGCTGCAATGTAATAACGAAAGCCTGCTGCACGCGGCCGCGCTCGACGGCATGGGCATCGCCCTGCTGCCCTCGTGGCAGACGGATGCGGACCTGGCGGCGGGGCGGCTGGTGCGCCTCTTCGACGGCTACCGGCTGGCGGGCGGCAAGGTGTACGCCGTCTACACGAGCCGCCGCTACCTGTCTTCGAAAGTGCGCACCTTCATCGATTTCCTGGCCGAGGAAGGGCGCCTGGGCAGCTGATGGCGCAGGCGCTTGCGGCGCCGCGCGGCGTGCGTATAATGATTCGCTTTTGCCATCCCGTCTATCCACGAGCGCGCGTCCGCGCCGCGACCATGCCATTGCACTCAAGCCAGCCGCCATGATGCCTGTTCCCCTCGCCCTGACTGTTGCCACGCGCGCCTTGCTGCTGTGCGCCCTGGCCATGCCGGCGTGCGCGCAGGAAGGGGGCGATGCGGCCGGCGGCGCGTCCGCCGCGCCGGCCGGCGTCACGCATGGCGACCTGTCGGGCGAGCTGGCGCAGGGCGGCCAGCACAGCATGCGCGGCGCCCTGGCGTACGACCGCGATGGCATGGCGCTCGACGCGGCGGTGGATGGACAGCGCAATGGCAATTACCGCGATGGCAGCGTGTTCCACCAGCGCGGCTTCAACGGCGGCGCCGAGTGGAAGCTGCGGCAGGGGCGTTTCGGCTTCACGGCCGACCAGCTGAAGCAGGAGACGCGCTATCCGGCGCCCGAGGCGCCCTACCTGGCCCTGCTGGCGGCGCGCCCGGAAGACCTGTACAGCTATGAAGTGCAGCGCGCCAGCGCCTTCGTGCAGCGCTACGTGGGCAATTTCGAGCTGGGCGTGGAACTGTCGCAGCGGGAAAAGCGCGCCGAGGCCCGCTATGCGGGCGAGGCCGGCAGCGCCGAGTCGTCTTACCGCAGCCGGCGCCGGCTGCTGGCGCCCCGCGTGCGCCATTACGGCAAGGTGGGCGGCGTGGGCACGGACACGGAAGTGGGCCTGGACCTGATGCAGTGGGAGCGGCGTTCCGGCAGCGCCGCGTGGGGACGCGAAGGCGATGCGCAGCGCCACCAGTTTTCGCGCGCGCTGCTGCTGCGCGAAGAGCTGGCCTTTGGCGGCGCGCTGGCGCCGCGCTTGCTGCTGGGACTGCGGCATGAACAGATCCAGCTCGATCCCGCCGACATGCCCTTCGGCGGCAGCGACTGGGAAAACCAGAACGCCTGGGATGTGCAGGGCAGCGTGCTGCTGCGTCCCCAACTGAGCGTGTACGCCAGGAGCGCGCGCAGCTATCGCATCGATGACGATGGCTACACGAGCGCCGGCTATCGTCCGCTGGCGGGACAGGAGCGGCGCGAGACGGAGCTGGGCGCCACCTTTGGCGACAGCGCGCGCAGCGCCTCCGTGCGCGTGTTCAGCGAGCGCCTGAGCAACCAGATCGTCTTCGACCACAGCCTGGGCCAGCTGGGCTTTGCCGGCAACCTGGAGCCGTCGCGCCGCGACGGCATCGCCATCGAGGCCAGCGCGGCCCTGGCGCGCGCCTGGCGCCTGGACGGCCAGCTGCGGCAGGTGCATGCGCGCTACGACGATTACGCCTACGATGGCCCGGATATCGCGCTCGTGCCGAAGACCCTGGCGACCCTGCGCCTGTACTGGACGGGACCGCGCGGCGCCAGCGCCGACGTGGGCGTGCAGTGGCTGCGCGCCCTGCGCTATGGCCCGGATTTCGCCGGCAGCTGCCTGGCGCAGGTGCCCGCGTTTGCCACCGTGGACGGACGCGCCGTGCGCAAGCTGGGCGCCTGGGAGCTGGAACTGGCCGGCAGCAACCTGGCCAACCGCCGCCACTACGGCGATGCGCCGGGCTGCCGTTCGAGCATTTACCAGAATGACCGGCGCCAGCTGCGCATCTCGGCGCGCTACCATTTCTGAGGCGCAGGCGCGGCGGGGCTTAAATGCGGCTTAAGCGGGCGCGGACAGGGGCGGTAAACGCGCCTTTTTTGCGCCCGATCTTCATCGCCCGGCGCAAAAAGTGGTAATCTCGCCCCGTTCACGACCACTTTATGATGAAGGATTATTATGCGTTTTCTGCGTTTCTTGCGTCCCCTGCTTGCTGCCGTCACCCTGGTGGCGGCCACCGGCGGCGCCATGGCGGCCGATACCGGCTTTACCACGCTCCCCACGCCAGTGCGCACGGACACGGGCAAGAAGGTGGAAGTGGTGGAATACTTCATGTATTCCTGCCCGCATTGCTACGCGCTCGATCCGCTGATGCACGACTGGGTCAAGAAGCAGGGCGACAAGATCGCCTTCCGCCGCATCCACCTGGCCTTCTCCGGCCCGAAGGACCCGCAGGCGCACGCCTACGTCACCCTGGAGGCGATGGGCCAGCTGGACCAGTTCCATGACAAGATCTTCCGCGCCATCCACGTCGAACGCAACCGCCTGAACCGCGATGACGCCATCCTCGACCTGCTAGTGAAGAACGGCATCGACAAGGCGAAATACCTGGACATGTTCAATTCCTTCGGCGTGCAGACCAAGCTGAAACGCAACGAGCAGCTGATCACCGCCAGCAAGATCGACAGCGCGCCGACCATCGTCATCGATGGCCGCTTCGTCACCTCGCCGGCGCAATTGTCGCGTCCTGGCCAGTCCGAGCCGCAGACTCAGGCGGCGACCCTGCGCGTGATGGACGAACTGGTGGCGCGCGTGCTGAAAGAGCGCGCTCCCGCGCCAGCGAAGAAGTAAACGGAGATTCCCATGAAGCAGCTGCCCTGGACTCTGTGCGTGCTGGCCCTGGCCCTCGTGGCGTGGCTGGCGATCGCCGTCGTCAACGTGGAAAACCAGCGCAATGCGCTGGTCACCAAGGCCTGCGCGGACCCCGCGTTCAAGGGCGAAGTCGACGCGAAATGCCTGGCCGGCGTGCAGACGCGCGCGCACTGGTGGCAGCATTTGGGCTACGCCATGACGCACTTCAGGAACTGAAAGCGACTGCAGAAAAACCCGCCATGCGCGGGTTTTTTTTCGTCCGCGTATGATGAGGCCACAACCACCGGGGAGGGGCAATGAAGGAAGTGATCCTGATTACGGGCAGCAGCCGCGGCATCGGCGCGGCGACGGCCTTGCTGGCGGCGCGCCAGGGTTATGCCGTGTGCATCAACTACGTGCGCGATGCGCAGGCGGCCGGGGCGCTGCGCGCGCGCATCGCCGCCGAAGGGGGCGAGGCCATCGCCGTGCAGGCCGATGCCGGCGACGCGCAAGACGTGGCGCGCCTGTTCGCCGAGACCGATGCGCGCCTGGGCACGGTGACGGCGCTGGTCAACAATGTGGGCGTGCTGGAGCAGAAATGCCGGCTCGTCGACATTGCCGTGCCGCGCCTGGAGCGCGTGCTGCGCACCAACGTGATCAGTTACTTCTTGTGCTGCCAGCAGGCCGTGCGGCGCATGTCGACGGCGACGGGCGGGCAGGGCGGGCGCATCGTGAACGTCTCGTCGGCGGCGGCGCGCCTCGGTTCGGCGGGGGAGTACATCGATTACGCGGCGTCGAAGGGCGCCGTCGACACGCTGACCATCGGCCTGGCGAAGGAAGTGGCGGCCGAAGGCATCCGCGTCAACGGCGTGCGGCCGGGCATCATCTACACGGACATCCACGCCTCGGGCGGCGAGCCGGGCAGGGTGGCGCGCCTGGAATCGGGCGTGCCCATGCAGCGCGGCGGCCAGCCGGAAGAAGTGGCCGAGGCCATCTTGTATCTGCTGGGGTCGGGCGCGACGTATGTGACGGGCAGCATCCTCGACGTGGCCGGCGGCCGTTAGGCCTTGTGCGGCGCGGCTGGCGCGGTGCCGGCCGGCGCCGAATGGGGCGTGATCACCACGGTGCAGGTGGTGCCCGCCACCAGCAGCTGGCCCTTCGGCTGCTCGTCGATATGGATGCGCACGGGCACGCGCTGCGCCAGGCGCACCCAGTTGAAGGTGGGATTGACGTCGGCCAGCAGTTCGCGGCCCGTGGCGGCGTCGCGGTCGGTGATGCCGCGCGCGATGCTCTCAATGTGGCCGTGCAGGGTGCCGCCGCTCATCAGATTCATTTCCGCCTTGTCGTCCTGCGCCAGCATGCCCAGCTTGGTTTCCTCGAAGTAGCCGACGACGTAGTAGGAGGCGCTGTCGATGACGGCCAGCTTGGCCGCGCCGACGGCGGCAAAATCGCCCTTGTGCACGTTCAGGTTGGTCACGTAGCCGCTGACGGGGGCGCGCACGGTGGTGCGCTCCAGGTTCAATTGCGCCAGGGCGCGGGCGGCCACGGCGGCCTGCACTTGCGAGGTGGCCGAGGTGGCGGCAAAGGCCGCGCTTTCGCGGCTTTCCGTGGAGATGATGCTGGCGTCGAGTCCCGCGCGGCGCTGCGCTTCCTTGCCGCGGCGGCCCTGCTCCGTCCTTTGCGCGGCTAGCACGGCGTCGGCCTGGGCCAGCGCGCTGACATAGCGCTCCCTGTCGACGACGAACAGCACGTCGCCCTTCTGCACCACCTGGTTGTCGCGCACCAGCACGTCCGTGACGGTGCCCGCCACGTCGGCGCTGATGTTGACGATGTCGGCCTTGATGCGGCCGTCGCGCGTCCATGGCGACTCCATGTAGCGGTCCCAGACGGTCTTGCCTATCCACAGGGCCGCCACCAGGAGCAGCAGGGTGATGGCATAGCGGGTCAGTTTGGTTACCATGGCGGTACCCCTTCCTTGATTTGGTTGAAGAGTTTTTTTAATTATTTGTACAGCGACAGGGCCAGCGCGCCGAAGATGGCGATGAAGATGCACAGCCGCGCCAGCGACGGGTGCCACACCATGCGGTACACGCCCAGCCAGCCCAGCACCCGGTCGAGCAGGGTTTGCAGGCCGATGCTGAGGATGAACAGGGGCAGCAGGGTAGGAATCAGGATTCCGAACAGGGCGAATTCACGCGGCATGGTGGTCTCCGGCGCCAGGCGCCATTTGGTCGAGTAATGAAGTGTAGATCGAGTGCAGGTCGGCCAGCGCCGTCTGCAGGCGCGCGCTGCGTTCGGCTGTCGCATCCGCCTCGCCTTGCGCGGCGCGCACCACGGCGCCCGCCTGCAGGGTGACCGCCAGCGCCGCCTGCAGCTGCGTGTCGGCGCGCGTGCGCAGCCAGGCGCCGATGTGGTCCACGCACTGCTGCAGCGCGTGGCGCGTGGCGCCCGGGCGGGCGCTGGCGATCAGTTCGCGCAGTTCGATCACCGAGTGGCCGATTTCCAGCAGATTCAAAGCCTGGCGCACGACGGCGCGCGTGGCGACGCCCGGCGCCGGTCCGGCCGCCGCGTTGAGCTGGCTGAGCAGGTCGCGCACGCGGTTGTCGAAGCGGTGCTTGACCCTGCGCACGGGCGCCGTGCACGCGTGCAGGGCTTCGCGCCACAGGGCCGGGCCCACGTGGTCCCTGTGGCCCATGGTGTGCTCGGGCAGCAGCACGGCAAACACGAGGGCGGCCAGCATCAGGCCGACGATCAGCGCCATGCCCGTGTTCAGAAAGCCCGCGCCGTCGACGCGCATGACGTTCAGCGGCGCCATCTGCGTGATGAAGGTCGACACGCCCAGTCCGACGCCCAGCTTGGCGGGATTGGTCATCAGGTACAGGCCGACGGCCAGGAAGGGCGCAAAGCTGAGCACCAGCATGGGGAAGCCGTCGCCGTGCAGCAGCACGAAGTACACGCACACGAGCGACAGCGGCATGGCGATCAGAAAGCCCGTCAGCACCTGGCGGATCATCATGATGGGACGCGGCGAGGACGAGGCCAGGGCGCAGAACACGGCCGCCATCAGCATCGCCGTGCCGGCGTAGGGCCAGGCGAGGAAGTAGGCGCCCAGGGCCAGCAGGGCCAGGCTGATGCCGGCGCGCGCGCCGCTGGCGATGACCAGCGCGGGCGGCGTCTTCGGCGCGTAGGCCTGCGGCGTGCTGATCTCCAGCGGGGTGTCGTGGGCCAGGCTGAAATACACTTCGTGAAAGCGGCTCATGTCGCGCGCAAAGCGTTCCAGCAGTTCGCAGACGGTGTCGAAATCGATGCGCTGCGCGTGCGCGACGGGCGCGCCGTCGATCTCCGCGCGGGCCTGGGCCAGCGCCGTTTGCAGGTGCAGCTGCATGGTGTCGAGCGAGTCCTGCGACGGCGTCGTCTGCAGCGCTTCGGCGACGATGGCGTACAGGGGCGCGCACGCCTGCATGACCTGGTTTTCGCCGTCGCGCTGCAGGCGGTCGAACAGGCGGTGGAAGGTGTAGAAGGTGGTCAGCGCCGTCATGAAGGTGGCGTTGAAGGCGTGCAGCTTGCGGTTTTGCGCGCGCACGTGGCCCACCTTGCTGGTCACTTCAAACAGGGCGGCCGAGCGGCCCAGCTCCAGCGCCGCCACGTCGGCGGCGAACTGCAGATGCGTCAGCTCCACCTGCGCCGGCGTGAGCTTTTGCTGCAGCACGTCCTGGCAGAAGGCGAGGAACTTGCCGTAGCGGGCCTGCACCGTGCGCATCACCTGCGTGCCCTGGTGGCGCGGCAGCAGCACGCTGGAGACGGCGGCCGAGCAGATGATGCCCAGGCCTACCTCGGCCACCCGCGTGACGGCCAGCGCGAATACCTGCGTCGGCTGCTCGATGGCGGGCAGCACGATCATGCAGGCCGTGTAGCCGGCCAGCACGTACACATACGACTGGGCGTTGCGGTGCAGGGCCGAGCCGCTCGTGCACAGGCCCACCCACAGGGACAGGCCGGCGAACAGCAGCACGGGCTGCTGCGGGAACAGGCCGATCAGGGTCAGCGCGGCCAGGCAGCCCAGCAGGGTGCCGCACAGGCGGTAAAAGCTTTTTTCCAGCACCATGCCGCTGCTGGGCAGGGCCAGGATGATGGTGGTGGTCATGGCCGTGCTGGGGGAATCGAGGCCCAGGCGGTAGGCCAGCCACAGCGCGCAGAACGCGGCGATGAGGTTCTTGCCGACGTAGATCCAGCGTTCGCCTTCCGTCGTGCGCCAGTCCTGCAGCGCCAGCGCCAGCCAGCGGGCCGCCCGCGTCAGGGGGCCGTGTAGGGATTTTGTTGCTGTGGCTGGCGTCATCGATAGGCTATCAGTTCTGGTTGTTGAGATTGTTGAGGTTGCGCAACTGGCGCACGTACAGCTTGTCGAGCACTTGCAGTTCTTCCTGTGTGAAGCCTTCGTACAGGGCCGAGGTTTCCTGGTACACGTCGGGCAGCGCCGTTTCGATCAGCGCGCGGCCCTTGTCGGTCAGCGAGATCATCACCGAGCGGCGGTCGCCAGGGCGCGTGCCGCGGTGGATCAGGCCACGCGTTTCCAGGTCGTTGCACACGCGCGTCAGGTTGGCCGGCTTTTCATGGCACGCCATGCCCAGGGTGCAGGCGTTCGAGGTTTCGTCGTCCGTGCCGTACAGCACGGCCAGCACCATGTAGCTGGCATCGACCAGGTCGTGCTTCTTCAGCGCGGCATTGGTCAGGTCCTTCATGCCTTTTTGAATGTGGTACGTCATGCGCAGCAGGCGCATCAGTTCCATGGGGAAGCCTGGCATGCGCGTGCGGATGTTTTGCAGCCGCTTGGAGGTGGCGTCAAAAGCGGTCATGTCATATTCCTTCATGTGTGAATAAAGCTCCGATTGTATCTTGTTGAGCTATGGCAACGCGAGTCTAGATGCCGCCTCCCAGTGCATTCATCAAGGAAACGTAGAGATCCAGTTCGCGTGCCCCATTTTGCGCCTGCTGCTGTTCTTCCGCCAGCAGCGCCACTTGCGTGTTGAGCATGTTGATGGCGTCGCTCATGCCCGCCTTGTAGGCCTTTTCCGCCAGGTCGCGCGCGCGCTGCGCCGTGGCCAGCGCCTGCGCGGTCAGCAGGTGCTGCTTTTCCAGCGATTGTGCCTTGGTGACGGCGTTGGCGACGTCCGACATGGCGTTGATGACGGTGGCGTTGTATTGCTCCACGGCACCGTCGTAGATGGCCGTCTGGCTGCCCAGCTGGGCGCGCAAACGGGCGCCGGCAAAGATGGGCAGGCTCAGCGCGGGCGAGGCGCCGCGGATTTCCGAGTTGGCGTCGAGAAAGTGGCTGAAGCCGAAGGCCTGGAAGCCGGCGAAGGCCACCAGGTTGACGTTCGGGTAAAACTCGGCCTTGGCCGCATCGATGCGCTGCGCCGCCGCTTCCACGCGCCAGCGCTGGGCGGCGATGTCGGGCCGGCGGCCGATCAGGTCGGCCGGCAGGGCGGCGGGAATGGCCAGCGGCTGGTCCAGGCGCAGCACGGGACGCGTGAGCGCCGCGCCGGCGCCCGGCCCCTTGCCCGCCAGGGCCGCCAGCTGGTTGCGCAGCAGGGCCAGCGATTCGGCCGACTGCTCCAGCTGGCGCCGTCCCGCGGGCAGGGTGGTTTCGATTTGCGCCACGTCGACATCGGTGCCGATGCCGGCTTGCTTGCGCTGGCGCGTGATGTCGAGGATGCGGGCGCGCTGCGCCAGGCTGCGCTCGATCACGTCCTGCAGCGTGAATTCATACGACAGCTGGATGTAGGTGCGCACCAGCGCCGTTTCCAGGGCCAGGCGGGCCATCTGCGACTCGGCCGAGGCCATCTGCACGTCGCCCAGCGCGGCGGACAGGGCGGCGCGGTTGCGGCCCCACAGGTCCAGGTCGTACGAAGCCGTGACGGTGGCCTGGTTGCGCCACGCGTAATTGCCCGCCAGCGGCGCCGGCGTGCTGCCGTGCAGCGAATACAGTTCGCGGTTGATGGAGACGGACGCGTCGGCCTGCGGACGGGTCTTGTCTTCCGCCGCGCCGGCCAGCGCCTCGGCCTGGCGCACGCGCGCCTGGGCGCCGCGCAGGGTGGGGCTGTCGGCCAGCGCCTGCTCCATCAAACGGTTCAATTGGGGGTCGTGCAAGTCCTGCCACCATTGCGTGCGCGGCCATTGTATGGTGGCGCTGGCGGCGGCATCCATGGCCTGGCTGGCCTGCAGTTTATTGGCGTCGAGCATGACCGATTGCGGCGCGATATGGCCCATGTCGGCGCAAGCGCTCAAGGCAAGGATCAGGCTGGCGGCAAGCAGACGGCGGTGCAGGGACATGCAGGAACTCCGATAGTGTTGGGGGTGTTGCTGACAGCTCGCCGCGGTGAGCGCCGGGAGTGGCCCGGTCGGGGGAGACCCGAATGCTGCGCCGCAACTGAGGTGTGTTACTGACTGAAACCGGCTGACTGGTTTCTTATTTGACGACGTGCTTGGTCGTTTGTGCCACGTCAAAATCGGCTTCCGTCTGCGGGATCTGGCCGGCCTTGCGGGCGGCGTAGAACTCGGCCATGACTTGCTCGCGCGTCACTTTGCTGGCGGCGGTGGCCGGCGTTTTCGGGTAGTCGACTTCGCTGGTGGCGATTTCGCCGGCGTTGCGGGCACGGATGTATTCGGCCGTGACGTCAGCGCGCGTGAGTTGCTGGCTGGCAGCGGCAGGCGCGGCGCTCTGGGCGAAAGCCGAGGTGGCGGTCGTGATGGCAAACAATGCTGCGATGAGTGATTTGGCTTGCATGATAAGACTCCAAAATGTGCATGATGGCTGGGTGGATGGGCCGGATCGCCACGTACCGGTCGGTCCGGCAGCGTTGCGCGGGTGGGCGCCGTGCTGCCGGTGAAGCATTTCTGGATGAGAAGCTGCTTACTTGAATTAACTATAGCAATGAATAGTACATTTGTGAAGTAATTTCTGAAAATATTTGTGCGGTGCCGCATTTTCCCCGGGGAAAATGCCGTGCAGGCGTGCGCCGCCAGCCCGGCCAGGGGAGTAAGCTGATTTTTTATTAACGGGAGTCAGCCATGAGCAGCAGTTCACTCGATCCGGATAATTTACCCGTCACCCCCGACCGCGTCCTGGGCAGCGGCCACGGCAAGGGCGCCCTGGGGCCCAGCGACAGTTCCGACAGCGGCAGCGACATGCAGGGCGTGCCGGGCCAGGATGCGGAAGCGCTCGACAGCGACAGCGATGCGGCCGGCACCGGCGAGCGGGCCGGCGTGGAGCCGCAAAACGCGGCGCCCGATGGCGGCGACATCGATGTCGACCATGTGGAGAGCATCGCGCCCGTGCAGCCGGCGGGCGACGCCGATGCGCAGGACGCCGCGCCGCAGGCGCCGCGGCCCTGATCCGGGCGGCCGGCTGTAAGTTGCCGTGGCGAATTACCGTCGCCGCTGCGCCATCAGCGTAAAATGGAGGCAAGGCGGCGCGCGCGCCGCCATGGCCAGCCGGCCGGCACAGGATAGGATGTCACAGGATGCACACGCAGATGTCGGAAGAGAAAGAAAAGGACTTGATGTCGATGTACCGCGAGACGCGGCCGCGCGAGTTCGTCGGTGAAAAAAGCACCACCAACCACCTCGCGTGGAGCTTGCTGGTGATCTTGCTGGCGCTGGCGTTCTGGCTGGCCGTGGCCCTGGCGGCGGCGGAAAACCAGCGCCATGCCCTGGCAACCCGGGCTTGCCAGGACCGCGTGTTTCCGGCGGAGATAGATATGTCTTGCTTGCAGCAGGTCAAGTCGCGCGAGCACTGGTGGCAGCACGTGGGCCATGCGCTCGTGCACTTGGGCGATTGATTGAACTTGCCGGCTTGAAGCAAAGCGAGCGGCCACGAGGGCCGTAGCGATGATGTTGCGGGAGGCGCCATGCCACGCGATCATTCGCGCGAGCAGCCACAATGGCTGTTTGCGCGCCACAGGGCCTTGACGACGCGCCAGCTGCTGCGCGCATATGGCGTGCTGTGCCTGTTTTCCACGGCGATCGCCGCCGCCTTTGCCCTGCGCGGCCTGTGGTACATCCCCGTCTTTTCATTTGCCGAACTGGGCCTGGTGGCCATGGCCTTGCTGTATTACCTGCGCCACGCGCGCGATTACGAGCACATCGCCCTGCGCGACGGCGAGCTGATCGTCGAGCAGGTGCGCGCGGGACGCTGCCGGCGCCACCATTTCGCCCCGTGGCGCACGCGCATCGTCGTGCCGCAGGGCACGCGCCAGCTGATCCGCATTTGCGACCTGCGCGCCGGCGGCACGCAGGTGGCGGTGGGCGCCTTGGCCACGCCCGAGCGGCGCCGGCAGGTGGCGCAGGAACTGCGCGCGCTGCTGCCGTCGCCGTCCTGAACGCGCCGGCCCTATTTCGGCCCTATTTCGCCCGCGACGGACCGGCCCACAGGTTGATATGGCCTTCGCGCGCCTGCACGTCGATGGCGGCCAGCTCCTCCGCCGTGAACGCCAGCTGCTGCAGCGCGGCCACGTTTTCGCGGATTTGCGCGCTGCTGCTCGCGCCGATCAGGGTTGAGGTGACGCGCGGGTCGCGCAGCACCCAGGCCAAGGCCATCTGCGCCAGGGTCTGGCCGCGCCGGGCGGCGATGGCATTGAGGGCGCGCACGCGGGCCAGGTTTTCCGCGCTCAGGTGTTTCTGCGTCAGCGAACCGCCGCCGGGACGGTTGACGCGCGCATCCTGCGGCACGCCGTCCAGGTACTTGTCGCTGAGCAATCCCTGCGCCAGCGCCGTGAAGGTGATGCAGCCGATGCCTTCTTCCTGCAGGGTGTCGAGCAGGCCGTCTTCCTCGATCCAGCGGTTGAGCATGTTGTACGACGGCTGGTGGATCAGGCATGGCACCTTCCATTCCTTCAGCAGGGCGGCCGCCTCGGCCGTCTTTTGCGGCGAGTACGAGGACAGGCCCACGTACAGCGCCTTGCCCTGCTGCACTGCGGTGGCCAGCGCGCCCATGGTTTCTTCCAGCGGCGTGTCGGCGTCGTAACGGTGCGAGTAAAAGATGTCGACGTAGTCCAGGCCCAGGCGCTGCAGGCTCTGGTCCAGACTGGCCAGCACGTACTTGCGCGAGCCGCCGCCCTGGCCGTACGGGCCCGGCCACATGTCCCAGCCCGCCTTGGTGGAAATGATCAGTTCATCGCGGTAGGGTAGAAAGTCCTCGCGCAGCAGCTTGCCGAAATTGCTTTCCGCGCTGCCGTACGGCGGGCCATAGTTGTTGGCCAGGTCGAAATGCGTGATGCCCAGGTCGAAGGCCGTGCGCAGCATGTCGCGCTGCGAAGCCAGGTTGTTGCTGTCGCCAAAGTTATGCCACAGGCCCAGCGACAGCAGCGGCAGCTTCAGGCCGCTGCGGCCGCACGTGCGGTATTGCATGCTGTCATAGCGGTTGTCGGCGGCGTGGTAGGTCATGGCAACTCCAAAGTAAATGAATCGTCTATTTTCGCGCAAAATCAAGGTCTGCGTGCGTGCTCCTTGCGCACGTGCGGCGGCGCCGTACAATGGACGTTCAGGAGTCTCGCGAGGAACGGTCATGGAAATCGAGTTGAAATTGCTGCTGGCGCCCGGGGACGTCGCCCGGCTGCGTGCGCATGCCCTGCTGGCGCAGTATGCGCAGGCCGAACCGCAGGTGCTGGCCATGCACGATATCTATGTCGATACGCCCGACCTGCAGCTGTGCCGCCACCAGGCGGGCCTGCGCGTGCGCCAGGTGGATGGGCGCTGGGTGCAGACCCTGAAGGCGGGCGGCACCGTCAGCGGCGGCTTGCACAGCCGTCACGAATGGGAGGGCGAGGTGGCCGGCCCCGCCCCCGAGCTCGACGCGCTCGACGCCGCCATCGGACGCAAGCAGCCCATCCGTGCACTGCTGCGCCAGGAGGCCGTCCGCGCCAGCCTGCAAGCCGTGTTTACCACGCGCATGGAGCGCACCGTGTGGCAGCTGCGCACGCCACAGGGCGACCAGATCGAATGCGTGCTGGACCAGGGCGTGATCGAACGGAGCGAGCGGGGCGCGGACGGCGCCCCGCGCAGCGAGCCCGTCAGCGAGATCGAACTGGAACTGAAGCAAGGGCAGGCGGCCAGCCTGTTCGACGTGGCGCTGGCCCTGCTGCAGGACGTGCCGCTGCGGCTGGGGCACATGAGCAAGGCGGAACGGGGCTACCGCCTGGTAGCGTCGCAGCCGCTGCAAGCGGTCAAGGCGCAGCCCTTGTCGCTGGACGCGGCGATGACGGTGGAACAGGTGTTCCTGGCCATCTGCGGCAATTGCCTGGAACAGGTCAGCGGCAACCAGGATGGCGTGGCGGCGGGCGAGGACGTGGAAAGCCTGCACCAGATGCGCGTGGGCTTGCGCCGTTTGCGCTCGGCGCTGGGCATGTTCAAGACCCTGCTGGCGCTGCCGGACGCCTTGAAGACGGAACTCGACTGGCTGGGTGGCGCGCTGGGCGAGGCGCGCGACTGGGATGTGCTGGCTGGCAATACCCTCGCGCACATCGATGGCGAGGCGGCCGCCGATGCGGCGGCGCTGGCGCAGGCGGCGCGGGAGCAGGCGCGCGCCGCGCACGCGCGGGCCGCCCAGGCCGTCACGTCGGCGCGCTACACGGCATGGATGCTGGGCATACAGCGCTGGCTGCAGGCGCGGGGCTGGCGCGACGGCTGTTCGGCGCGCCAGCTGCGGCGGCTGGACGCGGGCGTGTCGCCGTTTGCCCATGCCACCCTGCGCAAGGACCAGCGCCGCCTGATGAAGCGCGGCAAGCGCCTGCTGCATGCCACGCCGCAGCAGCGCCACCGGGTGCGCATCGCGGCCAAGAAGACGCGTTATGCGACGGAATTCTTTGCCTCGCTGCTGGACGCGCGCGCGGTCAAGCCGTATGTCGGGCGCTTGTCGGCGCTGCAGGATGAACTGGGCTGGCTCAACGACGTGCAGGTGGCCGACCGCCTGCTGCAGCAGTTGCCCGATGGCCAGCCCGGCCAGGCCGAGCTGCTGCTGCACGCGGCCTTCATCCGTGGCTACCTTGCGGCCGGCACGCAGTCGCAAGGCGTGGAGGGCCGCATGCACCGGGCCTGGCGGCGGTTCAAGACGGCGCGCTTGCCGGCCTGACGGCCTGACGGCCTCACGCCGGGCGGCGCCAGCCTGGCTGCGGCCTGGCTTTGGCACGATGCCGGTGCCATCCCCGTGCCATCCCAGTGCCATCCCCGTGCCATTCCGGCGTGACTTGGGCGTGGCCTGGTGGTGGCTCCGTCCTGGCGCCAGGTGAGGGGCCAAGTGAGGGTCCAAGTGAGGGGCCAGGTGAGCGGGCTAGGTGAGGGGCCGTCCCAACTGGCGTTCCAGGATGGCCAGCGGCGACTTGCCGGGCGCGGCCATGGCGCCCACGGGCAGCAGCCAGGTTTGCTCCAGCGCATGCTGGCCGCGCAGGGCCGCATGCGATACGGCATCGCTGAAGACGATCCAGGTCTGGCCCGGCGCGAAGGCGTGGATATGGTGTTCCACGTGCGCCTGGTAATCGGCATCGGCCTTCATGGCGTCGTGCAATTGCAGCATGTAGTGGTCGTAGGGCGTGCGGCGCGACTTGGTGACGTGCAGCCACTGCAGCAGGGGTGCCAGCCCCGGCCGCGGGCGCGGCGCCGCCGGCAGGAAGCGCTGCGCCACCTGCTCAAATGGCGCGCCCAGCTTCCACACGCGTGGCGCGTCCTGCGGGTGGATGTTGGTGAAGACGCGCAGGATGCGCCGGCCCTGCGTGGGCGAGGCGGGGAAGCTGTCGACATGCAGGCGCGTGTCGTCCTTGCGCCAGGACGTCACCCTGCCGGCAATTTCCACGGGCCGAAAGCTGCCCTTGCCCTGCTGCAGATGCGCCTGGTAGCTGGGCAGCAGGCCGGCCAGCAGGCTGCGCGTCTGGCGCGCGTAGCGCTGCATCAGCGCCGCCAGCAGGGCCGCATCGTAGGCGTCGCCCTGGCCGCGCACGCCGCGCGCGGGATCCCAGCTGATGTTCTTGGCGCTGCCAGCCGCGCCGTTGAGCAGCGGGTATTCTTCCTTTTGCAGGGGAAAACCCAGGCCGGGCAGCAGGAGGACCTGGCCGTCTTCGAGCGCCTGCAGCGCGGCCGCTTGCTGCGCCGGGCTGGCATTCGCATCCCAGTGACTGAGGGAAATGTCGACAAGCTCGCTCATGGACATTACACGAAAATGGAATCGGAGCATTCAGTGTAGACGCTCGCCGGCGGCTCCGTTTGCGCTGGCGCAGGTCCTGCTCACGGGGTCACAGTTTGCTGTTCTGGCAGCCCGCGCTCACGCATTCGCGCACGCGGTCCTGCAGGAACTGTGCCCGTTCGATCGTGGTCTGGGTGGCGCAATCGAGGTTGACATAGAAGCCCGACGCTTCGCGCTTCGAGCATGTCTTGTTGCGCTTGTCGATCCACGCCAGCTGGCCTGCCTTCAGGCTTTGCTTGCCGTTCGCGTCGAGCCGGGCCGCGAGGGTCTTGTAGTTGGCGTTCAGTTCCTTGTCCGCTTCCTGGTACACCTTGTTCAGGCAATACAGGCCGTCGAAGTCGTTGCGCGGCGTGTCGCAGGCGGAATTGGCGAAGGCGGAAGCGGAGGCGCAGAGCAGCACGGCAAGCATGATTTTTTTCATTGTTGTCTTTCAGCAAGTGGAACAGGCCAGGGCGCAGGGAGACATGCTGTTTTTTTCGCATCTTATAACAATTGGCGCGGGAGCCTTGTTCGATTGAATTGCCATGCGCCCGCAGGGACTTTCTGCCGGGACAAAAAAAAGAAGCCTGGCGCGCAAGCACAGGCTTCTTTTCAGGGAAGGTTACCGCGGCGCTCGCCGCGGCACGTTCCGTCGTCCGTTGTCAGGAACGCGCTTACGCGAAGTTCTTGGCAACGAATTCCCAGTTGACCAGGCCCCAGAACGTTTCCACGTACTTGGCGCGCAGGTTGCGGTAGTCGATGTAGTAGGCGTGTTCCCAGACGTCGCAGGTCAGCAGCGGCTTGTCGCCGGTGGTCAGCGGGCAGCCGGCGTTCGAGGTGTTGACGATGTCGACGGAACCGTCGGCTTTTTGCACCAGCCAGGTCCAGCCCGAACCGAAGTTGCCCACGCACGATTTGGTGAATTCTTCCTTGAACTTGTCGAACGACGACCATTTCGCGTTGATCGCGTCAGCCACGGCACCGGTAGGCGCGCCGCCGCCGGCTGGCTTCATGCCGTTCCAGTAGAACGTGTGGTTCCACACCTGGGCCGCATTGTTGAAGATGCCGCCCGACGATTTCTTGATGATGTCTTCCAGCGACAGGTTCTCGAACTCGGTGCCCTTGATCAGGTTGTTCAAGTTGGTGACATACGCCTGGTGATGCTTGGCATAGTGGTATTCCAGGGTTTCTTTCGAAATATGCGGCGCCAGAGCGTCCATTTCATACGGCAGTGGTGGCAGAGTATGTTCCATGTGATGTCCCTTTGTGGTGAGTGTTCGGAGTCTTCCGGCCTGCGGCCGGAGGGTTGAGCCAAGCGTGCTTGAAGCAGGCATTCTTGCTGAACGAGCCACTATTGTAAAGCGGATGCGCCATTGCTGCAGATTCCGGCACGCGTCGCCCATGTTGGCGGCGTAGTGATTCTCGTTCAGGAAAAGAAAGGCCTATGGTGCAGCGTCAGCACCTTGAAAAACCGTAGCGAGCAAGCCCGATAGGGGGGAGCATAGTTGGACAAGAATTGCCGCGCGCAGTGCCGGCCCGATAGCGGGCTACGCAGCAGGTTTCTCATGGGGCAAATGCTTAGCGCACGCGGCGCGTGGTCTCGCGCACGATCAGTTCCAGGGGCGGAATGGCCGCCTGCACGGCTTCGCCATTGATCAGGCCCAGCAGCGCTTGCGTGGCGATGCGGCCGATGTCGTACAGGGGCTGGTGGATGGTCGTCAGCGGCGGCGTCGTGTAGGACGAGCCGGGCAAGTCATCGAAGCCGACGAGCGAGATATCGTCGGGCACGCGGATGCCCTTGCGGTACAGGCACAGGCGCACGCCATAGGCGGACAGGTCGTTGGCGGCGAAGACGGCGCTGAACTGCTGATGCGTATCAAACAGATGGTTCATGGCCAGCATGCCGCTCGCTTCGTGGAAATCGCCTTCCACCATCAGCTTCGGGTCGATGGCGATGTCCGCCTCGCGCAGCGCGCGCTGGTAGCCCGTCAGGCGTTCGGCCGCGTCCGTGTTGTTGGCGGGCCCGGAGACGAAGGCGATGCGGCGGTGCCCCAGTTCCACCAGGTGGCGCACGGCCAGGTAGGCGCCGTATTCGTTGTCGAGCTTGAAGCCGATGGCGCTTTTCGTCGCCAGCAGGCGGCCCGTCGAGACGATGGGGCGCTGCTGCGAGAAATCGAGCACGCTCTCGTCCGAGATGCGCCCCGACAGCAGGATGATGCCGTCGACCTTGCGCGCCAGCAGCAAACGGATGCGGTCCGCTTCCTCCTGCGCATTCCAGTGCCCGCTGACGATGACGGACGCATAGCCCGTGCCCTTCAAGCCATCGTCCACGCCGCGCAGGCTTTCGTCGAAGAAGGGGCTGGAAATATCCTGCACCACGATGCCGATGGTCATCGAACGGCCCTTCTTCAGCCCCTGCGCCATCTGGTTCGGCGCGAATTTCATTTTGGCAATGGCCGCCAGCACGGCATCGCGCTTGTCGTCGGACACCTTGGCCGTGCCATTGAGGATGCGCGAGACGGTGCTGGGCGACACGCCGGCCTGGCGGGCGACGTCGAGCAGGGTGGAAGGAGGGGCGGCGTGGGCGCTATCGGTCAAGGTGATTTCCGGGTATCAAGATGGCTGGTTGTCAGAGCTCTGAAAACCTTTTCAGTGAAAGATTACCATAAATGGCGGCCAGCGCCGCAGGCCGGGTGGCGCTCGGTTAGCTGCCGCCATCGATCGCTGCCAGCCGTTCTCGGCCGGCGCTACCTGGTCCGGGCCGCCAAGCGGCGGCAGGCAGGCGAGCTGGCAGGCGGGCAGGCGAGAAGGCGAGAAGGCGGCAGGGGGCAGACGGGCAGACGGGCAGACGGGTAGGGAACATGGGCCGGCGCCACGCCCCCCCCGCGTGGTCGCCGGCGCGGCATCGGCGTAGCGCTGGCCGCCACGCGAAGCACGCTGCTGGCCGCTACGATCACGATTTGAAAACGTTTTCACGAAAAACAACAGCGCGGAGGAAGCCATGTTTTTCCAACTTTTCATAGGGGAGCGCCCGGTATCTGCCGGCCTCGGCACGGCGGCGTCGATAAAAATGACAACTTTTCTGATTGACTTCATTTTCGATGCGGTGTTAAATGGATGCATGTTGTGAAAACGTTTTCAAGATAGAAGACGCTCAATAATCGGAGATGAACCAATGAAGTCAAGCACCCCTGGCGCAGCCTTGCCTGCCGCGCCCCTGCTGGCCGCGCTGACCCTGGCCGCCGGCATGGCCAGCGCCGCCGCCGTCCCGCCCGTGCCTGCCGCGGCACTGCCGGCGCTGGCCCCCGCCACCATCACCGTTGCCTCGTTTCCCGACCTGGACCGCGCCGTCAAGACGGCCTTGCCCCTGTGGGAAAAGCTGTACCCGCAAGTGAAGGTCAAGCTGGTCAGCCTGCAGATCGACGACCACCATAACTCGATGACGACGGCCCTGGCCGCCGGCGCGCGCCTGCCCGACGTGATGGCCATCGACTTCCGCTACGTCGGCAGCTTCGCCGAATCGAAAGGCATGGAAGACCTCCTGCAGGCGCCGTACGGGGCAGGGCAGTACCGCGCCCAGTTCGTGCCCTTCACCTTCGTGCAGGCGACCAGCTCGCGCGGCACCCTGGGCGCCATGCCGGCCGACCTGGGACCGGGCACCCTGTTCTACCGCAAGGACCTGATGGACAAGGCGGGCATCAAGGAAGCGGACCTGACGCAAACGTGGGAGTCGTACATCGCCGCCGGCAAGAAGCTCAAGGCCGCCACGGGCACCTATCTGCTGGCCGGCGCCAGCGACCTGGCCGATATCTATATCCGCGCCAACCTGAAGGATGGCGAAGGCATCTACTTTGGCGACAAGGGCCAGGTGCTGGTCGATTCGCCCCGCTTCGTGAAAGCGTTCGAACTGGCCAAGGCGGCGCGGGTGGCCGGCATCGATGCGCGCACCGTGGCGTGGACGGGCGAGTGGGCCGAAGGTTTTAAACGCGACAAGGTGGCCAGCCAGATGATGGGTTCCTGGCTCAGCGGCCACCTGGCCAAGTGGCTGGCGCCCGATTCCAGGGGCCAGTGGCGCGCGGCGAACCTGCCGGCCGGCGCGCTGGCATCCTACGGCGGCTCCTTCTACGGCATCCCGAAAAAGGCGGCGAATAAAACCCAGGCCTGGGAATTCATCAAGTTCATGACCGTCAACAAGGATATCCAGCTGCATTCGCTGAAGGAAATCGGCGCCTTCCCGGCCCTGAAAGCGGCATATGCGGACCCGATGATGGACGAGCCGCAAGCGTACTTCGGCGGCCAGAAGACGCGCCTGCTGGCGCGCGACACGGCGGCGAAGATTCCCGTCATCCGCGTCGACAAGTTCGACGCCGTGGCGCGCGACATCGTCAATATGGAACTGGAAAGCGTGCTGGCGCAAAACAAGGATATCAAGACGGCGCTGGCCGACGCCAAGGCCCTGATCACCCACCGCGCGCGGCGCTAGGAGCAGCATGACTACCTCCATGCCTTGTACCGAGGGCGCCGCCGCCCCGGCACGGCGCGTCAGGAAACGCTACAACATGAAGCAGTGGGCGCCGTATATTTTCATCAGCCCCTTCTTCATCCTGTTCGCCGTCTTCAGCCTGTTCCCGCTGCTGTTTTCCATCTACTTGTCGTTCAACCAGTGGGAAGCGGCCAGCGGCGTGGAAGCCATGCAGTGGGTGGGCCTGGACAACTACAAATATGCCTTGAGCGACCCGTGGTTTTTGCGCTCGCTGGGCAATACGCTGTGGCTGGCGCTGGCCTCGGGCGTGCCGCAGCACCTGGTCGCCATTCCGCTGGCAGCGTTCATCCACAACAGCTTCAAGCGCTCGCGCAACCTGGTGATCGGCATTTACTTTTTACCGTTCATCACCTCCAGCGTGGCCATCGCCATGGTCTTCAACACCCTGTTCTCGCGCGACTATGGCCAGATCAATGTGCTGCTCCAGTGGTGCGCCAGCCTGCCGCTGATTGGGAGCCTGCTCCCGGCGGAGTCCATCGACTGGCTGGGCAGCTCGCTGTTCATCAAGCCGGCCGTCGCCTTCGTGATCTTCTGGCGCTACCTGGGCTGGAACCTGGTGCTGTATCTGTCCGCGCTGCAGGTCATTCCCAAGGATTTGTATGAAGCGGCCACCATCGACGGCGCCTCGAAACGCCAGCAATTCTGGTACATCACCCTGCCGCAGCTCAAGCCCATGATCTACCTGGCCGTCACCCTCACCATCATGGGCAACCTGCAGCTGTTCGAGGAGCCGTTCGTGCTGGTGGCAGAGTCCAGCGGGGTGAGCCAGTCCGTGATGACGACGGCCATCTTCGTCTACAAGACGGCGTTTTCCTCGGGCGACTTCGGCACGGCGTCGGCCATTTCCTGGCTGCTGTTCCTGATCATCGCCAGCACCACCTGGGTCAATAACCGCATCTTCAGCCGCAATGAACGGCATGAACGCAAGGAGGCACGATGAAAACCACGCGCTGGACGGCCTATGCCATGGTGGCCATCGGCGCCCTGATCATGGTCGCGCCGTTCTACTTCATGTTCGTCTTCGCCACGCACACGAGCGCCGAGATCTACAGCCTGCCGCCGCCGCGCTGGTTCGGCACGGCCCTGCTGCACAACCTGGAGCTGCTGCAGGAGCGCCTGCCGTTCTGGCGCAATATCGGCATCAGCCTGTACGTGGCCCTGATGACCACCGCCTTGACCCTGTTCTTTTGCTCGCTGGGCGGTTATGCGTTCGCCATGTACGAATTCCGCTTCAAGCGGCCCTTGTTTACGCTGGTGATGGCGTCGATGATCATCCCCTCCTTCATGAACATGATCCCGACCTTCATGCTGATGGATTTCCTCGGATGGCTGGATCAGCCGCGCGCCCTCTACGTGCCGGGTGCGGCCGGCGCGCTGGGCATCTTCCTCATGCGCCAGTACATCGGCACGGCGATACCGAAGGATTTGATCGAGGCGGCGCGCATCGACGGCTGCGGCGAATTTTCCATCTACTGGCGGGTCGTGCTGCCGCTGATCGGCCCCGCCATGGGCACCCTGGGCCTGATCACCTTCATCAACTCGTGGAACAATTTCATCACGCCGCTGGTCGTCATGCGCTCGGTCGAGAACTACACGATCCCGCTGGCCCTGCGCAGCATGCAGGCGCCGAACAACACGGAGTGGGGCGCCTTGATGACGGGCGCCGCCATCGCCGTGCTGCCGCTGCTGCTGATGTTCTTTGTCGCCTCGAAGCGCCTGATCGAAGGCCTCACGCAAGGCGCCGTCAAGGGCTGATGCACCCACTTATTTCAACCCCTCACACTGATACCACCACCATGCATAACGACGACATCGACAGCAACTTTCCCGCCACCTTCACCTGGGGCGTGGCCACCAGCGCCTACCAGATCGAGGGCGCCGCCGCCATCGACGGCCGCGGGCCATCCATCTGGGATACCTTCAGCCACACGGACGGCAAGATCATCGACGGCAGCAACGGCGACGTGGCTTGCGACCACTACCACCGCTATGCCGACGACGTGGAGCTGATCGCCAGCCTGGGCGTGAATGCCTACCGCTTTTCCATGTCCTGGTCGCGGGTGCAGCCTGCGGGTTCCGGCGCCTGGAACGAGGCCGGCTTCGACTTTTATGCGCGCCTGCTCGACGCCTTGGCCGCCAAGGGTCTCGAGGCGCACCTGACCCTGTACCACTGGGACTTGCCGCAAGCCTTGCAGGACGAGGGCGGCTGGCTCAATCGCGCCACCTGCTACCACTTTGCCGTCTATGCGGCCGAGGTGGCGCGCCGCTTCGGCCACAAGGTCGCCAGCATCGCCACGCACAACGAACCGTGGTGCACGGCCGTGCTGGGCCACGGCACGGGCCAGTTCGCCCCTGGCATGGCCGATCCGGCCGCCGCCGTGCAGGTGTCGCATCATCTGCTGCTGTCGCACGGCCTGGCGATGCAAGCCATGCGCGCCGTGCAGGCCCCGGCCAAGCTGGGCATCGTGCTCAATCAATGGACGGCCACGCCCGCCACGGACAGCCCCCAGGACAAGGCGCTGGCCGAACTCGAATATGCGCGCTCGGTGCAGTGGTATATGGACGCCATCTTCAAGGGCCGCTACCCGGCCCTGGCCCTGAAACACGCCGACGCTTCTGCTTTGGCTATCTTTGAAAACGATTTCATGGATATCCGGCAGCCCATCGACTTCCTCGGCGTGAACTACTACACGCGCGCCTTCATGAGCGCCGAGACGCCGCCGCGCAAGCCCGAATGCAAGCTCGGCGTCAACGACATGGGCTGGGAAACCTATCCGCAAGGCTTGACGGAGCTGCTGGTGGGCCTGCACCGCGAGTACCGCCTGCCGCCCGTCTACATCACGGAAAACGGCATGGCCGTCAACGACAAGCTGGTCGACGGCAAGGTCCACGACGCGGCGCGCATCGAGTACGTGCAGCTGCACCTGGACGCCTTGCGCGCCGTGATCGCCCAGGGCATCGACGTGCGCGGCTATTTCTACTGGAGCCTGATGGACAACTTCGAGTGGAACTCGGGCTACGCCAAGCGCTTCGGCATGCTGTACGTCGATTACGCCACGCAGCAGCGCAGCTTCAAGGACAGCGCCCTGTGGTACCGCGACTTCATCGCCGCGCAGCGCGCCGCCCATGCACCGGCCCCGCTGACCCTGGCCGGGGAGCACTGACATGGCCGCCATTTCCCTGCGCGGCATCCGCAAGACCTACGGCGACGGCCCGGAAATCGTCAAGGGTCTGGACCTCGACATCCATGACGGCGAATTCATGGTCTTCGTCGGACCATCCGGTTGCGGTAAATCAACCCTGCTGCGCATGATCGCGGGACTGGAAGACATCAGCGCGGGCCAGCTGCGCATCGGCGACCTGCTGGCCAACGACGTGGCGCCGGCCGAGCGGGGCATCGCCATGGTCTTCCAGAGCTACGCACTGTATCCGCACATGACGGCGCGCGACAACATGGGCTTTGCCCTGAAACTGGCCGGCAGACCGGAAGCCGAGGTGCGCGCCGCCGTCGGCAAGGTGGCGGAGATCCTGCAGATCACGCACCTGCTCGAGCGCAAGCCGAAAGCCTTGTCCGGCGGCGAGCGCCAGCGCGTGGCCATCGGCCGCGCCATCGTGCGCCAGCCCAAGGTGTTCCTGTTCGACGAGCCGCTGTCCAACCTCGACGCCTCGCTGCGCGTGCAGACGCGCATCGAGCTGGCCAAGCTGCACCAGGAACTGGGCACGACGATGATCTACGTCACGCACGACCAGGTCGAGGCCATGACCCTCGGCGACAGGGTCGCCGTCTTCCACGGCGGCCACCTGGAGCAGGTGGGGGCGCCTTTGGACCTGTACCGCCATCCGGCCAGCCAGTTCGTCGCCGGCTTCATCGGCGCCCTGCGCATGAACTTCTTGCCGTGCGCCGCCGTCCCCACGCTGGCCGGCCAGCTGGGCGGCGAGGCCGGCATGCTGGTCGGCATCCGCCCGGAACACCTGCGCCTGGTGCCGCGCAATGAAGGCTATGGCGCCACGGTGACCCTGATCGAGCAGCTGGGCGATGCGCAGATCATCCACGCGACGCTTGACGATCGCATCGACGGCGGCCCGCATGCGGTGGCCATCAAGCTGCATGGCGAGGCGCGCCACAGCCTGGCGCAGGGCAGCAGCATCGGCTTCGCGCCGGAAGAGGGCCATGCCTTTCTGTTCGACACGGGCGGGCGCGCCGTGGCCACCCACTGACCCGCACGGAGGCGACATGACTTCAGATTGACACCCAAAAAATGTGCAGCAGTAGCCAAAGAGCTATGTGATCATCATTCAACCAGTGGTAGAGGAGACAATAACAATGAAGCCGTTCAAGAGAAATACCATTGCATGCAGCCTGGCGCATGCGACTTTCGCCCAGTTCATCCTGCTGGGCAGCGGCGCCGTCCTGGCGCAGCAAGCCGATACGGCCGCACCGGCATCGGCCGGGGCGGCGCAAGCCGATGCGGGGCAGATGGACCGCATCGTCGTCACGGCCACGCGCCGCAATACCTTCGTGCAGGAGACGCCGCTGGCCGTCACGGCCTTCAACCAGGACACCCTGCAAAACAACCAGGTCAAGGATCTGGCGTCGCTGGCCACCATGGTGCCCAGCCTCGTCGTCGAGCAGCACGGCGATTCGGGCGGGGTGCACGTCTACATGCGCGGCGTGGGTTCGGCCAACCACACGGAGCTGGGCGACCCGGCCGTCGCCTTCTACGTCGACGGCGTGTATTCGCCCCGTCCCCAGGGCGCCACGGCGCTGATGTATGACCTGTCCCACGTGGAGGTGGCGCGCGGCCCGCAGGGCACCCTGAATGGCCGCAATTCGACGGCGGGCGCCGTCAACCTCGTCTCGGCCGCGCCGAATACGTCCAAGTTCATGGGTTCGGCCGGCATCACCGTGGGCGACTACCGCCATTTGCAGACGCAGGGCATGATCAATATCCCGTTTTCCGACGACATGGCGCTGCGCATCGCCGCCATCAAGGACAGCCACGACGGCACGGTGGACTTCCGCCGCGGCTCGAACGTCATGCCGGGCGCGGCCAAGTATGGCGCCGGCGACCAGATGGGCGTGCGCGCCTCGCTGCTGTGGAAAATCACGCCGCAGCTGCGCGGCACCTTCATCGCCGACTACTTCCTCGACCAGGGCGCCGGCAACGTCTTCCTGGCCGCCGAACCGAAGCCCGGCGAAAAACTGCGCTCGGCCCTGATCGACACGCCGGGCACCCTGGACCAGTCGATTTTGACCTACAAGGGCAAGCTCAATTACAAGCCGACGGAGTCGCTGGACTTTACTTACCTGGGCAGCTGGAGCCGCTACAAGCGCCAGAACAGCAACGATGCGGACGCAGGCCTGTTCCCCGGCTTCAAGTCGGAAAACCGCACCGACTGGGCGCAGTTCGACAGCTATTCGCACGAGCTGCAGGCGCGCTCGGACGACGAGGCGCCGTTCCAGTGGGTGGCGGGCCTGTTCCTGTTCAATGAAAAGAACAAGGTGCGCTTCGATATCGACCGCAGCCAGATTTCGCAGGCCGCCGTGCAGCAGGATATCGCCAACGGCGCCGTGATCTTCGTGCAGCCCACCGTGGGCCAGTATGCCTCGTCCATGTCCTTCATCCAGGGCGACCGCCAGCTGAAATCGAAGGCTGTCTTCGGCCAGGTCAGCCAGCAGGTGACGGAGCAGATCAAGCTGACGGCCGGCGCGCGCTACACGAAAGACCATAAATTTGACATCGGCGGACAGAACTGGGCTTGCCCGAACTGGCCGGCCAACACGCCGCTGGGCACCACCGTGCTCACGCCGGACCAGATGGCGCAGCTGGTCACGCCGGGCACGGGCCTGGCCAACACGCACAATATCGGGCCGGGCGGCGCCATCACGGCGGCCACCTGCGGCAATACGCCGGGCGACAACACGGCCGACCTGAAATACGGCCAGGCCACCTGGCTGGGGCGCATCGAGTACAAGCTGCGGCCCGACATCCTGCTGTTCGGTTCCGTGACGACGGGCTTTCACTCGCCGGCCATGGGCGACGGCGGCGCCACCACCAAGCCGGAAAAGCTGACCAGCTATGAAATCGGCTTCAAGTCGGACTTGCTGAACCGCGAACTGACCCTGAACCTCGACGCCTTCCTGATGAAATACAAGGACAAGCTCGAATCGCAGGTGGTCAACAGCGTGCTGGCCAACTTCAACGCGGCCGGTGCCACCGTCAAGGGCCTGGAAGCGGAATGGGTCTGGCGTCCGACGAGGGGCGATCGCCTGACGGGCAACGCCACCTGGCTCAAGGCCGTGTATGACGATTTCCTCTCGTGCGACGTCGATGCGGCGCGCGCGAATGGCCAGGCCTGCGGCTCGACGGCGCCGCTCGTGAACGTGGGCGGCAGCACCATGAAGCATGCGCCGAAGTTCTCCACCACGGTGCAGTACGAGCATGATTTCAATGTCGCCGGCGGACAGCTCACGCCGCGCGCTTCCGTGCACTATGAAACCATGTCCTACGTGGGGGCGGGTGCCTTCAACGGTGATGTGCCGGGCCACGCTGGCGTCAAGCGCCAGGAGGCGTACACCACGCTGGACCTGAGCCTGCGCTTCCAGCCGGCGAACAAGGCCTATACGGTGGAAGCGTTCGTGCAGAACGCCACCGACAAGGCCGTGAAGCTCGACGTGCTGGAGCTGTGCACGGACGTGGGCATGCCGTGCCAGCCCACGCAGCAGATCTACGGCGCCTTCTACAACGCGCCGCGCACGTTCGGCGCGCGCGTGTCGATGAAGTTTTAATCAGGTAGTGTGAAAGGGTAGGTGCTGCAGCAATCCACTCAGTAGGGGAAGGTGTTGGGCCGGGGAGCTTCCCCGGCCTTTTTTATTCCAGCGTGGCTTGCACGCTGGCGATGCCCACCTGCGCGCTGCCTTCGGCCAGGCGCACGTTGACGTTCTGGCGCGCCTGCAGCTGCGCCGGCGAGCGCACGATCGCCCCTTTTTCATCGCGCAGGATGGCATAGCCCCGTTCCAGGGTGCGCTGCGGGTTGAGCAGCTCCAGCTGCGCCGCCAGGCCGTCGAGGCGGTGGCGCCGCTGGCCCAGCATCTGCGCCATGGCAACGCCGCTGCGCCGCTGCGCTTCGACCAGGCGGCCGCGTGGCGCCGTGACGTCGGGGCGCAGGTTGGCCCAGCGCGAGCGCAGGCGCTCCAGGGCGTACTGCGACTGGTTCAGCGGCGCGCGCGCCGCGTGCGTCATGGCCGTGGACAGGGCCAGCAGCTGCAGGCGCTGCTGCTGCAGCTGCGCCTTGGGATTGAGCAGGCGGCGGCTGTGGCGGTCCAGGGTTTGCGCCGCGTCGTCCAGGCGGCGGCGCATGGCGCGGCGCAGGTCCGTCGCATCGGCGCGCAATGAAGCCATCCAGTCGGCGCGCGGCGTGGCCGCCAGTTCGGCCGCCGCCGTTGGCGTGGCCGCGCGCAGGTCGGCCGCGAAGTCGGCGATGGTGAAATCCGTTTCGTGGCCCACGCCGCTGATCACGGGCATGGAGCAATCGGCAATTGCATGCGCCACGGCTTCATCGTTGAACGACCACAGATCCTCGATGCTGCCGCCGCCGCGGCACACCAGCAGCACGTCGCATTCGGCCCTGATGGACGCCGTGCGGATGGCCAGGGCGATTTTCTCCGGCGCCTGCTGGCCCTGCACGGGCGTGGGATACAAAATGATGGCCACATGCGGCGCGCGGCGCTTGAGCGCGATCAGGATGTCGCGCAGGGCCGCCGCCTGCGGGCTGGTGACGATGCCGATGGTGCGCGCGAACATGGGGATGGCGCGCTTGCGCTCGGGGTCGAAGAGTCCCTGCGCGGCCAGCTTTTCCTTCAGGCGCTGGAACGCTTCATACAGGGCGCCCACGCCGGCGCGGCGGATGGCTTCCACGTTGATCTGGTAATCGCCGCGCGCGCCGTACAGGGTGACGAGGGCGCGCACTTCCACCTTGTCGCCTTCGCGCGGCGTGAAGCCCGCGTACTGGGCGCGGCCGCGGAACATCACGGCGCGCACCTGGGCGCCATCGTCCTTCAAGGTGAAATACCAGTGGCCGGAAGCGGCGCGCGTGAAGTTGGAAATCTCGCCGGCGATCCACGTCAGGGGGAACGAGCGTTCGAGCAGGCGCGCGACGGCCTGGTTCAAGGCGCTGACGGTCAGCACGGGCGGGGCGGCAAAGCCGCTGTCAGTCGGGTTGTCGGTCATCATCAGGCAGGAAAGGGAAGAAAGGGAAGAGAACTGTCCACAAATTATCGGCGAGGTCATGCTTATGTCATATATCGTGCAAAACAACAAGTTCTATTTCTAAGTATTTGATTTCATGATGAATTTCTGCATGCCTGATTTGCGTGCACAGGGAAAAAGTCCTTTAATATCAAGCACATCAGTGATGCACCTGCCACTTACGCACAAAGTTATCCACAGAAAGTGTGTGGAACTTTTTGTCCTGCACAGGACACCTTGGCCACCACGCTGTGGTGGACAAAAAATGCCCTGCTACATTTTTACGCATGGAAATAAAGCATAGAGAAATCAAGGGTTTAGTATCGCATGCATGGCCTTGCGCACAATCTTATCCACAAAAAATGTGCAGAACTCCGTCGGGCCCTACTGTTTATCCACCGGATGGCCTATTGCATGGCTTGCCTGAATTTTGCGCAGCAAAAAAATACCGATATAAATCAATGGGATAGCGTTCAAGCATGGCCCTTGCTCACAATCTTATCCACAGAATGTGTGTAAAACTGCATAAATCGTTTGGCCGCGGGTCCGGGTTTTCCACCGACTGCGCCTGCCATTTTGCTGCCTTATTTTTCAGCAGCGAAAAAAATCCCTTTGAAATCAACGGCCTTGCCTAGAGTCAATCGGCTTGCTCACAATCTTATCCACACTTTATGTGTGGAACTGCGCGGGCGGTGGAAAAGTGCCAGATCGAGGCGCAATCGGCCCCTCGAAATCGCCCTTTTTTACCCTTGCTACATTTTTACGCACGGCAATAAAAACGATATAAATCAATGTACTTGGCGCTTATTTTTATGCTTGCACACAATCTTGTCCACAGATTGTGTGCAGAACTTTATGCACTGACGGTGGTCTGCATTGCGCCTGCCTGCCTCATTTTTACTCAGTGAAATAATTTTCTTTTAAATCAATGGCTTATATGAAATCCACGGCCTTGCGCACAATCTTGTCCACAGTAAATGTGCAGAACTTTTATTTTGTTGAGTATCTGACATTGACTATCCCCGATCAGCTGCTATGCCTGTATTTTGCGCATGGCGATAATAGTCATATGGATCAATGACTTAGGGTGGAGTCTTCAGGCTTGCTCACAATCTTATCCACATAAAATGTGTAAAACCGGGCCGCCGGGCGCAGGGCTTGCGGGGCGGCTGTGGACAAGGCGGCGCGGGCGCCACTTGCCGACGGCGCGGCAACGCGCTACATTGCGCCATTCCGTCGCGGGTGCGCAATCGCCCGCCGGCGCTCGGTACAATACTGGCTGTTCGGGTCATATTGTTCGGGCCATATATCGCCTTCCCCTTACCAGGAGTTTCTTTTGCTCGCTATCTTCCAGGCCGCCGGCTGGCCCATCTGGCTCTTATTGATCGCTTCCATCGTGGCCCTGGCCCTCATCATCGAGCGCTTGCTGTACTTGCGCCGCGGCAAAATTTTGCCCCGCAAGCTGTTCGATGAAGTGGTGCAGGTGTATCGCAGCGGCAAGATCACGCCGGACACGGTGGCCAAGCTGGAAGCCAATTCGCCGCTGGGCGCGGTGCTGGCCGCCGCCCTGCGCAATGTGGATGCGCCGCGTGAGGTGATGAAGGAATCGATCGAAGAGGCCGGCAGCGGCGTGGCCCACGTGCTGGAGCGCTACCTGACGACGCTGGGCACCATCGCCACCCTGGCGCCGCTGATGGGCCTGTTCGGCACGGTGGTGGGCATGATCGAGATCTTCGGTTCGCAAAATGCCAGCGGCTCCAATCCTGCCCAGCTGGCCCATGGCATTTCCGTCGCCCTGTACAACACGGGCTTCGGCCTGGCCATCGCCATGCCGACGCTGGTCTTCTACCGCCACTTCCGCGCCCTCGTCGACAGCTTCGTCATCGACATGGAGCAGCAGGCGGTGAAGTTCGTCGACATCGTCCACAGTGGCCGCAAATGAATTTCCGCAAAGGCAAGGGGCGTGAAGACCCCGAAATCAACCTGATCCCGTTCATCGACGTGTTGCTGGTGATCCTGATCTTCCTCATGGTCAGCACCACCTACAGCAAGTTTACGGAGCTGCAGATCACCTTGCCGACGGCCGATGCCGAGCAGGCCAAGGAGAAGCCGCAGCAGATCGACGTTACCGTCGACGCCAAGGGCAACTACACGGTGAACCGCGAACCGGTCTCCTTCCGCGACGTGGCCGGCCTGGCCGATGCCCTGCAGGCGGCGGCAAAAGCGGCCAATGGCGGCAAGGCGCCCGCGCAGACGCCCGTGGTGGTGGTCAACGCCGACCAGTTCGCCATGCACCAGATGGTTATCCACGTCATGGAAGCGGCGCGCCTGGCCGGCTATGAAAAGCTGACGTTTGCGGCGCAGGCGGGCGGCAAGTAAGGCCAACCCCCAACCCCAACCGAAGTGCCGGGGTCGGACCCTCAGGGTCCGACCCCAGGTGTCGATTTTGGGTTCCAATTTTATTCGACACCCATGCACACATCCTCCCCCGCCAAGCTTGAAACCACTCTCACCCGCGCCTGGCTGACGCGCGGGCCGCTGGCGTGCGCGCTGTGGCCCGTGTCGCTGCTGTTCGGCGCCCTGAGCGCCGTGCGGCGCGTTTTGTACCGCGCCAACATCCTGAAATCGGCGCGCCTGCCCGTGCCCGTCGTCGTCGTCGGCAACATTTTCATCGGCGGCACGGGCAAGACGCCGCTGACGATCTGGCTGGTGCACGCCTTGCGCGACGCCGGCATGCGCCCGGGCGTCATTTCGCGCGGCCATGGCAGCGCCGACCGGCTGCCGCGCGCCGTCAGCGCCAGTTCCACGCCGCAGCAGGTGGGCGACGAGCCGCTGCTGATCTTCCAGCGCGGCGGCTGTCCCGTGATGGTGGGGCGCGACCGCGCACAGGCGGGCAGGGCGCTGCTGGCGGCGCATCCCGACGTCGACGTGCTGGTGACGGACGACGGCTTGCAGCATTACGCCTTGCAGCGCGACGTGGAGATCGTGCTGTTCGACGGCCGCGGCGCGGGCAACGGCTGGCTGCTGCCGGCCGGGCCGTTGCGCGAATCGCCGCGCCGCCGGCGCGACGTGACGGTGATCAATGCGCCCGAACTGTCCCCGGCGCTGGTGACGCAGGTGGCGCCCGAGGGCGCCCTGGTGGTGCAGATGCGCCTCGATGGCGGCGTGGCCGAGCGCCTGGCCGACCGCGGCGAACGCCTGCCGCTGGCGGCGCTGGCGGCCGGCGGCCAACGCATCGTGGCGGCGGCCGGCATCGGCAATCCGCAGCGCTTTTTCAGCATGCTGCGGGGCGCCGGCTTGCAGTTTGCGGAGCTGCCCCTGCCCGACCATCACGACTTCCTCGACCAGCCATTTGCCGCCCTCGACACGGACGTGATCTTGATCACCGAGAAGGATGCAGTAAAATGTGCGCAAATTGAATATCTCAAAGACGACCCGAGACTGTGGGTCGTCCCCGTCAGTGCGCGCATCGATGGCGCGCTGGCCCAACAAATTGTGGAGAAATGTCGTGGACGCTCGACTGCTTGATATCCTGGTCTGCCCTGTTTGCAAGGGTCCGCTTGAACACGATAAGAAGGCGCAGGAACTGATTTGCCGCGCCGACCGCCTGGCTTACCCGATCCGCGATGGCATCCCCATCATGTGGGCGGACGAAGCGCGCACCCTGCTCGACGCCGTGGAATAAGGATGGCGTTCATCGTCATCATCCCGGCGCGCCTGGCCTCGACGCGCCTGCCCAACAAGCCGCTGGCCGACCTGGGCGGCAAGCCCATGGTGGTGCGCGTGGCCGAGCAGGCGCTGCTCTCGGGCGCCGCGCGCGTCATCGTCGCCACCGACCACGAAGACATCCGCGCCGCCTGCGCCGCGCATGGCGTGGAAGTGTGCATGACGCGCGCCGACCATCCGTCGGGCACGGACCGCATCGCCGAAGTGGCGCGCACGCTGGAGCTGCCGCCGGACGCCGTCGTCGTCAACCTGCAGGGCGACGAGCCGCTGATCGATCCGGCCCTGCTGGCCGCCTGCGCCGCGCACATCAGCGCGGCCGTCCCCATGGCCACGTGCGCCCATCCGCTGCACGATGTGCTTGAGGCCTTCAATCCGAACGTCGTCAAGGTGGTGCTGGACAAGGCAAACCGCGCCTTGTATTTTTCGCGGGCGACGATCCCGTGGCACCGCGACGGCTTCGCCCAGTCCCGCGAAAACTTGCCACAAGGCTATGTTCCATTGCGCCATATCGGCCTGTATGCGTACAGCAATGCGTTTTTGCAAACGTATCCCACGCTGTCCGCGTCGCCGCTGGAAGCCATCGAGGCGCTGGAGCAGTTGCGCGTGCTGTGGCACGGCTATGCCATCGCCGTGCATGTCACGGACTCGGCCCCGGCCGCCGGCGTGGACACGCCGGAAGACCTGGCCAGGGTTCAGGCGCACTACCGTCACGCCACCTGAGAAAACGTCCATGGCTGCCTTGCCCTGAACGTTTTTCAGGCGCCGTGCGTGCGCGTGAAAAATTTTATGCGGGGCCTGCCACAAAAAACCACATTTTGAAACGTCCGCTTCGATAATTGCTGGCTTTGATCAATCCCGGCATAGCAAATCGACAGCAAACTGGCGTTTCGGGGAATTTTTGTGGTAAGTTTCGTAGGGAAAGATAGCCATAGCAACATCATCTAAAAATAATTACACATACCACCATCCAAAATCTGTTTTTTAGGAACTTTCAATGCGTCTGATACTTTTAGGAGCACCCGGTGCCGGCAAGGGCACCCAAGCTAATTTCATCAAAGAAAAATACAACATTCCACAAATCTCCACGGGCGACATGCTGCGCGCGGCGATCAAGGAAGGCTCCGAACTGGGCCTGGCAGCGAAAAAAGTCATGGATGCGGGCGGCCTCGTGTCGGACGACATCATGATCGGCCTGGTCAAGAACCGCCTGCAGGAAGCCGATTGCGCCAATGGCTACCTGTTCGACGGCTTCCCGCGCACCATCGCGCAAGCGGACGCCATGAAGGACGCCGGCATCAACGTCGACTACGTGCTGGAAATCGACGTGCCTGACGAATCGATCATCGAGCGCATGGACGGCCGCCGCAGCCACCCGGGCTCGGGCCGCGTCTACCACGTCAAGTTCAACCCGCCCAAGGTCGACGGCGTCGACGACATCACCGGCGAGCCGCTGATCCAGCGCGACGACGACAAGGCGGAAACCGTCAAGAAACGCCTGGACGTGTACCACAACCAGACCAAGGTCCTGCTGGGCTACTACAATGACTGGGCCAAGTCCGGCCTGCCAGGCGCGCCGAAATACCGCCGCATCGCCGGCGTCGGTCCGGTCGAGCAAATCCGCGACAGCGCATTTGCCGCCCTGGCGGAATAAGCAGTATTGAAAAGCGGACCGGAATGTCCGCTTTTTTTTCGCCCGCTTTTCAGGCAGACTGGCATTGTCCCGGTGCCTGACGCTGGGTGCTTGACGTTTTCGTGGTTCGAGTTTTTTGCAGGTCGTGTTTTCCTGGCTGCGCGTGCCTACCCGGCGCGGTCTGCAGCTGTCGGCAATGACGTCGGATAAAAACAGAAGGGGACGATATGGCAGCCAGTTTGTGGTTCGCGGTAGCCTGCGGCGTGGTCGCAGTCATTTACGGTTTGGCGTCGCGCAGCTGGATCCTGCGCCAGGATCCCGGCAACGCGCGCATGCAGGAAATCGCCCTGGCCATCCAGCAGGGCGCGGCCGCCTACCTGGCGCGCCAGTACCGCACCATCGCCATCGTCGGCGTGGTGCTGCTGATCGCCATCTATGCCTTGCTCGGCCTGCACACGGCGCTGGGCTTCCTGATCGGCGCCGTGCTGTCGGGCGCCTGCGGCTTCATCGGCATGAATGTCTCCGTGCGGGCCAACGTGCGCACGGCGCAGGCGGCCACCCACGGCATCAACCAGGCCCTGAACGTGGCCTTCAAGGGCGGCGCGATCACCGGCATGCTGGTCGTCGGCCTGGGTCTGCTGGGCGTGACCCTGTTCTACTGGCTGCTGGTAACGACGGGCGCGCCCGGCCTGACCCAGCATGACCTGATCAAGCCCCTGATCGGCCTGGCCTTCGGCGCCTCGCTCATTTCCATCTTCGCGCGGCTGGGCGGCGGCATCTTCACCAAGGGCGCCGACGTGGGCGCGGACCTGGTGGGCAAGGTGGAGGCGGGCATCCCCGAGGACGATCCGCGCAACCCGGCCGTCATCGCCGACAACGTGGGCGACAACGTGGGCGACTGCGCCGGCATGGCGGCCGACCTGTTCGAAACCTATGTCGTGACCCTGATCGCCACCATGCTGCTGGGCGCCCTGCTGATGGCCGAGGCCAGCAACGCGGCCATCATCTACCCGCTGCTGCTGGGCGCCGTCTCCATCCTCGCTTCCATCGTCGGCTGCTCGATGGTCAAGACGGCGCCCGGCAAGAAGATCATGTCGGCCCTGTACACGGGCCTGTGGTGGGCCGCCGGCCTGTCGCTGGTGGGCTTTGCCGTGGTGACGTGGCTGCTGTGGCCCGACGACGCCATGCGCTACAAGATGCTGGGCGCCACCGTCGTCGGCATCGTCCTCACGGGGCTGATGGTGTACATCACCGAGTACTACACGGGCACGGATTTCAAGCCCGTGCGCCACATCGCCGAAGCGTCGACGACGGGCCACGGCACCAACATCATCGCCGGCCTGGGCGTGTCGATGAAGTCCACCGCCTATCCGGTGCTGGCCGTCTGCGTCGCCATCCTCGTGTCATACCAGCTGGCGGGCCTGTACGGCATCGCCATCGCCGCCACCTCGATGCTGTCGATGGCGGGCATCATCGTCGCCCTCGACGCGTACGGTCCCATCACCGATAACGCGGGCGGCATCGCCGAGATGTCGGGCCTGCCCGACTCCGTGCGCGCCATCACCGATCCGCTCGACGCCGTCGGCAACACCACCAAGGCCGTCACCAAGGGCTATGCCATCGGCTCGGCGGGCCTGGCCGCGCTGGTGCTGTTCGCCGACTACACGCATGCGCTCGAATCCGTGGGCCAGCACATCACCTTTGACCTGTCGAACCCCATGGTCATCGTCGGCCTGTTCATCGGCGGCCTGATTCCGTACCTGTTCGGCGCCATGGCGATGGAAGCCGTGGGCCGCGCGGCCGGCGCCGTGGTGGTGGAAGTGCGGCGCCAGTTCCGCGACATCAAGGGCATCATGGAAGGCACGGCGAAGCCGGAATACGACAAGGCCGTCGACATGCTGACGGCCTCGGCCATCCGCGAAATGATCGTGCCCTCCCTGCTGCCCGTGGTGGTGCCCATCGTCGTCGGCATGCTGCTGGGGCCGGCGGCGCTCGGCGGCCTGCTGATGGGAACGATTGTGACGGGCCTGTTCGTCGCCATTTCCATGACCACGGGCGGCGGCGCCTGGGACAATGCCAAGAAATACATCGAGGACGGGCATTTCGGCGGCAAGGGTTCGGACGCGCACAAGGCAGCCGTGACGGGCGACACGGTGGGTGACCCGTACAAGGATACGGCGGGACCGGCCGTCAATCCCTTGATCAAGATCATCAATATCGTCGCCCTGCTGCTGGTGCCGCTGCTGCCGGCCACGGGCTGGCTGGCCGTGGCGGCGCCGGCGCCCGTCCACGCGCCGCTGCCGCCCATCCTGGCGCCGGCGACACCGCCGCAAGTGCTGCCGGCCCAGTAAGTCCCGGCACTCCGACAGCCCCGTGGCCCGTGCCGCGGGGCTGTTTGCGTTGTGCGCAGGTGAAACTTTCCTGCCGTCTATATCCTCGGCGTATAAAAGGTGAGCAATTGTTACGGCAGCTAGGATTGCGCCGCCGGCCTGCCAATAATGGAGTGAGCATCATCGTCGTGGTAGCCAGGCAGGAGGATGTCATGAACAGCAATCACAGGGGACGCGGCGCACGGTTGGCGCTGCTGGTAATGGGACTCGCGTCGGGGCTGGCGCTCGGCGGCGCCGCCTGGTCCGCGCCGGGCGGCCACGGGGGGCATAGCGGCCATGGCGGTTTTCATGGCGGCCACGGGCACTTCCATGGCCGCCCGTACGCGGGCGTATGGCTCGGTACTGCCTGGGGCTACGGCTACGGGCCGGGCTGGTATGGCGCTCCCTGGTATGGCTATCCCTACGGCTATCCGTATGCCGGCACCGTGATCGTGCCGCAGCCGCCCGTGTATATCGAGCAGGGCGGCGAGCCGACGGCGCAGATGTGGTACTACTGCGCGCGCCCGCAGGGCTATTATCCCTACGTTAAAAATTGCAGCATGGCATGGCGCGCCGTGCCGCCGGTCAGCATACGCTGAGACGGGAGATCGACATGAACACGAGAACATTCCTGGGGCGGGCCGGCATGCTGGCTCCCCTGCTGCTGGCCGCCTGCACGGTGCTGCCGGAAGGGCCGTCGGCGATGGTCTTGCCCGGCACGGGCAAGAGTCTCGAACAGTTCCGCGGCGACGACCTGCAATGCCGCGGCTACGCGCAAGGCCAGCTGGGCGGCAGTTCGGCGCAGCAGGCCAGCGTCGACAGCGGCGTGCGCAGCGCGGCGCTGGGCACGGTGCTGGGAGCGGCGGCTGGCGCCGCCATCGATGGCGGCCATGGCGCCGGCGTGGGAGCGGGCACGGGCCTGCTGTTTGGCGCGCTGGCGGGCACGGGCGCGGCGGACACGTCCTCGTACGGCATGCAGCGCCGCTACGATAATGCGTACCAGCAATGCATGTATGCGAGCGGCCACAAGGTACCCGTCGCCGGGCAGATGCTGGGCAGCGTGCCGGCGAATGCCGCCACGCCGCCACCCGATACGCCGCCGCCCCGTTATTGACCCTTAGAAGCGCGACGTCAGGCCCACGAACATGCGCCGTCCCGGCACATAGTAGTCGACCTTGCCATCGGCCAGCGGGCCTTTCTTGAACAGGTTTTCCACGCCGCCGCGCACCGTCCATCGGGGCGTGACCTTGTACGAGACGACCGTGTCGACGATGGTGTAGGCCTGGTTGGCCGCCTGGCCCGCGTCGAGTTCCTTGCCCGTGTACTGGGCCGACACCTCGCCGAACAGCTGGTCGTTCACTTGCCAGCCCAGCGCCGAGTACCACGACAGTTTCGGCGTCGACAGCAAGTTGGCGCCCGTGGTCAGGTTTTTCGCCTCCGCCATGTAGGTGACGTTGTTACGCCAGTTCAGGTGTTTCGTCAACGGCACGGTGGCCGTCGCTTCCAGGCCGCTGGTGCGCGCTTTCTGGATATTCGTCATCCTGGTCCACCACTGCTTCTGGTAAAAGCCCAGCGGCGCGTAGTCGATCTTGTTCTTGAAATCCGTGTGGAACCAGGTCACGCCCACATCCCAGCCATCCTGTTCCCACGCCACGCCGATCTCGCCGGCCGTGCTCGTTTCCGGCTTCAGGTCCGCATTGCCGGCCATGTAGCAGCCGCCCGTGATGTAGCCCAGCGGTTTCAAACTGCCGCAACCGCGTCCGCCCGACTGCGTGGCCGCCGCCGGCGAGTTTTCCTTCAGGCTGGGCGCGCGGAAGCCCTGCGACACGCCGCCCTTGACGGTCCAGGCGGGGGCAGGGTGGTACACCAGGTACAGGCGCGGGCTGTAGTGGTTGCCGAACTTGCCGTGGTGGTCGAGACGCAGGCCGGCCGTGGCCGTCAAGTCGTCGCGCAGGAACAATTGATCTTCCGCAAACAGGGCCGAGGTGGTGCCGGACAGGGTGGCGCCGCTCACGGGGTTGCCCAGGTAGTCGGTGGGCACGGTGCCGATGGTGTCCGTGTTCGTCAGTTCCTGGTGCTTCCACTGGCCGCCCATCACCAGCATCTGCTCGATGCCGCCCCAGCCGATGCGTTTTTCCAGGCTGGCGTCGAGCGTGCTGTCCTTGGATTTCGCCACCGTGCCGACCACTTCATTGTCGAAATCGTTGTGGTACAGGTTGACGGTCGCCTTGCCGAAGTCCCAGCGGCCTTCATAGCCGAGGCTGGCGCTCTTGCGTATCAGCTTGCTCGCGCCCCAGGCGCCGAACACGGGGTAGCCATCGGCGTCGAGCGTGCTCGAGTCGGTCGCTTCCTGCCGGCCGTAGCTGGCGTCCAGCGACAGGTTCTGCTTCTTGTCCAGCGCCCAGTTCAGCTGTCCCGAGACGGTCTGGTTGCGTTCGCCGCCGATGCCGCCCGACTTGCCGATGATTCTTTCATCCGCATTCTGCCGCGTCTGGCCCACGCCCAGGCGCATGCCCACCGTGTCCGACACGGGGCCGGCCAGGTTCACGCCCAGCTGGTGCGCCGTGCCGCGGCCGCTGTCCTGCGGCTGCGTGTAGTTGGCCGTCGCCGAACCGTTCCACTTGCCGGGCACCTTGCGCGTGATGATGTTGATCACGCCGCCCATGGCGTCCGAGCCGTACAGCGAGGACATGGGGCCGCGCACCACTTCGATGCGCTCGATCATGTCGGGCGAGATCCAGTTCAAGTCCTGGCGGCCCAGGTCGGGACGGTAGGCCGTGTCGGCCGAGCTGCCCATGCGCTTGCCGTCGACGAGGATCAGGGTGTACTTGTCGGGCAGGCCGCGCAGCTTGATCTTCGACTCTTCGCCCACGGGGCTGGTGCCGCCCGTCACGCCGGGGATGCGGCGCAGCAGGGTATTCAAGTCATATACGGGCTGGCGCTCGATTTCCTCGCGCGTGATGACGCTGATGCTGGCCGGCGCATCCTTGATGTCGATGGCCGTGCCCGAGGCAGTGACGACCACCGTGTTCATGGTGGTATCGGCAGCCACGTTGCCTTCGGCCCAGGCGCTGCCGACGGCCAGCGACAGCAGGCAGGGCAGGAGCAGGGTGGCGTGACGCGGGGGCAGGGCGGGGCGGATGGCAAGCGGTGTGGCGAAAACTGGACTGCGGTTGGACATGGTGAACTTTCCCGAATGTTGTTATTTCCTGGCTGCCTTCCGGGTGGCGTGGGTATGAAGTGAGGTGACAAAAGCTGGGTGCTATCTCATGAATGAGAATAAGAATCGTTCTTATTGTAGTGCTATCCTGGCAAGAAAGAAAGTGTCAGTCGGAAATAAAACGCTGTTTTCGGATGCTCGGGGCATCGGCAGTGCATGCAGGCGTGAGAAATTGTTACGCGCGCTGGTATCTGCGGCAGTCTGTGTCAATAATGAAGCAGGCCCATTTCACCGGAGGCATCATGCATACCGCGATAGCAGGACCGTCTTTCCCCACTGCCATGCTGGCGCCCGTGCTGGCCGCGCTATTCATGGCTGCGGCGGGGCTGGCGGGCGGCCACGCGGGCGCGGCGGAGCAGGCGGCGCCCGCCGGGTCCTTGACTGAGCCTTTGCCCGTGTGCCGGCTCGACCCGCGCGACAGCAGCAAGCTGGCCGTCGAACCGTGCCGTCCGGCGCCGCCCGTGCAGCCGCGCCGCGCCGTGGCGCAGGTGATCGGCCGCATGCCCGCGCAGCGCACGGCGCCGCCCGTCGTGTCCATGACGCCCTTGCCGCCCAGTCTCGCCGTTCCCATGCCCAGCCTGCCGCAGCCCATCGGTTCCTGCGACACGGGCGGTTGCCGCGACGCGGCGGGCGCGCGCTACAACGGCGCGGGCAATGCCACGCTCGACGCCAACGGCCGCATCTGCCACCGCAATGGGGCGTTCGTGCAGTGTTTCTGATGCCTGCCTTGCTTGCCGGGGCGGCAGGCAGGCATTTTTCCGCTTGAGTCCGCCAGCCTGGGCCACCCGGCTGCTATCGGTGCAGCGTTCCTGGATTGAATTTATTTTATTGTTAATTTATATATTGCATGAGACAATAAAAATATAAATTTCATAATTTTAAATCCAGTTGGCTTTCCACCGATACCCGAAATGAACCTTGACCGTCTGCGCAGCCTACTGGTGCTGCTTTCCCTGCTCGCCCTGATTTTCTTTGCCTGGTGGTTCCTGGCGGGGGGCACGCTCATGGCGGACGCCTATCAGGGGCGCTCCTGGCCGCTGCTGAACAAGCTGCTGGCGCATCCCGACAGGCATCCGCTGGATTTTTATCTCGACAAGATGCAGGCGCTCGTCAGTTTTAGCCTGGTCCTGTGGAGCGCCTTCACCCTGACGGCCGCCCTGGCCCTATCTCGCTTGCGGCGGCCCGCCGCCGGCAGCGACTGGCGCGATTACGCGATCTTTGCCGTTTATGCCGCCGCATTCGCCTACCTCCTCGTGCAGGTCGGCAGCGAGCAGAAATGGTATGTGATCGACAAGATCATGGCTTACCAGGGCACGCCGCCATTCCAGCATCGCGTACTGTTTATTTTCCCTGCGCAACTGCTGCAATATGTCATGCCCCAACTGAGCGCCATCCAGTGCTTTCTGTGGTCGCAATTGCTGGCCGTGGCGTTGACGCTGTGGGCGGTGCGCCGCTTTGCCAGCCTGTTCATCCGCAGCGACCTGGCCTTCATCGGGCAATTTCTCGCGCTGTGCATGTGGGCCCCGACACTGACTTACTACACGTTTTACGATATCGGCATCATTTTCGTGTATGCATTCTGCCTGTATCACCTGATGCGCCGCGAACTGCTGCCGTATCTGGCGATGCTGGTGGTGGGCACGTTCAATCACGAAATCACGCTGTTCCTGATCGTGGCCAGCGCCGTCGTTTATCTCGGCAGCATGAGCCTGCGCTCGCTGGCCGCCTTGCTGGCGCTGCAGTTGCTGCTGTATGGCCTGGTGCGCATGCTGCTGTTTTATCTGTTGCCGGCCCATCAGGCGTGGGAAGGGGGCAAGCTGGCCTTCAATCTCCACCTGCTGCTGCACCAGACCCGTGGCCTGGTGTACAACCTGGGACCCTTGCTGCTGTGGTACGGGCTGGCCGCCACGGGCTGGCGTCACGCGCCGCCGTTCCTGCGCCGCTGCACGCTCATTTTGCCGTGCCTGCTGGTCATGACGACGCTGGTGGGACAGTTCAACGAGGCGCGCCAGTTCGATGCCTTCATTCCCGTCGCCATGGCATTGATGCTGTGCTCCCTGGGTGCCCGCATCGGGGCCGTGGCCGCTCCTGTGCCGGACGCCGGCGCCGGCGCATGGCGTTCCGGCCGCTTCTTGAAGTCGCACCCCTGAAGGCATGGCCATGGCTGAAGACACGATGCGCGAGCCGACGACCCTGCCGCTGGTGGTTGATCTCGACGGTACCCTGATCCACTCGGACCTGCTGTGGGAATCGATTTTGATTTTCATCAAGACGCATTTCCTGCAGCTGTGGCGCCTGCCGTTCTGGCTCTTGCTGGGCAAGGCTGGCTTCAAGGAAAAAATAGCATCGATGGTCGACCTCGATCCCGCGGCATTGCCTTATGACCAGGTGTTGCTGGCGGACCTGGCGCGGCAACGCGCGCAAGGGCGGCTGATCGTGCTGGCGACGGGCTCACAGCGCCGTTACGCCGACGTGATCGCTGCCCACCTGGGCTTGTTCGGACGGGTGCTGGCGACCGAAGGCGGCGTCAACCTGACGTCGCACAACAAGGCGGCGCAGCTGAAACAGGCGTTCGGCGACAAGGGCTTCGACTACATCGGCAACGCCAGCGTCGATATTGCCGTGTGGAATGCGAGCAACGATGCCTTTTCCGTCACGCTCAAGCCATTCCACCTGGCGGGCGGCCTGAGCACGCGTGCGGCCGGCACGCCACGCGCTGGCTGGCTGGGGCCCCTGTTCAAGGCGATGCGGCCACGCCAGTGGCTGAAGAACCTGCTGGTCTTCGTGCCGATGCTGGCAGGCCATGCACTGCATGCGGAGGCCTTCCTGCAGTCGCTGGTGGCATTTCTTGCCTTTTCACTTTGCGCATCGAGCGCCTACCTGCTCAATGACGCCCTGGATGGGGCCGATGACCGGCGCCATCCCGTCAAGTGCAAGCGGCCTATCGCCGCCGGCAAGCTGCCGCTGTCGGTCGCCATGCTGGCCAGTCCCTTGCTGGCCTGCGCGGCGCTGGCGATTTGTGCCGCGTTCGATCCGCTGCTGCTGTGGGTGGTCGTGGTGTATTTCGTCACCACCCTCACGTATTCGCTGCACCTGAAGCGCCTGCTGATGGTGGACATCGTCACCCTGGCCCTGCTGTACACGCTGCGTATCCTTGGCGGCAGCGCGGCGACGCATATCGAGCCGTCGTTCTGGCTGCTCGCGTTTTCCTTCTTTATTTTCCTGAGCCTCGCCTTGCTCAAGCGCTACAGCGAGTTGTTCAATCTCGAGCGGCAGGGCAAGGAAAGGACCAGCGGCCGCAACTACACGACCCTGGACAAGGCGCCGATCGGCATCATGGGCATCAACAGCGGTTTCATTTCGCTGCTGGTGTTCATGCTGTACTTCAATTCGGACAACGTGCTGGTGCTGTACACGCGTCCGTACATCCTCCTTGGCATCGTGCCGCTGCTGGTCTTCTGGCTGGGACGGCTGTGGACCTTGTCTTTCCGGGGAGAGGTGAATGAAGATCCTGTGTTGTATGTCAGCAAAGATGGCGTCAGTTTATGCATCATTGCTCTCAGCATGCTGCTTGCCGTCGGCGCCAGCCTGTAAACTGGTGTTCCCCATTCCCGAAGCGAGATAGACAATGAATTCAGTGCATGCAGGCTATCTGTGGTGCGCGCTGGCGGCCGTCGCCAGCGCTGCCGCCACGTTCCTGATAAAAATGTCCAGTCTGCAAGGTAGCGGCCTGAGCTTGGTGCGCCTGTTGTGGCTGGGGGGCGCCGGCGGCGCCTATGCGCTCGGTTTCGTCTGTTACGCGGTGGCGCTGGAAAAAATGCAAATCAGCCTGGCGTATCCCGTGATGACGGCCATGACCATGCTGCTCGTGGCGCTGGCCGGCGGCATCGTGCTGCAGGAGACCCTGACCCTGAGCAAGATCGCCGGCGTCGTGCTCATCGCGGCCGGCGCCTTCGTGCTGTCGCGCCCGGCCTGAGCGGCCAGCGGCCGCAACTTTTTTGATCTGCCTGGCAAAAGTGGCTACAATTGTCGCCGACATTACGTTTACGTAAACGTAACTGTGGCATCATGCGGCATCCAACAGCACCCATTCGGGCCGGGTACACGGCCATCACCATTCAGGAGACTTCATGCAGATTCAGGACAATGTATTCATCATCACGGGCGGCGCGTCGGGCCTGGGCGCGGCGACGGCGCGCATGCTGACGGCGGCGGGCGGCAAGGTCGTGCTGGCCGACGTGCAGACCGAGGCGGGCCAGGCGCTGGCCGCTGAACTGAACGGCGTGTTCGTGCAGTGCGACGTGACGTCCGAGGAAGACGGCATGGCCGTGGTGGCGGCAGCGGGCAAGCTGGGCATCCTGCGCGGCCTGATCAACTGCGCCGGCGTGGCGCCGGCCGTGAAAACCGTGGGCAAGGATGGCCCGCACCCGCTGGCCCTGTTCCAGAAGGTCGTCAACATCAACCTGGTGGGCACCTTCAATATGTGCCGCCTGGCGGCCGATGCCATGGCCAAGCTCGAGGCGACGGCCGAGGGCGAGCGCGGCATCATCATCAACACGGCGTCCGTGGCGGCATATGACGGCCAGATCGGCCAGGCGGCCTACGCGTCGTCGAAGGCGGCCGTGGTGGGGCTGACCCTGCCGATGGCGCGCGACCTGTCGCGCAACGGCATCCGCGTGATGACGGTGGCGCCCGGCATTTTCGAGACGCCGATGCTGCTGGGCATGCCGGCCGAAGTGCAGGACGCGCTGGGCAAGATGGTGCCGTTCCCTTCGCGCCTGGGCAAGCCGGGCGAATACGCGCAGCTGGTGAAAGCCATCGTGGAAAACGTCATGCTCAATGGCGAAACAATCAGATTGGATGGCGCGATCCGCATGCAACCGAAATAAGCCCGGCGTGATTTGATGTAGGATACCCCCGTATGGGGCGTACAGCCTTGCCTGGCTGTGCGCCCTTTTTTTATCGGAGAATCCATGATCACATTGAAGCCGCTGGCGCTGAGCCTGACCTTGCTGGGGGCCCTGGCCGCCAGCCCCGTATTTGCCGAGGTGCCGCAAAAGGCGCCGGAAATCGCCACCGCGTATGCGGAAAAAAGTGGCTGGGCGGCGCAAAAGTTCATGGTCGCGGCCGCCAATCCGCTGGCGGCCGATGCCGGCTACCAGATGCTGAAAAAGGGCGGCAGCGCCATCGATGCGGCCATCGCCACGCAACTGGTGCTCACGTTGGTCGAGCCGCAGTCGTCGGGCATCGGCGGCGGCGCCTTCCTGCTGTATTCCAGCCCCAAGGGCGTGCAGGCCTTCGATGGACGCGAAACGGCGCCCGCCAGCGCCGATGAGCACCTGTTCCAGAATCCGGACGGCACACCCGTCTCGCGCGCCACGGGCGTGGTGGGCGGGCGCTCCGTGGGCGCGCCTGGCGTGCTGCGCATGCTGGAGCTGGCGCACAAGGAACACGGCAAGCTGCCGTGGGCGACCCTGTTCGGCCCCGCCATCAAGCTGGCGCAGGGCGGCTTTCCCGTCAGCCAGCGCCTCAACGGTTTGCTGAACTGGGACCAGGCCCTCAAGCGCGACCCTGTCGCCGCCGCGTATTTCTATGACGGCGAGGGCAAGGCCTGGCCCGTCGGCCACGTGCTGAAAAACCCGCAACTGGCGCGCACCCTGCGCGAGATCGCCCGCGGCGGCGCCGATGCCTTTTACCAGGGCCGCATCGCGCGCGACATCGCCGCCAAGGTGGCGTCGCACCCGACCAATCCGGGCAAGCTGACGGCGGCCGACATCGCCGGCTACCGCGCCAAGGTGCGCGTGCCCGTCTGCAGCGACTACAAGGCCTGGACCGTGTGCGGCATGCCGCCGCCATCGTCGGGCGGCATCGCCATCGCGCAGATGCTGGGCATGCTGGAAGTGAAGGATATCCGCCCATACCCGCCCGTCGACGGCGTGCCCGATGCGCAGGCGATTCACCTGTTCTCGGAAGCGGGGCGCCTGGCTTATGCGGATCGCAACCGCTACGTGGCCGACACGGATTTCGTGCCGCTGCCCGGCAAGGGCATCGCCTCCATGCTCGACAAAACCTATCTGGCGCAGCGCGCGGCATTGATCGGCGACAAATCCATGGGTAAAGCCTCGCCCGGCACGCCGCCCGGCATGCAGGTGGCATGGGGCATGGACAACGCCCTGCAGCGCCCGTCGACGTCGCACCTGGTGGCCGTCGACGCCTTCGGCGGCGGCCTGTCGATGACCACCAGCGTGGAAGACGCCTTCGGCTCGCGCCAGATGGTCGACGGCTTTTTGCTGAACAACCAGCTGACGGATTTCTCCTTCGATTCGCGCGATGCGGACGGCCCCATCGCCAACCGCGTCGAGGCGGGCAAGCGCCCGCGCAGCGCCATGTCGCCCACCCTCGTGTTCGAGAAGGGCACGCAGAAACTCGTGCTGGCGACGGGTTCGCCCGGCGGCTCGTCCATCATCAACTACGTGGCCAAGGTGCTGGTCGGGACCATGGACTGGGGCTTGAACGTGCAGCAGGCCATCAGCCTGCCGAACTTCGGCAGCCGCAACGGCCCGACGGAGCTGGAAAAGGGCCGCGCGCCGGCCGCCCAGGTCGAGGCGCTGCAGGCGATGGGCCATGAGGTGCGCGTGATCGAACAGAATTCGGGCTTGCAGGGCATCATGCGCCTGAATGCGCACGGCAAGGACTTCTGGTTTGGCGGGGCCGATCCGCGCCGTGAAGGCATGGTCCGGGGCGATTAGGGGCACCGGACCAAACCTACTGCGCGTCGGTATAGGCGGCCTGCGATGCTCACCGGCTCGGCGCCCCCGTACTTAGTACGGTTGCGCTTCTTAGCCGCCTCTTCCTTCCGCTCGCTACGGTTTTGTCCGGCGCCGTGATGCAAACAATATACCTGCGGGAACTGGCGCCTGCCTTCCAAACTTTTCCACAAAGCATCAAGACCCTGCTAATCTGCCGGCATGGGAATGCAAAATAAAACAGGCTTGATACTCACGGGAGGAGGCGCCCGTGCCGCCTACCAGGTGGGCGTGCTGCAGGCGATTTCGGCGATTCTGTGGGAAGCGGGCTGGGCGCCCGCGCGCAACCCCTTCGACATCATCTGCGGCACCTCGGCCGGCGCCATCAATGCCACGGCTCTGGCCTGCCGCGCGGACAACTTCGGCGAAGGCGTGCAAAAGCTGCTCGACGTGTGGCAGCACATCCAGGTCGAACAGGTCTACCGGGCCGATTCCCTGGGCGTGATCCGCTCGGGCGCGCGCTGGCTGTCGCTGCTGTCGTTCGGCTGGCTGCTGCGCCAGTGGCATGCGTCGCCGCCCAATTCCCTGCTCGACAATACCCCGCTCGTCAGCCTGCTGCACCGCATGCTGGACCTGCCGCGCCTGGACGCGGCCCTGGCCGACGGCCTGCTGCATGCGCTGGCCGTCACGGCCTCCTCGTACTCGGGCAGCCGGCACATGACGTTTTACCAGACGGGGGCCGAAATCGCGCCGTGGGTGCGCACGCAGCGCCTGGCCCTGCAGGACCAGATCGGCGTGGAGCACCTGCTCGCCTCGGCCGCCATCCCTTTCATTTTCCCCGCCGTGCCCCTGTACGTGGGCGGCCAGCGCGAATACTGCGGCGACGGCTCGATGCGCCAGCTGGCGCCGATTTCGCCCGCCATTCACCTGGGCGCCAATAAGGTGCTGGTGGTGGGCGCCGGGCGCATGACGGAGCCGGCGCCGGGGCCGGGCGACGCGGCGCGCTACCCCAGCCTGGCGCAGATCGCCGGCCACGCGCTGTCGTCGATCTTCCTCGACGGCCTGGCCGTCGACATCGAACGGCTGAACCGCATCAACCTGACCCTGTCGATGCTGCCGCCCGAATTGCTGGGCAAGACGGCGTTGCGGCCCGTGGAGCTGCTGGTCATCGCCCCGTCCGAGCGGCTTGACGCCATCGCCAGCCGGCATATCGGCAGTTTGCCCCGGCCCATCCGCACCATGTTGTCGGGCATCGGCGCGGCCGAAGCGCGCGGCGCGGCGCTGGCATCGTATTTGTTGTTCGAATCGACGTATACTAACGAGCTGATCCGTCTTGGACAGCGCGATACGCAGGCCCGCAAGGACGATGTACTGGCGTTTTTTGGTTCTTGAGACGGCCCCCGGCACCGTTGCCGGAGTTTTCGCGTTTTTTTTGACAGGACGATTGTGCTGGTATTTCGACGTGCTTGTGGTGCTGCCTTACTGATAAGTCTGCTGCTGGGCGGCTGGGCCGCGGGCGCGCCTGCGCCCACCCTGCGTTTCGACCAGCTCAGCGTCGAGCAGGGGCTGGCGCAGGAATCCGTGCTGGCCATCGCCCAGGACCGGCAGGGCTACATGTGGTTCGGCAGCCAGTCGGGCCTGAGCCGCTACGACGGCTACCGCATGGTCGTCTACAAGAATATCGAGGGCGACAAGACCAGCCTGGCCGATAACTGGGTCGGCGAGCTGCATGTCGATAGCCAGGGCCGGCTGTGGGTGGGCACGGACAATGGACTGGACCGTTTCGACGCGGCCAGCCAGACCTTCACGCACTATGTGCCGCAGGAGAAGAGCAAGCGCGGCAACGGCAACCGGCATATCCACGCCATCCTCGACGATGGCGCGGGCGGCTTCTGGATCGCCACCTCGGACGGCTTGCAGCATTTCGATCCCGCCACGGGCGTTTTCCGCACCTGGCACCATGAAGAGGACAATCCGCACAGCCTGGGCGACAACGAGATCAAGGCGCTGGCGCTCGACGCGCAAAAGCGCCTGTGGGTCGGCACCGTGACGGGCCTGGACATGCTGGCGCCGGGCAGCGAGCGCTTCGAGCATTTCGCCGTCGACACGACGCCCGGCTCGAAGTACAACGTGATCCAGTCGCTGCTGATCGACCGCCAGCAGAACCTGTGGATCGGCACCATGGCCGGCGCCGAGCGCTGGCGCCTGGGGGGCGTCGGCCAGGCGCCGCAGGCGCGCGTGCGCTTCGGGGAGAAACACGGTTTTTCCGCCATCCGCGTGGCCAGCCTGTACCAGGACGTGGACGCCACCGTCTGGCTGGGCAGCAATGCCGATGGCCTGTTCCGCTGGCAGCCCGAGAGCGACACCTTCCTGCAGTACCGCCACCAGACGGGCGACAAGTTCAGCGTGGCCGACAACCAGCTGTCCTCGCTGTTCCGCGACCGCGCGGGCACCTTCTGGGTCGGTTCCTGGTACAACGGCGTGAGCAGGGTGGACCTGGGCAGCGGCGGCTTTTCGCGCATGGCGCGCGCCCCCGGCGACGTGGGCGCGCTGGCCGACAAGAAGGTGCGTGCCGTGGCCGATGCGGGCAATGGCCGGCTGTGGCTGGCCACCAAGGGCGGCCTGAAACTGTACGACACGCGCGACGGCAGTTCGCAGCTGTTCGACCTGCGCAGCGCGCCGGGCATGTCGCGCGACGAGCAGGTCACCACCCTGTACAAGGCGCCCGACGGCACCCTGTGGGTGGGCGGCTCCACGGGCCTGCACCGCTTCGATCCGGCCCTGGGACGCTTCTTTACCATGCGCTTCGCCGCCGGCGACCCGAACAGCGACACCATCCGCAATATCGTGAGCGACCGCAGCGGCATGCTGTGGGTCTCGACGCGCGGCGGCGTGCATCGCTTCGACCCGGCCAGCAAGCGATTTACCACCTACCGCCACGATCCGGCCGACCCGAACAGCCTGTCGGACAACATGGTGCGTCCCGTGCTGGAAGACCGCAAGGGGCAGTTGTGGATAGGCTCCTTCCATGGCCTCGATTTGCTGGACCGCGCCAGCGGCCGCTTCCGCCATTACCGCCACGACCCGCAAAACCCCCATAGCCTCAGCCACGACGAGGTGCACTTCCTGCACGAGGACAAGCGCGGCGTGCTGTGGGTGGGCACGGCCAATGGCCTGAACCGCATGGACGTCGATGCGAAGGGGGACATCCGCTTCCGCCGCTTCCTGCGCAAGGACGGCATGGCCGACGATGCCGTCGCCAGCATCCTCGGCGACGACAACGAGCAACTGTGGCTGAGCACCAACAGCGGCATCACGCGCCTGGACATGCGCAGTGGCCTGTTCCGCAATTACGACAGCGCCGACGGCACCGTGGAAGGCTCGTACTTCGACGGCGCGGCCCTGCGCGCGGCGGACGGCACCATGTATTTCGGCGGCTTCAACGGCATGACGGCGTTCCTGCCGCAGGATATCCACGACAACCGCGTGCCGCCGCTGGTGGCCATCACCGAACTGCAAATATTCAACAAGCCGGTGGGCATCGGCCGCGGCGAATTCGCGCAGGTGCTGCGCACGGCGATCGACCATACGCGCACCCTGACCCTGACGAGCCGCGAAAGTGTCTTTTCGCTGGAGTTCGCGGCCCTGCATTTCGCCGCGCCGCAGCGCAACGTCTTCGCCTACCGGCTCGAAGGCTTCGACCAGGACTGGGTCATGACGGATGCGGGCCGGCGCTTTGCCACCTATACGAATCTCGATCCCGGCAACTACGTGTTCCGCGTGAAGGCGGCCAACAAGGATGGCGTGTGGAACGAGAGCGGCGCCACCCTGGCCATCACCATCCTGCCGCCGTTCTGGAAGACGTGGTGGTTCCGCACCCTGGTGGCGGCGCTGCTGCTGGGCGCCGGCTATGCCGTCTACCGGCAGCGCATGCGCGCCGTGCGGCACCAGCAGAACGAACTGGAAAAGCTGGTCAACGAACGCACGGCCGAGGTGTACCAGAAGAACGCCGAGTTGCAGAGCAAGGAAATCGAGGTGCTGGCGCAGTCGGACAAGCTGGCGCAGGTCAACAGCAGCTTGAAGAAAAACGAGGAAAGCTTGCGCCAGGCCAAGCGCAAGGCCGAGGATGCGACGCGCCAGAAGTCGGAATTCCTGGCCAACATGAGCCACGAGATGCGCACGCCGCTGGCCGGCGTGATCGGCATGCTGGGCTTTGCCCTGCGCGACGAGCAGCTGCACGACGCCACGCGCGAGCAGATCCTGCGCGGCCAGGCCAACGCCCAGTCGCTGCTGGTGATCATCAACGACCTGCTCGATTTTTCCAAGATCGAGGCGGGCAAGCTGAGTATCGAAAACATCGACTTCGCCCTTGGCGCGGCGATCGAGAACGTGGTCAGCCTGTTCGAGGAGCAGGCGGCCGCGCGCAGCATCGGCTTCGCCATCGACTTCGCGCCCGACCTGCCGCCCTTCGTGGTGGGCGACCCGACGCGCTTGCGCCAGGTGCTGGTCAACCTGGTCGGCAACGCCTTCAAGTTCACCCAGCGCGGCGGCGTGAGCGTCTGCGTCGAGCGCGCGGGCGTGGCGCCGGGCGCCGGCGGGCGCCAGGTCAGTTTGATCCGCTTCACCGTCAGCGACAGCGGCATCGGCATCGATGCCGATGCGATGGCGCGCCTGTTCCAGAAGTTCGAGCAGGCCGATGCGAGCACCACGCGGCGCTATGGCGGCACGGGCCTGGGCCTGGCCATCTGCCGCCAACTGGTCGAGCTGATGGATGGCGAGATCGAGGTGGCCAGCATGCCGGGGCAGGGCAGCACGTTCACCTTCACCCTGCCGCTGGCCGACGGCGTGGCGCCGCCGCTGGTGCCGCAGGTGGCGCTGGCGCCGCACAGCCACCAGCTGCGCGTGCTGTGCGCGGAAGACTTCCCGACCAACCAGATCATCATCCGCGTCATGCTCGAGGAGCTGGGGCACCGGGTCGACGTCGTCGCCAATGGCATGCTGGCCGTGGCGGCCTGCGTGCACACGCGCTATGACCTGATCCTGATGGACGGGCGCATGCCGGAAATGGACGGCGCCACGGCCACGCGACTGATCCGCGTGGGCGGCTGGCCGGACCAGCCCGTGCGCGACCAGGAGCTGATGATCGTGGCCCTGACGGCGAACGCCAGCGAAGAGGACCGCAGCCGCTACCTGGGCGTGGGCATGGACGATTTCCTCAGCAAGCCGGTGGACGAGGCGGCCCTGCATGGCTTGCTGGCGCGCGCCATCGAGCGCCAGCTGCAGCGCGGCTTCATGCTGCCGCGCATGCCGTCCAGCGCGCCGCGCAACGCGGCGCGGGGCCAGGCCGAACTCGACGCCCTGTTCGGCGTCGCGCCCAAGGCAGGCAGCGTGCCGGCGCCGGCGGCGCCGGCCAGCCGCAGCGGCGAGCTGCGGCGGCGCATCCGCGTCGCCTTCCTCGCCGACCTGGAAGGGCGGCTGCGTGAACTCGACGCGGCCCTGGCCGCGCAGGACCAGGATGGCGCCGGACGCCTGCTGCACGGCTTGAAGGGCAGCGCCGCGTATCTCGACGAAACGGAGCTGCACATGCTGTGCACGGAAATGGAGGAAGCGGCCGATGGCGGGCGCTGGACACAGGTGGCTCTGCACTTGCCGCGCCTGCGCGCACTGCTGGCGCAAATCGCCGTTTCGGGCAAGAAAATGTAAAATATGCAATGCCGGATGGGGGAAGCGCGGCGAAACTGGGTAGAATACCGCCAGGCGCCCTGACGCTGCCGGCAATGGAGAGACTGATGAAAGTACTGGTGGTTGACGATGATGTCGTTTCGCGCATGGTGCTGATGCACCTGATCGACAGCTGTGGCGTGCACGATATCGTGGAGGCCGAGGATGGCGCGGCCGCGTGGGAGCAGCTCGAGGGCGGCTTGCGGCCGGCGCTGTGCTTCTGCGACCTGCGCATGCCGCGCCTGTCGGGCATGGAGCTGCTGCAGAAGATCCGCTCCGACAGCGCGCTCGACGCCATGCCGCTGGTGCTCGTCTCGTCGGCCAATGACCAGGACACGGTGCGCGACGCCGTGCAGGCTGGCGCGGCGGGCTACATCGTCAAGCCCTTCTAGCCGGAACAGGTGCGCCTGCATATCGACGCCTGCTTCGACGTGGCGCCATTGCCTGCCGAGGCGCCGCTGGCGACGGCGCAGCGCCTGGGCATCGATCACGAACGCCTGCTGGCGTACCTGACGGGCTTCCAGGGCCAGATCGGCGCCGCCGGCGAACAGGTGGAAACCCTGCTGGCGCGCGGCGAACCGGTGCAGGCGCGCCAGCTGCTGGAACGCCTGCACCTGGGTTGCCGCACCCTGGGACTGCATGGCGCGGAAGCTGCCATGCTGGCCCTGCTGCAGGGGGCCGTGCTCGATGGCGGCCAGATGCAGGCTGCGCTGGCCGCCCTGACGCGCAGCGCGGCGCAGCAGGCGCATCTGCTTGGCCAGCAGGACGGCGCCGACTGAATCCGCTGTTTTCCCCTTGCCGGGAAAATACTTTAGGTTTAAAGTATCTGCTTCCGGGCCAAGCACGCGCGCCCGCCACCAGCCAGGACGAGCATGAGCAGCGACCCATCGCCTACCACCGTACCTCCCCGGGATGACTTTGCGCGCGCGCACCTGCCGCCGCGCGCACTCTGGCCAGAGCTGTGCCTGGCCTTGCCCGAGCTGCAATATCCGACACGCCTGAACTGCGTCGCCGCGCTGCTCGATGCGGCCGTCGCCGCTGGCAGCGGCCGCACGGCCATTCTCGCCGAAGGCCAGCGCTGGAGCTATGCCCACCTGCAGCAGCAGGTCGACCGCATCGCGCACGTGCTGCGCACCGACCTGCGCCTGATTCCCGGCAACCGCGTGCTGCTGCGCGGCGCCAACACGCCGATGATGGCAGCCTGCCTGCTGGCCGTGCTGAAGGCCGGCTGCATCGCCGTGCCCACCATGCCGCTGCTGCGCGCGCGCGAACTGGCCACCATCGTGGCCAAGGCCGAAGTCAATGCCGTGCTGTGCGCGCAAGGCTTGCGCGGCGAACTCGATGGCGTGCCGGACTGCCCGCCGGTGCTGTGCTTTGGCGCCGATGGCGCGGCGCTGGAGCAGCGCATGGCGGCGCACGCCAGCCCGTTTGCCGCGCACGACACGGCGGCCGACGACGTCTGCCTGATCAGCTTTACGTCGGGCACGACGGGCGTGCCCAAGGGCACCATGCACATGCACCGCGACCTGCTGGCCATCTGCGACTGCTTTCCCCGCTCCATGCTGCAGGCGCGCGCCGACGACATCTTCATCGGCACGCCGCCGCTGGCGTTCACCTTCGGCCTGGGCGGCCTGCTGCTGTTTCCCCTGCGCTTCGGCGCAGCCGCCGTATTGCTGGAAAAGCTCACGCCGGAGGGCCTGCTGCGGGCCATCGCGACGTACGCGGCCACGATCTGCTTCACGGCGCCCACCTTTTACCGCCAGATGGCGCCGCTGGCCGCGCAGCACGACTTGCGCAGCCTGCGCCTGTCCGTGTCGGCCGGCGAAGCGCTGCCGCTGGCCACGCGCGACGCCTGGCAGGCGGCCACGGGCCTGGCCATGACGGACGGCATCGGCGCCACCGAGATGCTGCACATCTTCATTTCCGCCACGGGCGAGGGCATCCGCCGCGGCGCCATCGGCAAGGCCATCCCCGGCTACCAGGCCTGTATCGTCGACGAGGCGGGCGTGCCGCAGCCGCCCGGCGTGACGGGCCGCCTGGCCGTGAAGGGCCCCACCGGCTGCCGCTACCTGGCCGATGCGCGCCAGGGCGAGTACGTGCAGAACGGCTGGAACCTGACGGGCGACACCTTCGAGATGGATGGCGACGGCTATTTCTATTACCGGGCGCGCAGCGACGACATGATCGTCTCGGCCGGCTACAACATCGCCGGGCCGGAAGTGGAAGAGGCGCTGCTGCGCCACCCGGCCGTGGCCGAATGCGGCGTGGTGGGGCGCGCCGATGAAGAACGGGGCCAGATCGTCGAGGCGCACGTGGTGCTGAAAGGCGGCTACCAGGCCGGCGCCGCGCTGGCGGCCGAGCTGCAGGAGTTCGTGCGCCAGCAGATCGCCCCCTACAAATATCCGCGCGCCATCCGCTTCCTGCCCGCGCTGCCGCGCACGGAAACGGGCAAGCTGCAGCGCTTCAAACTTCGCACGGACATGCCATGAATATCGTCTGCATCGGCGGCGGCCCCGCCGGCCTGTATTTCAGCTTGCTCATGAAAAAGCAGAACCCGGATCACCGCATTACGGTCATCGAGCGCAACCGGCCATACGACACGTTTGGCTGGGGCGTCGTGTTTTCCGACCAGACCCTGGGCAACCTGGCCAATGCCGACGAGCCGACGGCGCGCGCCATCCTGCAGGCGTTCAACCACTGGGACGATATCGAGATCCATTTCAAGGGCCAGACCGTGCGCTCGGGCGGCCATGGCTTTTGCGGCATCGGCCGCAAGCGCCTGCTCAACATCCTGCAGCAGCGCTGCGAGGAACTCGGCGTGGACCTCGTCTTCGAGACGGAAGTGCAGGATGACCAGGCCATCGCGCGCCAGTACGGCGCCGACCTGGTGATCGCCAGCGACGGCTTGAACAGCCGCATCCGCACGCGCTATGCGGCCAGCTACCAGCCCGCCATCGAGCAGCGCCACTGCCGCTTCATCTGGCTGGGCACGCGCAAGAAATTCGAGGCATTCACGTTTGCCTTCCGCCAGACGGAATTCGGCTGGTTCCAGGCGCATATCTATCAATACGATGGCGAGACCTCGACCTTCATCGTCGAGACGCCGGAAAGCGTCTGGCGCGCGGCGGGGCTGGACGCCATGCGCCAGGAAGAGGGCATCGCCTTTTGCGAGGCGCTGTTTGCCGGGGAACTCGACGGCCACGGTCTGTTGAGCAATTCGCCCCACCTGCGCGGCTCGGCCCAGTGGATCACCTTCCCCCGCATCGTCTGCCGCCAGTGGGTGCATGTGCAGGACGGCGTGCCCGTGGTGCTGATGGGCGACGCGGCCCACACGGCGCATTACTCGATCGGCTCGGGCACCAAGCTGGCGCTGGAAGACGCCATCGAGCTGGCGCGCTGCTTTGGCCAGCACGGCGATAGCACCGCCGCCCTGGCCGCCTACCAGCAGCTGCGCGCCGTCGAGGTGCTGAAAATCCAGAGCGCGGCGCGCAATTCCATGGAGTGGTTTGAAAACGTCGAGCGCTACAGCGCGATGGAGGCGCCGCAGTTCGCCTATTCCATGCTCACGCGCAGCCAGCGCATCTCGCATGAAAACCTGCGCCTGCGCGACCCCGCCTACGTGGCTGGTTACGAGCAGTGGCTGGCGCGGCGCGCCGCCGGACAGGCGGGCGTGGAGGCCCCGGACGGCCCGCTGCCGCCCATGCTCACGCCATTCCGGCTGCGCGGCGTGCTGCTGAAGAACCGCATCGCCGTCTCGCCCATGGCGCAGTACAGCGCCGTCGACGGCGTGGCGGGCGACTACCACCTGATGCACCTGGGCGCGCGCGCCATGGGCGGCGCGGGCCTCGTGTTTGCCGAGATGACGTGCGTGTCGGCCGACGCGCGCATCACGCCCGCCTGTCCCGGCATGTACAGCGAAGCGCATACGCAGGCGTGGCGGCGCATCGTCGATTTCGTGCACGCGAACAGCGACGCGAAGATCGCCCTGCAGCTGGGCCATGCGGGCGCGAAAGGCTCGACGCGGCCCATGTGGGACGGCATCGACCTGCCGCTCAGGGAGGGCAACTGGCCGCTGCTGTCCGCCTCGGAACAGCAGTACCTGCCGGGCGTGTCGCAGGTGGCGCGCGCGGCGACGGAGAATGACCTGGCGCGCATCGAGCAGGACTTCGTGCGCGCCACCCTGGCCGCGGCCGTCGCCGGCTTCGACTGGCTGGAGCTGCATTGCGCGCACGGCTACCTGCTGTCGAGTTTTATCTCGCCGCTGACCAACCGCCGCACGGACGAGTATGGCGGCAGCCTGGAAAACCGCTGCCGCTATCCGCTGCGCGTGTTCCGCGCCATGCGCGCCGCCTGGCCGCAGGACAAGCCCATGAGCGTGCGCATCTCTGCCCACGACTGGGTCGACGGCGGCATCACGCCCGACGATGCGGTTGTCATCGCGCGCCTGTTCAAGCAGGCGGGCGCGGACCTGATCGACTGTTCCTCGGGCCAGGTCAGCAAGCTGGAACAGCCCCTGTACGGGCGCATGTTCCAGGCGCCGTTCGCCGACCGCGTGCGCAACGAGGCGGGCATCGCCAGCATGGCCGTCGGCTCGATTTTCGAGGCCGACCACGCCAACAGCATCATCGCCGCCGGGCGCGCCGACCTGTGCGCCGTGGGCCGGCCGCACCTGGCCAATCCGGCATGGACGTTGACGGAAACGGCGCGCATCGGCTACAGCGGCGCCGGGGCCACGTGGCCAAGGCAGTACCGTCCGGCGCAGCTGCAGCTGGAGCGCAATCTGGCGCGCGAACGCCAGCTGGCCGCCGCTAGCTCGGGCTTGACCCCGCAGCAAGTGGCCGCGCGGCTGCTGGAGGGATGACATGAACAAGGAAGCATCGATGGACGCATTATCCGGAAAACATGCGCTGGTGACGGGCGCCGGCAGCGGCATTGGCCTCGCCTGCGCGCGCGCCTTGCTGGGCGCGGGCGCCAGGGTCACCCTGGCCGGGCGCGATGGCGCGCGGCTGGCGCGCGCGCGCCTGCAGCTGGAAGAGGAGGGCAGCGCGGGCAGGGTGGCCCTGTGCGTGCTCGACGTGGCCGTGGAAGCATCCGTGCAGGCGGGGTTTGCGCAGGCCGCCGCGCATTTCGGCCGCATCGATATCCTGGTCAATAATGCGGGCCAGGCGCATGCTGCGCCGTTCGGCAAGACGGATACGGCCCTCTGGCAGCAGATGCTGGCGGTGAACCTGACGGGCGTGTTCCACTGCTGCCAGGCGGCCATGCCGGGCATGCTGGACGCGGGCTGGGGGCGCATCGTCAACGTGGCGTCGACGGCGGGCCTGAAAGGCTACCGCTACGTCAGCGCCTACGTCGCCGCCAAGCATGGCGTGATCGGCTTGACGCGCGCGCTGGCGCTGGAAGTAGCACCGCGCGGCGTGACCGTCAACGCCGTCTGCCCCGGCTACACGGAGACGGACATGGTGGCGCAGGCCGTGCAGAATATCGCCCGCAAGACGGGCCGCGGCGAGGAGGAGGCGCGCGCGGAGCTGGCCGCCGCCAACCCGCAGCGGCGCCTGGTGCAGCCGCAAGAGGTGGCCGGTGCGGTGGCGTGGCTATGCCTGCCCGCCTCGTCGGCCATGAATGGACAATCGGTCGCCGTCGCCGGCGGCGAAGTCATGTAACCGAATGAAGAGCATGGATAAAGAAACCGATAATCTGCAGGATGAACCCGTGCTGGACCTGTCCAGCCGCCTGACGCAGGACCACCACCAGTCGCTCAAGCTGTGGCTGCGCATGCTGTCGTGCACGGTGAAGATCGAGAACAAGGTGCGCACGCGCCTGCGCGCCACCTTCGGCATCACCTTGCCCCGCTTCGACCTGATGGCGCAGCTCGAGCGCTTTCCCGACGGCCTGCGCATGGGCGAACTGTCCAAGCGCATGATGGTCACGGGCGGCAATATCACGGGCATCACCGACCAGTTGGAGCAGGAAAAGCTGGTGGCGCGCGTGGTCGACCCGAAGGACCGCCGTTCGTACAGCGTCAAGCTGACGCCGGCCGGCCGGCGCGCCTTCGACGAGATGGCCAAGGTGCATGAAGGCTGGATCGCCGAACTGCTGCAGGGCGTGACGCCGGACGACAAGACGCAACTGATCGAGCTGCTGTCGCAGATGAAGCAGCAGTTGAACAACACCCCCTAAAGGACTGACCATGCGCTACCTCCCCGGCCAGCCGCAGGACCTGCCTGGCAACCGCGCCAGCTTGGGCCATTACGCGGCGCGGCATTTTTTATTCTCCGTCAAGGACGGCGTCGCCACCTTGACCTTGCACAGGCCCGAGCGCAAGAACCCGCTCACCTTTGACTCGTATGCGGAATTGCGCGAGCTGTTCCGCGCGCTGGCGCATGCGGACGACGTCAAGGCGGTGGTGATCACCGGCAGCGGCGGCAATTTCTGCTCCGGCGGCGACGTGCACGACATCATCGGCCCGTTGACGCAGCTCGACATGCCCGGCCTGCTGGCGTTTACCCGCATGACGGGCGACGTGGTGAAAGCCATGCGCGCCTGCCCGCAACCCGTCATCGCCGCCATCGACGGCATTTGCGCGGGCGCCGGCGCCATGCTGGCGCTGGCCTCCGACATCCGCATCGGCACGGCGCGCAGCAAGACGGCCTTCCTGTTTACCCGCGTGGGACTGGCCGGCTGCGACATGGGCGCCTGCGCCCTGCTGCCGCGCGTGATCGGCCAGGGCCGCGCCGCCGAACTGCTGTACACGGGACGCTCCCTGGCAGGAGCCGAGGCCGAGCGCTGGGGCTGGCTCAACCGCCTCGTCGAGCCGGAAGCGCTGCTCGAAGCGGCTGGTGCGTTCGCCGCCGGCCTGGCCGGCGGTCCCACGTTCGCGCACGGCATGACGAAGAAAATGCTGCAGCAGGAGTGGAACATGGGCGTCGACGAAGCCATCGAGGCGGAAGCGCAGGCGCAGGCCATCTGCATGGCCACCAACGATTTCCACCGTGCCTATCACGCCTTCGTGGCGAAGGGCCAACCACAGTTCGAGGGCGATTGACATGCGCGATACCAGCTATCTGGACTGGCCGTTTTTCGAGGCGCGCCACGCGCAGCTGGAGCGCGAACTCGACGCCTGGGCCACGCAGCATGTGGGCGAGGCGCACGGCAGCGACGTGGATGCGGCCTGCCGCGCGCTGGTGGCGCAACTGGGGCAGGGCGGCTGGCTGGCGCACGCCACGAGCGCCGATGGCCAGGTCGACACGCGCGCCATTTGCCTGATCCGCGAAACGCTGGCGCGCCACGACGGCCTGGCCGATTTCGCCTTTGCCATGCAGGGGCTGGGCTCGGGCGCCATCGGCCTGTTCGGCAGCGCGGACCACAAGGCGCGCTACCTGCCCGACGTCGCCAGCGGCAAGCGCATCGCCGCCTTTGCCCTGTCCGAGCCGCAGGCGGGATCGGACGTGGCGGCCATGGCCTGCGCGGCGCGCCTCGAGGGCGACGACTACGTGCTCGATGGCGAAAAGACGTGGATCTCGAATGGCGGCATCGCCGATTTTTACGTGGTGTTTGCGCGCACGGGCGAGGCGCCCGGCGCGCGCGGCATCAGCGCCTTCATCGTCGAGGCGGACAACCCCGGGCTGGAAATCGCCGAGCGCATCGCCGTCATCGCGCCGCATCCGCTGGCGCGCCTGCGTTTCAATCAGTGCCGCGTGCCAGTGTCGCAGCGCCTGGGCGCGGCGGGGCAGGGCTTCAAGGTGGCGATGGCGACCCTGGACATCTTCCGCACGTCGGTGGCGGCCGCCGCCCTGGGCTTTGCGCGGCGCGCCTTCGACGAGGCGCTGCGCCACGCCATGGCGCGCCAGATGTTCGGCCAGACCCTGGCGGACTTCCAGCTGACGCAGGCAAAATTAGCGCAGATGGCCACCGGCATCGACGCGGCCGCGCTGCTCACCTACCGCGCCGCCTGGCAGCGCGACCAGGGCCGCAAGGTAACGAAGGAGGCGGCCATGGCCAAGCTGACGGCGACGGAAACGGCGCAGCAGGTGATCGACGCGGCCGTGCAGCTGTTCGGCGGCATGGGCGTCGTCAGCGAGCACCCGGTCGAGCGCCTGTACCGCGAAATCCGCGCCCTGCGCATCTACGAGGGCGCCAGCGAGGTGCAGCAATTGATCATCGCGCGCGAACTGCTGCGCGAGGCGGCCAGCGCATGAACGGCATGAAGCGCATGAACAACGAGGAAAATCAAATGCAAGTTTTACAACCGCCCGCCTGGGCCAGGCCGCGCGGCTATGCGAACGGCATCGCCGCCAGCGGGCGCACGGTGTACGTCAGCGGCATGATAGGCTGGGACGCGCAGGGGCAATTCCACACGGACGATTTCGCGGGCCAGGTGCGCCAGGCCCTGCAGAACATCGTCGCCGTGCTGGCCGAGGCGGGCGCCTTGCCCGAGCATATCGTGCGCATGAACTGGTACGTGCTGGACAAGAAGGAATATGTGGCGGCATATCCACAGATTGGTGTTGCCTATCGGGAAATTATCGGCAAGCATTTTCCTGCCATGACGGCTGTGCAGGTGGCAGGCCTCATCGAGGACAGGGCGAGAGTCGAGATCGAGGTGACGGCCGTACTGCCGGGCTGAATTTCTGCTATGAAAGATTGCATATTGGCATCTAAATAATAAATATAAAAACATTATCTATCATGTTATATTTGGCAACCGGAAAATACGCCGGTTTTAAATACTGACAGTCGAGGTAGAGGATGCATAACAAGTTCAGAACAGCAAGCAGCGCGGCGCTGGCGGTGGCCGGCATGGCCTTTTGCCTGGGGGCGCAGGCCAATTCCGGTACCTCGCTCCTCTCGCCCGGCTATCAGGCCCAGCTGGAAACGTGGCTGGGCGAGGGCCGCCTGGCGCTGACGGCCATTTACAGCAAGGCGGCGGGCGATACCTCGCTCGATTTTCACAAGGCGACGGATGGCAAGGGGCGCACCTTTTCCGTCATGGAAGCGAGCAACAGCGCCGGACAGACCTGGCTGGTGGGCGGCTATAATCCGCAAAGCTGGAGTTCCACGGATGGCATGCATGTCACCATGGAAGACAGCCAGCGCACCGCCTTCATCTTCAACCTGACGGCGGGCGTCATGCTGCCGCAGCTGAAGCAGTATTTCAGCGGCGACGGCATCGGCAGCGCACAGACGTATAACGACCTGAGCTATGGTCCCACCTTCGGTATCGGCCATGATCTGTACGTTCCCCAGGACTTGACGCATGGGGGCTATTCCTCGCTGTACTCCTACAATTACCGGGGGCAGCCGGCCAGCGGCGTGAGCCTGATCGACGGTTCCACCTTCACGGGGCCGAACATCACGTATGGCGCGATACAGGTGTTTACCATCAGCGCGGTGCCGGAGCCGGCTACCTGGGGCTTGCTGCTGGGGGGGCTGATCTTGCTGGCCGGCATGCACCTGCGCCAGCCGCGGGCCAGGGGCGGCGCCCGCGCCTGAAGCGGCACGCTGCGGCGGCGCCAGTCCCTCGCATGGCGCGCGCCGTGCCCGGGGGGGGCAAGCCTGGCTTACCGGAAATGATTGATGGTCATCAACTAATCGCATGGCAGCGGCCCTGGGCTTGATACTGTCGTATGAGCAACCACCCACGCTTGGGACCCTGTCGTGTTATTTAATACCTTTGCATTTTTTCTCGTTTTTTTGCCGCTGGCGCTGCTTGGTTATTTTGTCCTGTCAAAGTATTCCCTGCGCCTGTCCATCATTTTTCTGTTGCTCGCCTCGGTGGCGTTTTATTGCTATTGGGATGTCGCCTTCCTGCCCCTGCTGGCCTTGTCCATCTGTACCAACTTTGCCATTGGACGCAATATTTCGCTGCAGCATGGGCAGGGCCGCTTGCGCACGGCCAAGCGCTGGCTGATCGGCGGACTCGTCTTCAATTTGTCCCTGCTGGTCTTTTTCAAGTATTTTGACTTTCTGCTGAGTAATATTGCCGCCGTCACGGGCATGGCGATCGAACCCATCGGCATCACCCTGCCCATCGGCATCTCCTTCTTCACCTTTACCCAGATCGCCTATCTTGTCGACTGCCACGCCGGCAAGGTCAAGGAGTATCAGCCCGAGAGCTACGGCCTGTTCGTCACCTACTTTCCCCACCTGATTGCCGGACCCATCCTGCATCACAAGGACATGATGCCGCAGTTCTCGCAGCCGGCCCTGCATGTCTTCCACCGCGGCAGGCTGCTGGTGGGCCTGAGCTTCTTCACCATCGGCCTGTTCAAGAAAGTCATCCTGGCCGACGGCGTGGCCCGCTTCGTGGGGCCGGTTTTCGACCTGCACCACCAGCACCTGAGCATGCTCGAGGCGTGGGCCGGCGCGCTGGCCTACACGTTCCAGCTGTATTTCGACTTCTCCGCCTATTCCGACATGGCCTACGGCTTGTCGTATATGTTCGGCATCATATTGCCCATCAATTTCAATTCCCCGTACAAGGCCGCGTCCATCATCGATTTCTGGCGCCGCTGGCATATCACGCTGTCCAATTTCCTGCGCGACTACCTGTACATCCCCCTGGGCGGCAACCGCAAGAGCGCCTTCCAGCGCTACCGCAACCTGTTGCTGACGATGTTGCTGGGCGGCCTGTGGCACGGCGCCAACTGGACATTCTTGCTGTGGGGCATGCTGCACGGTGTTTACCTGATCATTAACCATGCCTTGCGGCACGTGCTGGGCGGACGCAGCAACCTGCCCCTGCGCATGGCGGGCGCAGGCGCCACGTTCCTGGCCGTGGTGGTGGCCTGGGTCTTTTTCCGCGCCGCTTCCGTCGGCGTGGCGCTGGACGTGCTGCAAGCCATGGGGGGCGGGACGCTGACGCCGTCCATGCGCGAGACGGTGCTGGGCATGAACCGCATCATGGAGCTGGGTTCCTGCCTGTGGTGGCTGGCGGCCTGTGCCGCGATCGTCTTCTTGTTGCCGAATGCCTATGACCTGCTGGGCCGTGGCCTGCGCCTGGAGGCGGAAAACCGCCTGGCCGGCCGGCGCGGCAATATGCTGCTGGGTGCCTTGCTCTTGCTGTGTCTGTTCTTGCTGTCGATCAGCGAAACCCGCGGCGTCTCCGAATTTCTGTACTTTAACTTTTAAATCATCATGCGTTCATCCATTACGACAGGAATCGGTGTGCTGCTGATGGCGCTGGTGCTCGAGATCGTGCTGCAGTGCCTGCCCGTATCGTCGGGCCTGCGCCTGGAACACAGCAGCGCGGCCATGCCGCTCAGCCGCTACCTGCCCGGGCAGGCCTACGTGTATTCCTACGGCTGGGCGCTGTCGAATGCGCGCCGGGGCGCCACCAATGCGCAGGGCTTTGCCAATTCCGTGGATTTCAAGCCCGATGCGGCCGTGCTGGTGCTGGGCGACAGCTTTGTCGAAAGCCTGATGCTCGATTATGAGGACACGCTGCAAGGCCAGCTGGACCGCATGGTGGGCGGCCGGGTGTACGCCGCCGCCAGTTCCGGCAATGGCCTGGCCGATACGCTGGAAATGCTGCGCTACTACGGGCCGCGCCTGCATCCGCGCAACGTGGTCGTGCTTATCGATTCGGGCAACCTGAACAATCTGCTGCTGCCGGCGCCGCGCAGCCACAACCAGTTCGTGGCCGGCCCGGATGGCGTGCGCACGGTGCACGTGGACTATGCGGAATCGAGGCTCAAGCGCTGGATGGCGCGCTCAGCCCTCGTGCGGTATACCTATTACAACCTGAAGTTGCCGGACTGGCTCTCTTCCCTGCGGCGTAGCGGCGGGGCGGCAGGTGTTGGTGGCGCGGCACCGGCCGCGCGCGACCAGGTGCTGGATTATTATTTTGCACAACTGCGGGCGGCGCAGGACGTTGTAGGCACGCAACTGATCTTTGTCGTCGACGGCGACCGCAACATGCTGTACGAGCCCAGGAAGGGCAAGCCCACCTGGCACGGCGACGACCGCCAGGCCTTCATCGCGCAGGCGAGGCAACATGGCCACGTGGTGGTGGACATGCAGCCGGTGTTCGCGGCCCACTGGCGGCAGCGCGCCGAGCGGCTGGATTTCCTGCCGATGGATGGCCACTGGAACAAGGTGGCGCACGGCCTGGCCGCGCAGCAGGTGCTGCCCGTGCTGCAGCCGGCCCGGCAGCCATAGCGGGGGAGGGGCGCGCCATGGCGCGCCGGCCCCGATGCCGCGCGGGATTTCGTCTTGCTGGCTGACACTATGTCAATGACGGGCGCCAGCCTGTATAATGCCGCTGCGCGTGTCGCCATCGTACAATGGATAGTACAAGGTCCTCCTAAGACTTAAATGCAGGTTCGATTCCTGCTGGCGACACCACATTCCACGCAACGCGCGTCGGCAGCCTGTGATCATCCAGGCGGTATTACCGGTCGATGGCGATTGAAGTCCGAGTTATCGGTACAATGCGTGCTTCATTCATCCAATCGGCGGCTGTTTTGCATACCCAGCGGTGTGCAGGGGACGGCGCCCGAGCACTCTTACTCATTATGGCTGTCATTTCTCTTTCATCGGCGCAACTTGCGTTCGGTCACGTCGCGCTGCTCGATCACGCGGAATTTTCACTCGAAACGTCGGAACGGGTCGGTTTGATCGGCCGCAACGGCACGGGCAAATCCTCCTTGCTGAAGGTCATTTCCGGCAAGTTCAAGCTCGACGACGGCTTGCTGGTCATGCAACAGGGCATCAAGATCGCCTACGTGGAGCAGGAACCGCAATTCGACCCGGACATGTCCGTGTTCGACGCCGTCGCTTCCGGCATGGGCGAATCGCAGGCGTGGCTGAAGGAATATGACGCGCTGACGGGCCAGTTTGGCCAGGGCAATGACGACGAACTGATGGAACGCATGCACGACATCCAGGTCAAGCTGGACGCGGCCGATGCGTGGAGCTTGCCGAACAAGGTGGAAACCGTACTCGACCGTTTGAACCTGACGGGCGACATGGCCATGAAAACCCTGTCGGGCGGCATGCAGAAGCGCGTGGCGCTGGCGCGCGCGCTCGTCTCGGCGCCGGACGTGCTGCTGCTCGACGAACCGACCAACCACCTGGACTTCAGCTCCATCCTGTGGCTGGAAGGCTTGCTGCGCGACTTCAAAGGCAGCGTGCTGTTCATTACCCATGACCGCTCCTTCCTCGACAACGTTGCCACGCGCATCATCGAACTGGACCGCGGCCGCTTGCTGTCGTATCCGGGCAACTTCACGGCGTATCAAGTGCGCAAGGCCGAGCAGCTGGAAATCGAGGAAGTGGAAAACGCCAAGTTCGACAAGTTCCTGGCGCAGGAAGAAGTGTGGATACGCAAGGGCGTCAAGGCCCGCCGCGTGCGCGATGAAGGCCGCGTGCGCCGCCTGGAAGCGCTGCGCCTGACGCGCAATGCGCGCCGCGAACAGCAGGGACAGGTCAAGCTGGACGTGTCGGCCGGCGAACGCTCGGGCAAGATCGTCGCGGACCTGGAAAACGTCTCGAAGATTTATGGCGACAAGGTCATCGTCAAGGATTTCAGTGCCACCATCTTGCGCGGCGACAAGGTTGGCCTGATCGGTGCCAACGGCGCCGGCAAGACCACCCTGCTGAAGATGATCCTCGGCGAAGAGCAGTCGGACACGGGCACCATCCGCCTGGGGACCAAGCTGCAAGTGGCGTATTTCGACCAGATGCGCACGCAGCTGAACGAAGAGGCGAACCTGATGGAAACCATCGCGCCGGGCAGCGACTGGGTCGAGATCAATGGCCAGCGCCGCCACGTGATGACCTACCTGAACGATTTCCTGTTCGCGCCGGAACGCGCCCGTTCGCCCGTCAAGTCGCTGTCCGGTGGCGAACGCAACCGTCTGCTGCTGGCGCGCCTCTTCGCCAAGCCGGCCAACGTGCTGGTGCTCGATGAGCCGACCAATGACCTCGATATCGATACCCTGGAACTGCTGGAAGAGTTGCTGGAAGAATACACGGGCACCGTCTTCCTCGTCAGCCATGACCGCACCTTCCTCGACAACGTCGTCACGCAGGTGATCGTCGCCGAAGGCGCGGGCAAGTGGCGCGAATTCGTCGGCGGCTACACGGACTGGGAGCGCGTGCGCACCTTGCCGATCGCCACGGCGCCGGCCAGCAAGCCGGCCGTGAAGGTCGAGGCTGCCGCACCTGTTGCCAAGCAGAAAAAGCTCAGCTACAAGGAACAGCGCGAGCTGGAAGAGCTGCCGAAGCTGATCGCCAAGCTGGAAGATGAGCAGTCCGTGCTGGCCGCCGAACTGTCGCACCCGGACTTCTACAAGAAGACGCCGGCCGAAGGCAAGCGCCTGAACGCCCGCGTGGCGGAAATTGAAAACGAACTGCTCGAAGCGCTGGAAAAATGGGAACAGATCGAGGCGCGCAACAACGCCTGATTAGTTTCTCGCATTCCCTGTTGTAATTTAAGTTAGGATTACTTGCCACGGCAACGGTTCAGCTTGATATAATTATATAATTATATTTTTTACATCGGGGGATGCATGTTTGTTATCAAAAACACGCGCTCCGGGCCAAGGCGTCCGGCGCGCCGGCCTGGCCCGGGCGCGCGGCACGATGTTTGACCGCGCCGCCTTGCCCCGGGTAGCGCCATTCCTGGCCTACCTCTCCTTCATCCTTATCGCCGACATGCTCGGCCGGCTCGGCTTTGCCACGCAGGACCTGCGCTGGCTGTACGCCGTGAAGATCGGCGTCGTGCTGGGCATGCTGCTGTACTGGCGCCGCAGCTACACGGAACTGGCCTGGACGCCGCTGGGCGCGCGCGCCATCGCCATCGCCGTGGCGCTGGCGACGGGGATTGTTGTTTTTCTGCTGTGGATTAATCTCGGCGCCGACTGGATGACGATCGGCAGCGCCGACGGCTTCGACCCGCGCAACGATGGCCGCATCGAGTGGAGCCTGGTGCTGCTGCGCATCGCCGGCGCGGCCCTCGTGGTGCCCGTGATGGAGGAACTGTTCTGGCGTTCCTTCCTGCTGCGCTGGATCGATGCGCCGGATTTCCTCGCTTTCCAGCCACGCCTGGCCAGCGCCAAGGCGCTGCTCACCAGCGTCGTGCTGTTTGGTTTTGAGCACAACTTGTGGCTGGCCGGCATCGTTGCCGGTGCCGCCTACAGCCTGCTGTACATGCGCAGCCAGTCGCTGTGGTCGCCCATCCTGGCGCATGGCGTCACAAATGGCGTGCTGGGCCTCTGGATTGTTTCCGGCGGACACTGGACTTACTGGTAATATTGCCAATCAACTGTTGCTCTCTCAAAAGACGATATCCCATGTTGAAATCCCCGCCAAAAAGTCAGCCTGGCCACCCGCATCCGCCCTGCAGGATGGCGCCCCTGTCCGCGCTGCGCGCCGCCTGCGTGCTCATGGCCGGCAGCCTGGCCTGCGCGCCGGCCATGGCAGCGCTGAGCGACACCATTTTCCCGTTTCTGGCGACGTCGTATTCGTATGACGACAATCTGTTGCGCCTTGACGACAACGTGCCCGGCTATAACGGGCCCCGTTCCGACACGTCGCGCCAGATACAGGCGGGTTTCCTCGTCAACCGGCCGTTCGGGCGGCAGATCCTGACCGGGCAAGCGAAGTGGTCGCGCGTGTCGTTCCAGCACTTTGACCAGTTCAACTACAGCGGCAAGGATTTCCTGGCCGACTTGGAGTGGCATCTCGGCAACCATCTTGATGGCCATGCGGGTGCCCTGTATTCGCAAACCCTGACGCCGTTCAGCGATTTCCAGAGCACGGAACGCAACTTGCGCACGCGCCAGCGCGAATACGTGGATGGCGGCTGGCGCTTCCACCCCAGCTGGCGCGTGCGCGGCGCTTACAGCCGGGAACGCTATTCGTATGACCTGCTGTCGCAGCGCTATGCCGACCGGCAGGAAAACGCGACGGAACTGGGGCTCGACTACTTGCCTGCAAGTAATAGCCGCATCGGTATCCAGTTGCGGCATGTCCAGGGCAGTTATCCGAACCGCGTCAACAGCGGCCAGTTCGGCGTCGATGACGGGTATACCCAGGATGAGGTGAAGGCGAATATCTACTGGGTCTACAGCGCGATTACCCAGGTGCAACTGCTGGGCGGATGGGTGCGGCGCAGCCATGCCTTTTATACGGGACGCGATTCGAGCGGCGCCAACGGCCGCATCGTGGTGAACTGGGCGCCGCTGGGCAAGGTGCGGTTTACCGGTTCCTTATGGCATGAATATGGCGTCGTGGAAAATGCGCTCGTATCGAGCAGCCTGAACAATGGCGCCAGTGTCGCCGCCGCCTGGGATATCACCTCCAAGGTGCGCATGGATGCCCAGGTACGGCGCGAGAAGCGCGACTTCTCGGCGGCCAGCGGCCTCGTCTTTCCAGTCGATGTCAGCGATACGACGCGCACCGATTCCCTGGGCCTGACCTATGCGCCGCAGCCCAATATCCAGCTGGGCTTGAATGCCTTCCGCGACACGCGCAGGGGTGCCCCCATTATCAATACAGGCAGCTACCGCGCCAAGGGCGTGTCCTTTAGCGCCAGCGTTCAGTTCTGAAGAGCATTATGACGGTCAATGATATACCCCTGATTTCGTTTTTCCAGCGCATCCTCGATCCCTTGATCATCATGGGGACGCTGTATCTGCTCTCCGTGCTGTCGGGCGCGCCGTTTACGGGATATTCGCTGGTGCTGATGATCCTGGCGTTTTTCATATCCTCGTCCGTGTTCCAGTATGTGGACCCCTACCGCACCTGGCGCAGCGGCCGGATGCTGGCCTACGCCCGCGATGTCTTCGTCAGCTGGGGCATCACGGCGCTGATCCTCGTCTTCCTGGGCTCGGCGACTGGGCTGGCGTTTCATTTTGACCGCGAGCTGGTGCTGGCCTGGTTCCTGCTGACGCCCTTCATCCTGCTGCTCAGCCATCTTGCCGCGCGACGCATGGTGGCCGACCCTGGCCGGGACAGCGAAGTGCGCTCCGTCGTCATCATCGGTGCCAATGATGCCAGCCTGAAATTTGCCGCCACCGTGGAACGCAACCCGAATCTGTTCATGAGTGTGCGCGGCTTCTTCGACGACCGCACCGACGACCGCTGGCCGGAAAAGATGCGCGAGCCCATGCTGGGCAAGATGGCCGACATCGCGGCCTATGTGCGCGAACACAATATCAAGATGATATTCATCAGCCAGCCCATTTCTGCCCAGCCGCGCATCCGCAAGATGCTCGATGAATTGCAGGATACGACGGCGTCCGTGTACTTCCTGCCGGATATTTACATCTTCGACCTGATGCAGGCGCGTTTCGACAATGTGGGCGGCATGCCCGTCATCGCCATCCGCGAATCGCCGTTCACGGGCTTTAACAGCATGGTCAAGCGCGGCAGCGATATCGTGCTGGGCCTGCTGATCCAGATCATGCTGTTGCCCGTCATGCTGGTGATCGCCATCGCCGTCAAGATGACCTCGAAGGGACCCGTGATTTTCCGCCAGCGCCGCTACGGCCTGTATGGCGAGGAAATCATCGTGTACAAATTCCGTTCCATGACGGTCAGCGAAGATGGCGACAAGGTGGTGCAGGCCACCAAGGATGACCAGCGCGTGACGCGCATCGGCGGCTTCCTGCGCCGCAGTTCGCTCGACGAGTTGCCGCAGTTCATCAATGTGCTGCAGGGGCGCATGAGCATCGTGGGACCGCGCCCCCACGCCGTGGCGCACAACGAGCAGTACCGCAAGCTGATCAAGGGCTACATGCTGCGCCACAAGGTCAAGCCGGGCATTACGGGCTGGGCCCAGGTGAACGGCTTGCGCGGCGAGACGGAAACGCTCGACAAGATGGAGGCGCGCATCCATTTCGACCTCGATTACCTGCGCAACTGGTCGCTGTGGCTGGACTTGTGGATCATCTTGCGCACCGTCAAGGTGGTGCTCAAGCGCGACAATGCGCATTGACCGCGGGCGTCGCGGCTGCGCCGGCAACACCGGGCTTGAATATTTTTTGCAGTGAATTAATAAGCGTTAAAATGACGCATCATGCAAGGTATCAACGGTCCGGCTTCCGGTGCCGGCTGAACAATGATGCGACGAGCCCTGAAACCAGATGAGCTACCCCCTGCGGCATGGCATGCGCGACTTTCCTGCCCGCCCGGCGGCTGGCGCGATGCTTGCCCGTGCCGGGACATGGCCCGGCTGGCAGGGCAGGCGAGCGCCTTGCTGGACATGATGACACCAGAGGTCCGGCCCCATCCCCGCCGCTCTGCCGGAATGCTGTGCGCCCTGAATGTTGTGCAGTGTGAAGGCAGGACGCGCCTTCACTTAAAATGTTGCAACTTAAAAACTATTTTTTGAAGTGCCCTTGCAGCATCAGTGTTTCTGTTGAAACAGTTGTTTTTAAGACCTCTTAATAGTTTTTTAAGCAAATAGTTTCCTAGCAAGCTAGTACAATGTGTATCATATTTATAATATTGACAATGATGTGGCCCGCAGCCCATAATTTCAATCGAAATCTGTGTTTTTTGACAATATCTTGTTGTTAATTGCGTTATCATCAAGATCACAAAAATATCGGCAGATTTCCTTACATGAATCGAAGGAGTTATTTTGAACCAACCGCAAATCGCCCGTTTGTCCTCGAGCAAGCCAGCCCTGAATGCGCGCCTGCTGTGCGCTGGCCTGGTCTTGCTGGCCGCTGCAGGATTGTCTGCCTGCGGCAATAAAGAAAAGAAGCCCGGCCAGGCGCTGGCGAGCGTGAATGGGGAAGAAATTACCGTTCTGCAACTGAATGAGGAAATGCAGCGCGCCAACGTGCAGGCGCCGCAGCAGGAAGCTGCCAGCAAGCAGTTGCTGGAATCGCTGATCGACCGCCAACTGCTGCAGAACGAGGCCGCCAAGGACAAGACGGACCGCGATCCCAAGGTGGTGCAGGCGATCGAACGGGCCAAGGCGCTGATCGTCGCGCAAGCCTACATGCAGAAGCGTATCGGCACCATTGCCCGTCCCACCAAGCAGGAAGTGGAAGAGTATTTCCACAAGAATCCGCAGTTTTTCAGCGAGCGCAAGCAGTTTGACATGCGCGAACTGGTGATCGCCAGCGCCGACATGAACGACCAGCTGAAGGCGGCCATGGACGGCGCCAAGACGCTCGACGACGTGGCGGCCTGGCTCGACACGCACAAGGTCAAGTATGCCCGCACCCAGCTGTCGCGCACCAGCGCCGACCTGGCGCCCGAGCTGAGCGCGAAGCTGCTGTCCATGCCGAAGGGGCAGCTGTTCATCATCCGCGAGGGTGACCGTACCCTGCTCATTTCCCTGGCCGACATCCGCGACAATCCCGTGACCCTGGCGCAGGCCGCGCCGCAGATTGAACAGTTCCTGTTCAACAAGAAAAACAAGGATGCCGCCGACGCCGAGCTGAAGCGCCTGCGCGCTGCCGCCAAGATCGAATACCTGGGCAAGGATGCCGCCCCGGCTGTCGCGTCGGCAGCGGCCAGTGGCGCGGCGCCGGCCGCTCCGCCCGCGGCTGCAAAGAGTTCGTCGGAAGCAAATGATCGTGGCGTTGCTGGCTTGAAGTAAGTCGCAGCATTTTAAGTAAGTAATTCTTCAATGGAATAAGCGAATCATGAAACGACTTCTGATGTGGTGCATGGCCACCCTGTTGCTGCTGAGCGCCGGTATCGCCGGTGCTGCCGATGTCCAGCTGGGCGCCGGCGACGTGCTGAAAATTTCCGTCTATGGCAATCCCGACCTGGCGCTCGAGACGCGCGTCAGCGAAGCGGGCGAGATCACCTTCCCCCTGGTGGGCAACGTGGCCCTGGGCGGCCTGTCCGTGTCGGCGGCGGAGAAAAAACTGGGCGGCCTGCTGGAGAGCGGCGGTTTCCTGCGCAAGGCACAGGTCAACATCATCGTGACCCAGCTGCAAAGCCAGCAGGTATCCGTGCTGGGCCAGGTCAACCGTCCGGGACGCTATCCCATCGAAGGCAAGCGCAGCCTGATGGACATGCTGGCGATGGCCGGCGGCGTCAGCCCGGATGGCGGCGACACGGTCAGCCTGATCCGCAAGCGCAACGGCAAGACGACGCGTGAAATCATCGACATCATCGACATGGTGCGCTCGGCCGACCTGAACCGCGACCTGGACGTGGCCGGCAACGACGTGATCTTTGTCGAACGCGCGCCGCGCTTTTATATCTACGGCGAAGTGCAGCGCCCGGGGGCTTTCCGCCTCGAGCGTTCCATGACGGTGCTGCAGGCGCTGTCCGTCGGTGGCGGCCTGACGCCGCGCGGCACGGAACGCGGCATCCGCATCAAGCGTCGCGACGAGGCCGGCAAGCTGCAGGTCATCAACGCCAAGCATGACGATCTGCTGCAAGTCGACGATATGGTGTACGTGCAGGAAAGCCTGTTTTAATCCAGTGTCCGTATCTTTCCGGCGCAAGCCGGATGTTTTTCATTCTGTGTTGAGGTTTCCCCATGAATTTGTCACAGCTCCTACTGATCCTGCGTGCGCACAAGAAATTGATCTTGATCACACTGCTGGTTACTGTCCTCGGCACGCTGTCGATCAGTTTGCTATTGCCTAAAACATACAAGGCGACAAGTTCGTTGCTCTTGAACTATAAAGGCGTCGATCCCCTGACGGGCCTGGCCATGCCTGGCCAGCTGTTGCCCGGCTTCATGGCGACGCAGATCGACATCATCAGCAGCAAGAATGTTGCCCTGCGCGTCGTCGACCATCTGAAGCTGGCCGAAAGCCCGGCCGTCATCGCGCAATTCAACGAGGCGACGGAAGGCAAGGGCGGCACCGTGCGCGACTGGCTGGCCGAGCTGCTGCTGAAAAAGGTGGAGATCGTCCCGTCGCGAGAAAGCAGCGTGGTCGACATCAGCTTCAAGGGCAGCGACCCGCAATTCGTGGCGGCCGTGGCGAATGCCTTTGCTGACGAATATCAAAAAACCAGCATCCAGCTGAAGGTCGATCCGATGCGCCGCGTGTCGACGTATTTCAGCGAACAGACCAAGTTGCTGCGCGATAACCTGGAAGTGGCGCAAAGCAAGCTGTCCAAGTATCAGCAGGACAATGGCATCGTCAGCGTCGACAACCGCCTCGACGTCGAGTCGAACCGCCTGAACGATTTGTCGGCACAGCTGGTCATGGCCCAGGGACAGTCGATGGAAGCGTCGTCGCGCCAGCGCATGGCGCAGGGCAGCGATGGCCTGGCGTCGCCGGACGTGTCGTCCAATCCGCTGATCCAGAACCTGAAGATAGGCCTGGGCAATGCCGAAGGCAAGCTGGCGGAAATCGCCCAGCGCCTGGGCCGCAACCATCCCCAGTACGAGAGCGCCAAGGCGGAAGTGGACAAGCTGCGCGCCGACCTGCGTGAACAGCTGGCCAATACGTCCAGCAGCGTCGGCAACAATGCGCAGATCATGCAGCAGCGCGAAGCGGCAGTGCGCGCCGCCCTGCAGGCGCAAAAGGCCAAGGTGCTGGAACTGAACCGTACCCGCGACGAGATGGGCGTGCTGATGAAGGATGTCGAAAGCGCCCAGCGCGCCTTCGACGTGACGTCGCAGCGCCTGTCGCAGACGCGCATCGAGGGCCAGGCCGAGCAGTCGGACATTTCCGTGCTCAATCCGGCCGTCCCGCCGATCGAGCCATCCGGTCCCCGCGTGCTGCTCAACACCCTGCTGTCGATTTTCCTCGGCACCTTGCTGGGCGTGGGCCTGGCCATCGTGATCGAGATGCTGTACCGCCGCGTGCGTTCGGAATCTGACCTGCAAGAAACGCTGCAGATTCCCGTCTTCGGCGCCATCGACTGGAACGCCAGCAAGTCGCCGCGCAAAAAAGGTGGGTTGAACGGCATCCTGCCGCGCCGCCTGCGCTTACGTTAAACATGGATAAGATGATGAACCAAGCCGCGCTCCCCATTTCGATGAACTCCGTGCCACGTACCGGCGACTCCAGCATTGGCGGTCTGCTGCTCGAGTCGGGCAAGATCACGCCCGAAAACGCCGAGCGCGTGCTGCGCATGCAAAAAGAACTCGGCATCCGCTTCGGCGAGGCGGCCCTGCGCCTGGGCCTGATCACGGAAGCGGACATCCAGCAAGTGCTGGCGCGCCAGTTCGACTACCCTTACCTGCAAAAGGGCGAGGGCAAGTATTCGGCACTGCTGGTGGCCGCCTACGAGCCGTTCAGCCCGCAAGTGGAAACGCTGCGCGCGATCCGCAGCCAGCTCATGCTGCGCTGGTTTGCCCGCGGGCACAAGGCGCTGGTGGTGCTGGGCGGCGCGTCTGGCGAGGGCGCCAGCCTGTTTGCCGCCAACCTGGCCGTCGTGTTTTCGCAGCTGGGCGAGCGGACCCTGCTGGTCGACGCCAACCTGCGCAATCCGCGCCAGCATGAAATCTTCGACGTGCAGACGCGCCAGGGCCTGTCCGATGTACTGGCCGGACGGGCCCAGCTCGACGCCATCACCAAGGTCGAGTCCTTCGTCGACCTGTCCGTGCTGGGGGCCGGCACCTTGCCGCCGAATCCGCAGGAACTGCTCAGCCGTAGCTCCTTTGCCAACCTGAACACGGAACTCGAGACGCTGTTCGATATCGTCATCTATGACGTGGCCGCGTATGCGCTCGGTTCCGATGCCATGGCCATCGCGGCGCGCGCCGGCGGCGTGCTGATCGTGGCCCGCAAGAACCAGTCCCTGTTGAGCGACATCAACGCCATGGCCGAGCAGATCGTGCAGAGCGGCGCCAAGGTGGTCGGTTCCGTGATGGTAGATTTCTAAAATGACGACGCAAGCCAAACGCTGGTCGGGCCTGAACTTGCAGCAATGCAAGGAATATTTGCCGGAATGGCTGCCGCTGGCCCTGGGCCTGCTGGCCCTGTACATTCCGTCGTTCGCCGGCCTGTTTGGCGGCATCTGGGCGACGGAAGAGCAGGCGCATGGCCCCATCATCCTGTTCCTGTCGCTGTGGCTGATCTGGCGCAACTGGCCGGACATGCTGGAAAAAACCCGCGGCAGCGAACCCAGTGCGCTCGGCTGGGTGGTGCTGGCCATCGCCCTGGTGCTGTACGTGCTGGGCCGTTCGCAGCATCTCCTGGCCTTTGAAATCGGTTCCTTCATCTGGATGCTGGCCGCGGTGCTGCTGCTGAAACGGGGCTTGCGCGCCCTGAAGGTGCTGTGGTTCCCCTTTTTCTTCATGCTGTTCATGGTGCCGTTGCCGGCCCAGCTCGTGATCATGCTGACGATGCCGATGAAGATGGCCGTGTCGTGGGTGGTCGAGCACCTGCTGTTCTTTGCCGGCTACCCCATCGCCCGCACGGGCGTGATCCTGCAGATCGGCCAGTACCAGCTGATGGTGGCCGATGCGTGCGCCGGCCTGCAGACCCTGCTGTCGCTCGAGGCGCTGGGCCTGTTCTACCTGAATGTCGTGCGCCATACCTCGGCCTTGCGCAATATCGCCCTGGCCATCCTCATCATTCCCATCTCGTTCTCGGCCAACGTCGTGCGCGTCATCGTGCTGACCCTGATTACCTATTATTTCGGCGATGCGGCGGGGCAGGGCTTCCTGCACGGCTTTGCCGGCATGGTGCTGTTCATTACGGCATTGATCCTGATCCTGTCCGCCGACAGCCTGTTGCAATGGATCGTTAAACTGCGCGCGCGCAAAGCATCCGGGAGCCTGGCATGAAATCGATGACCCATTCCGTCAAGGTCAGCGTGCTGGCCGGCATCCTCATGGTGGCGTCGGCCGGTCTGGCCAAGCACTTGACGCCCAGCGTGAAGATCGCCGACAGCAAGAGCCAGTTTCAGCTTGCGGAAATCATTCCCGTGGCGTTTGGCGGCTGGACCATCGACACGAGCATCATTCCCCTGCAGGTCGATCCGGAAACGCAGGCGCGCCTGGACAAGATCTACAACCAGACGCTGTCGCGCACGTATATCGACCCGCAGGGAAACCGCGTCATGCTGTCGATCGCCTACGGTGGCGACCAGAGCAGCAACATGGCCGTCCACCTGCCGGAAGTGTGCTACGGCGCGCAAGGCTTCGAGGTGCAGAAATCGGGCCGCGGCGAGATCCGCACCGATTACGGTTCCTTGCCGGTGAAACACCTGTATGCCATCAACGGTCCGCGCCAGGAGCCGATCACCTACTGGATTACCGTCGGCGACAAGGCGCTCACGCCGGGCCTGGACCAGCGCATGCAGGAGCTGCGCTATGGCTTGAGCGGGGCGATTCCCGACGCCATGCTGGTGCGCGTGTCGACCATCGACAGCGATACCGGTGCCGCCTACGCAGTGCAGGAAGATTTTGTGCGCGCCATGCTGGCGGGCATGAAGCCGAAGGACCGCGCGCGCATCATCGGCAACTTCCCTGGCTGAGCGCCGCGCTCCCGGGCGCTGCCGGATGGTGTGGGGGCATGATATTTTGTCGATAGGAATGACCATTAACTCTCTGTTGCGGCGCCAGTGCGCCTTCACCCGCCCCGTGTCGCGCCATGTCCGCCAGCGCTGACGTCAAGACGCGCGCCGTCAGCGCCGTCAAATGGGCTGCGCTGGGCACGGTGACGCGTTTCGTGTTGCAGATGGGCGTGCAGATCGTGCTGGCGCGCCTGCTGGGGCCGGAAATCTACGGCCTGTTCGCCATGGGCTTGCTGGTCATGACACTGAGCACCTTTCTTGCCGATTTCGGTTTCGCCTGGGGCCTTGTGCAAAACCAGCAGCTGCACGACGACGACATCCGCTTTGCCTTCACGTGGCAGTGCCTGTCCGGCGCGGCCGCCATGCTGGGCCTGTACCTGCTGGCGCCGTGGATCGCCGCCTACTTCAAGGAGCCGCGCCTGGTATCGATCGTCAGCTGGCTGAGCCTGACGTGCCTGTTGAGCGCGATGACGGCGCCCAGCAGCAACCTGCTGCGCCGCCAGCTCAATTTCCGCTGGCTCAATATCGCGCAGATCCTCAGCTACGTGCTCGGCTACCTGTGCGTGGGCGTGCCGCTGGCCCTGCTCGGCGCGGGCGTCTGGACCCTCGTTAGCGCCTGGCTGGTACAGGCCCTGAGCCTGCTGGTACTGACGTATTGCCGCCATCCCCATTCCCTGCGTCCGCTGCTCTGGTACCCGGGCGCGCGGCGCTCGACGAACACGGGCGGCACCGTCTTCATCACCAATCTGAGCAACTGGTTCCTGAATAACCTGGACCGGGTGTTCCTGGGACGCATCCTCAACGCCCACGCCGTCGGCGTGTATGCGGTCGGCTATAACCTGGCCAACACGCCCAACTCGCTGTTCCTCAGCGCCCTGCAGCCCGCCTTCCTGGCCGCCGGCGCGCGCCTGCAGGACGACATGGCGGGCCTGCGGCAGGCCTACCTGTCCGTCATCGCCGCCACCTGGATCGTCATCGGTCCCGTCTTCGTGGTGCTGGCCGTGCTGGCCGGCGACCTGATCGCCACCTTGTATGGCGATGTCTGGCACGAATCGAGCCGCGTGCTGGCCGTGCTGGCGCTGGGCATGCCCGCCTACGTGACGTGGGGCATGTCGACGCCCATCCTGTGGAATACGGGCGGCAAGCACCTGGAAGCGCTGCTGCAGATGCCGCTGATCGTGCTGGCGTGCATTGCACTTTGGCAATTTTCCAGCCTGGGCGTGGTGGCGGTGGCTGCCATCGCCTCCGGCACCCTGCTGGCGCGCGCCCTGGTGATCGGCGTGGCGGCCTGCCGGCGCCTGCAGTTGGGGCCGGGGGACCTGTGGCCCAGCGCGTGGCGTGCCGCCGTGATGCTGCTGCTGGCGGTGGCGGGCGCCCATGGCGGTTCGCTGCTGGGCCACGCGGCCGGACAGGGGCCGCTTCCGGCCTTGCTGCTCGGCTCGCTTGGCGGTGGCGGCCTGCCCCTGCTGGCGGGCCTGCTTCAACCACAACTGCTGGGACGGCGTATCGTCGACCTGCTGGGACGTTTCAGTCCGCCGGTGCCGGCACGGGTCGGTGTTTATCTTCGTAGTAAATGTTCAGTATGATGAGATTGATATGATTGAATTTATCGTCGGCTTGGTGGTGTTGATCGCCGCAATCGTGGTCGTGGCGGGCATGGCGCTGAGTGCTCACTGGGGGCACAAGCGCGAACTGGGATTGATGCAGTATATTTCCTATCCCATTTTCCTGACGTATGCGCTGACGATCCTCCTGTCGGGCCGCGACCTGGCTTTTCCCGACGACGTGCTGGCCATCGTCGTCAGCAAGAGTACGCTCGTCTCCTGGCTGGGCCGCCTGAGCTCGGTGTTTCTCATTTTTTCGTGCGGCGAGCGCATCTTGCGCTACGTGCTCAATGCTGGCAGCGAGCACAAGCGCATGCCCGGCATGCTGCTGTTTGCCTTCTGGGTGTTTTACGTGAGCAATACCCTGATTCCGGCCCTGTTCGGCCAGTATGCGTATTTCTCCCATGAATTCCTGTATGCGCTGCTGGCGTGCCAGGCCGCCCTGATGGCCAACAGCAAGGCGGACGTGGATGCCATGACGGTCGTGCTGCGCAACTCGCTGCTGGCGCTGCTCGTTGCCAGTGCCGCCTGCATCGCCTGGAAGCATGGCCTGGTGCTGAGCACCAACTACCATGGGCTGGTGCCCGGCCTGAAACTGCGCTATGCGGGGCTGACCAGCCACGCCAACAGCCTGGGGCCGTTGTGCGTGCTATTCATGCTGTGCCTGTGGTATCGGCCTTTCCAGAATCGCTGGCTGGTGCGGCTCGGCTGGGTACTGGGGGGTGTCAGCCTGGTGCTGACCCAGTCGAAGACCAGCTGGATCGCCTTCCTCCTGTCGGTGCTGGTGCTGGCCTGGTACAGCCGGCGTGATGAAATCAATGCCCGCATTCAGGATTTCCGGCGACCCCACCTGCCCGTGCTGCTGGTGCTGATGCTGATGTTTGGCGGTGCCATGCTATGTCTGCTTTTCATGTTTGGCAGCGGCAGCGACAAGATCGCGCGCTTTTTCACGACCCGCGACGGCGCCGAGCTGATGACCTTCATGGGGCGTGACCAGATCTGGCAGATCGCCGTGGAAGAGTGGCGCAAGCATCCCGTGTTCGGCTATGGCCTGAATATCTTTGACGAGGCTTTCCGCAACAGTATCGGCATGCCGTTCGCCACGCATGCGCACAGCCAGTTTTTTCAGAGCCTGTCGAGCGCCGGCAGCGTGGGGGCGTTTGGCCTGATTTTCTACTCCCTGGTGCTGGCTTATTTCGTCGGCAAGACCGTCAGGGCCAGCCAGGGCCTGTCCCTGGCGCTGTTTATCTTGCTCATCTGCAAATCGATCAGCGAAGTGCCGCTGTCGCTGGCCAGCATGAGTCCTGACCTGCCGATCCATATGCTGCAGCTGGCCGTGCTGGCCCGCTATTACGTGCCGGTGGCGCAGCAACGCGCGGAGAAGGCGCTGGCGCGCCGCCATATGTTGGAAGGAAACCTGTCTTGATGTTGTGCTCTGTCATTATTCCGCTCTACAACAAGGAGCAGTATATCGCCGCGGCCATCGCCTCGGTGATGGCGCAAAGCCACCAGGACTTCGAAATCGTCGTCGTCGACGATGGCTCGCGCGACGGCGGTGCCGCCCTGGTGGAAGCCATGTCCGATCCGCGCATCCGCCTGCTGCGGCAAGCCAATGGCGGCGTATCGCGCGCGCGCAATGCGGGGATCGCCGCGGCGCGCGGGGAGCTGGTTTGTTTCCTCGACGCCGATGACTGGTATGGCAAGGATTTTCTTAAAGCAATGGTTTCCATCTACCAAAAGTATCCGGAAGATAGCTTTTTTTCTAGTTCTTTCCTGTGCATGAACGACCCGTCGGACGGGCATCTCGACGCGGCCGCCGATGCGGATTTTGCGCCGATCGCCAACTTTTATGCCTACCGGGCGGCACATGGGGTGTTTTACTGCACCAACTCGATCGCTGTGCCGCGCCGCTACCTGATGGCCATGCCGTTTTGTTTTCCCGAGGGAGACCAGTTCGGCGAGGATCAGGATCTGTGGTTCCGGCTTGCCGAGCGCCTGCAGCTGGTGTTTACGCCCGCGCGTCTGGTGGCGTATCGCTCGGACGTGGCTGGCAGCCTGTGTACCGTGTATAACCTGCGCACCTTGCCGCAGGTGTTTTCCCGGCTGGAGCAGCGTGCCGCCAGGCTGCCTGCCGCCGATCCGTCGCGCCATCCCGCCCTGAGCATTGTGGCCGATGCGCGCATCAAGGTGGCGCGCTATGCCTTGCAGGATGGGCGCCGCGGCGACGCGCTGGCGGAGCTGCGCAGGGCATTGCGTGGCGGCATGTCGATGCGCTGGCTGGTGACCTTGGTCATGTGTACGGTTGGCAACGCTTCCTTGCTCAAACGGTGGGAAATGTGGCGTGAATTGAAGAGGGACAACTAAATTCCTAGTAACCGAAAGTACTTTCGGTATAATGAATCCTGCGCCGGTGTTGTCACATGGAATTGCCGTCTGCGAGACCTTGTCCCTCCACGCGCGCCGCTCCGTCTCAAGGGAAGGCGATTATGCAAACAATGAAACTGCCTCCCGGAAAAGATGTCACCCTATTCTCATGGAGGCTACAAGCATGAAAGCCGCTAAACGTACTTTGCTGTGCAGTGCCGCTTGGTTGCTGTTCCCTTATAGTCACTATGCCCACGCCGACTGGGCCCAATCGACGGATGCGCTGGTGGTGAGGGCGATGCCGACGAACCGCCAGCTGCAGGTGCAGAATCCGCCGACCTTCACCTGGGCGCCATATTCGGCCACCACCGCCTCCTACACCCTCGAAATACGCAGCGGCACTACCGTGATCCGCACCTACACCAGCACGCGCAACTGGTATTTGCCCAGCGAGGCCTTGCCTGTAGGCAGCTATACGTGGCGCGTCCGCCCGACCAGCAGCGCGGCCTGGTCCGATGACCGTGCCTTCGATATCGCGGACAGCTCCAAGCAATTCGTGCTGCCGCAAAATGAAATCCTGCGCGCCAATATCCTGAAGCGCCCCCGTCCACGCGGCCTGCCAGCCAGCCTGCCGGCGGCGAGCGCCTGGAGCGCGGCCATGAAGGCGGAGCGGGGCGCCGCCCTGCAGGGCATGAGCAATGAAGTGGTCTTGCAGACGACCAATGTAGCATTGCCGTCCGATGCCAACTGGCCCCTGGTTGCCAGCAGCGTCATGACGGCTGCCTTTGCGGCGCAGATGACGTCGATCCGCACGTCGATCGTGCTGAACAGCCGGCAACTGGAGGCCGCGGCCCTGATGTTCCGCCTGACGGGCGAGCAGCGCTTCCTGACCGAGGCATTGCGGCGCGGAGATGCGCTGACGGCGCTCGATCCGAACGGCCCGACGAGCTATGTGAACCAGGCGCAAGGCAGCCGCTCCATTTCCCTGGCACTGAGCAAGGCACTGGACAGCCTCGGGGCCAACCTCGACGCGACCCGGCGCGCTGCCTGGATGGCGATGGTCAAGACGCGCACGGCCGTGATTTATCAGGAATTGCTCACCAGTAATGGCGGTATCGAGCAAAAGCCCTACGATGCCTTTACGGCCACGAATATCGGCTTTCTCGCCGCCATTTCGGCCTTGAGCCTGGGGGAGATTCCGGAAGCGACCACGTGGTTCGACTTTTCCGTGCGCTTCTTCTCCGGTTCGCTGATGGTCTGGAGCGGTCCTGAAGGTGGCTTCTCAGAAGGCACGGCGTACGCGGAGTTTGCCGCGGACAATGCCTTGCAGATATGGCAGCCCCTGCTGCAGGCCAGCGGCATCGACCTGTTTGCCAAGCCGTGGTCGGCAGGGCTGGCGCGTTTCTTCATGGAATTTGTTCCCCCCGGCGCGAAAACGCATATGTTCGGCGATGCCCAGGAGATCGAACCCGTATATCGCTTGCTGAAGGCTTATGTCTCGCGGTTTGCCACGCCGGAAGCGGCCTGGTACGTCAAGAATATCAGCTCGAACGAGGACATGCTGACCCTGCTCCAGGCGCCGTACCCCATGCCCGTCTCGACCGTGACGGAAACGCCGCGCCCGCCCGCCAATGGCGTGCTGTTCCCGAGTATCGGCTGGAGCGCGATGCACAGCAACCTTGCCGATCTGAAGCGCACGTCCGTGTATTTCAAGTCGACGCCGTATGGCTCGTTTTCGCATAGCCATGGCAACCAGAATTCCTTCGTGGTGACGAGCGCCAACGTGCCGTTGCTGATCGAAACGGGCTGGTATGACTGGTTCGGTTCACCCATGCACACGACCTGGTACCGCCAATCCAAGTCGGCCAACACGATCACGGTGGATGGCGGCGTCGGCCAGATGGTGGACGGTTACCGCGAGACGCTGGTGCGCAACGGCGCCATTACCGCCTTTTCCACGACACCGTCGGTGGACTATGTGGAGGGCAATGCGACGGCGGCCTATGGCGGCGCCCTGAACTCGGCAGTGCGGCAATTGTGGTATTTGCGCGACAGCGATGCCATTGTCGTGCGCGACAAGCTCGCCGCGCCTATCCTGCGCACCTTTGAATGGAACTTCCATGCGGCGGCGCCCATCCTCGTCGATGGCAGCGGGAATATTTCCATCGTCAACCAGGGCCGCTCCGTGTGCATCACGCCGGTTGCCGATCCGGGCGTGCGCTTTGAGCGCCGGACGGGGCCGCCACCGAAGGCGGGCAGCTACGAAGACCACGGCGCCCTGGTGCGCACGGCCAAGGCGGCCAGCGCCGAATTCCTGGTGCTGCTCGACGTGGGGTGCAAAAACCTGCCGGTGAGCATCACGCCGACGGCGACGGGCAGGCAATTGACGGTCGGCACGCAAAAAATCACGATCGCCAATTAAGCGGAGCCGTATTTCGGACAGGCCGTTTGCCAGCCAGGCAAGCGGCTTTTTTTTATGCCCTTGCGCTTGAGCGTGCAGACGGGAAAGTGAGATTTGCATGGTATTATTGCAATAAATACATGATATTACGGCGAGGTTAATTTGATGAGTACACCGGACGCTGCAGCACAGGACCACGGTCCGACGTTGCGTCTTTTGCAATTGGTGCCCGAGGCCTTGCCCACGTTCCGCGTCGACGTCACGACGCTGTTCGGCGATTATCTGCCACGCCACGGCATCGTATGCGACCTGGTCGGCAAGCCGGTGGCAGGCGCCTTGCCGGACCGCGGCGATGGCGCCGGCTTCGCGCGCGTGCGCACCAGCAGCGGGCAGGGCGGACGGCTGCGGCGCGAGGCGGCTTTTTTGCGTACCTGTCTCCAGGCCTTGTGCGCGGCGCAGCGCGCCGACTGCGACGTCGTCCAGGTGCGCGATATGGTGTCGATCGGCCTGCTTGCGCTCGTCATTGCCCGTTTGAAAGGCATTCCCTTTGTCTTCTGGGTATCGTTCCTGATGTGCGAGGCGCGCATCGCGCGTGCGCGGGCGCAGCTGGCTGCGCGCGGCGGCTTGCGCAACCGCTTGATCCTGCTCAAGGGATTGCTGGAAGAGCGCCTGCTGTACCATGTCGTGCTGCCGGGCGCGCAGCATGTCTTCGTGCAGAGCGAGGCGATGCTGCAGATGATGCTGGAGAAAGGCATTCCCAGGGCGCGCCTGAGCGCCGTGCCCATGGGCGTCGATACGCAGGCGCTGGCGGCCGCGCCGGTGCAGGCGGAACGCCCGCAGGGCTGGCAGGACGGGCCGTTGATCGCCTACCTGGGCACGCTCGATCCCAGCCGCCAGATCGAACGCATGGTCGAGGCGCTGGCCATCGTGCGCGGCAGCCATCCGGATGCGCGCCTGCTGCTGATCGGCAGCGCCGGTTCGCCGGCCGAGACGCAGGCGCTGCAGGCGCACGTGGGCGCATCCGGCCTGGATGCCGCCGTGCGCATCACGGGCTGGCTGCCTTCGCGGCAAGCCTGGGCCTTGCTGGCAAGCGCCGACGTGGCGGTGTCCTATTTTCCCCGTGGCATGATCCATGACACTTGTTCGCCCACCAAATTATTGGAATATCTGGCGCTGGGCATGCCCGTGGTAGCCAATGACAATCCGGACCAGGTGCGCGTGCTGGAAGAGAGCGGTGCGGGCTGGCTGGTCGGCAGCTCGACGCAGGCCATGGCCGAGGGATTGCTGGGCGTGCTGGCCGACCCGCCGGCGGCGCGCGCCCGGGCGGCAGGCGGACCTGCCTATATCGAGGCCGGGCGCAGCTACCGGGTCATCGCGGCCGCTGTCGCGGCACAGTACCGCCGCCTGCTGCAGCGCTAGCGCCTCAGGCCGCGGGCCGGCGTATCACGAAGCGGTGCTTGCCGTTCGCTTGCGCCACGAACGGGACGTTGTAGACAAAGTCCAGCCGCTCGAATGCCAGCGAGGCGCAGATGCGGCGGCGGTATTCCTCGTCCGGCATCTGGCTTGCATCGTGCGTGCCGTGCAGGTTGATTTCCAGGCGCTGCTCGTCGAACACCACCTGGAAGGCGTGGATGCGCCGGTCTTCGCGGAACAGGTGGGTGAAAAACTCGGAATGGACGGCCGCGCCGTGCGGGTCGACCACCATGTCATTTTGCCGCCCGCCCACCTCGTCGATCAGCGGCAGGCTGCGGCCGCAGGCGCATAGCCTGCCCGACATGCGCACCAGGTCGCCCGTGTCGCAGCGGGGCAAGAACATTGCGCGGTTCGCCATGTCGGTTGAGACCAGCCTTCCGTCAGGCAACACTTCCGCATGGCTGCGCGATGAAATCAGGTGAAAGCCATTGCGGTGTTCGCACTCGAAGGCGGAAACGCCGGCCTCGTTGCAGCCATACTGGCTGAAGCAGGGTATGCCGAAGGCCGCCTCGATGTCGGCCCGCATCGCCGGCGTCAGCACTTCCGCCGTGCACACGATCCCGCGCAGCGCGTGGGGCCGGCGCGTGCCGGACGCCAGCCGGTGGCGGGCCAGTCGGTGGACGGCGGAGGCATAGCCGTACAGCAGGCGGAAGCCGCCCTGTCCCAGGACTGCGTCATACTCATCCATGCGCTGCGGCGACATGTCGAAGGCGGACAGGACGCTGACATTGAGCAGCCGGTAATAGATGCGCTGCTGGTAGCCGGTGCCAAACAGGGAAGACCCTGCCAGAAACGCCACTTTGTCGCCCAGCCGGTAGCCGGCCGCTTCCCAGGCGAGGAAAATGCCGGCCCACAGATACGATTGCGCTTCATTGCCAGTGTAGTAAACCAGCGGCTCTCCCGTGGAGCCGCCCGTCTTCTTGCGCATGACCTTCCCCTTGTAGAGGGGATTGATCAGCTGCTCACGGTGGGTGTTGATGAAACGCTTGTCCAGCACCGGCAGCGCATCGAAATGGCTGACGTCGCGAAACAGGGGCAATGCATGGCGCATCGCATCAAAATAGTCATCGAGCTGGCGGCGCTGTCTTGCCTGCATGCTCGCCGGGTCCTCGTATTGCCAGCGGCGTAGTGATTTGAGCAGGCCGACCGAATCGGTGCCGCGGGCCATGTCAATTAATTTGTAGCGCAACGCTAAGGTCATTCTGTGTACTCTCTATTCTCGCGCTGGACAGAATGGAATGCCATCGTGGACAGCTCGCCGGCGTGCCGCCGCGCAAGTTTGCTTGCAGGCACGCCGGATGCAAAGGGGTGATTATTCATAATACAATATTTTTCGGATCGCCGTATTCATTCTGCCCCTTCCGGTCAACTGTGAAGCGAGGTGTGGTCCAATTGAAAAAGTTAATTTTAAAGAAGTATTTTCGTTGTACAATAGTTACTCTTTATGAGCACAAGAATAACAATTTTGCGGTGTTGCAAAATGTATTGGGTATATCCGCGAAGAATGTGCAAAAATAAGAAAAATGCAATGGTTTTAAGTGCGACGATATGCCGGGCAGGCTGGGCAAAGCGATGTCCGCATCCTGCGGCATGCACTGCCACCTGTAGTGCCGTGGCCTGACATGGTGCTGGATAGAAAAGTGAGGGCTGGATGAAGGCTGCATGCAAGGTATTGATGATGGGCACCCATCCGGATGGCAAGGGGGGGATTGCGACCGTCGTGGCTGTGTTGCAACAGCAGGGTTTTTTTGAGCGCAATCAAGTGCGCTATATTGCCACGCATGCCCAGGTGGGTGCGCTGCGCAAGCTGGCCACGGCCATGGGCGCCATGGTGACGGTGGGCTGGATTTGCCTTGTCCAGCGTCCTGCCATCGTGCACGTGCATTCGGCATCGGGCACCAGCTTTTACCGGAAATCATTGATCTTGCTCATGGCAAGATTGTTTGGCCGAAAGACTATTTTTCATTTGCATGGTGCCGAATTCCGTCAGTTTGCCTACGACAAATCGGGGCCGCTTGGCCGCTGGTGGATACGGCGCACGCTGGCCGGCAGTTCCGTCGTGGTGGCGCTGTCGGAAAGCTGGAGCGGATTTTTGCACGCCTTGTCGCCGACGGCGCGCTTGCGCGTGGTGTTCAATTCGGTGTCCTTGCCGGTACTGCCGCAGCCGCTGCGCGAAGAGGCGGGCCGCATCCTGTTTCTGGGCCGGGCAGAAAAGCGCAAGGGCATCTTCGTCTTGCTGGAGGCAATTGCTTTGCTGAGGCAGGAGTTTCCTGAGGTCATGCTGGTGGTCGGCGGCGACGGTAATCTCGACGCCGTCGCGCGCGCGGTGGAGCGGCTGCAGCTCGGCGCGCACGTCAGCATTATGGGCTGGATAGGCGCGGCCGAGCGCGACGAGCAACTGGCCCGCGCGGCGATCTTTACCCTGCCGTCGCATGACGAAGGCTTGCCCATGTCGATGCTCGAGGCGATGGCTGCGGCCAAGGCGGTGGTGGTGACGCCCGTGGGGGGCATTCCCGAGGCCGTCGAGGACCAGGTCAATGGCTTGCTCGTCGCGCCTGGCGATGCTGCCGCGCTGGCAGCGGCATTGCGCACTCTGTTGTCGGATGTCGCGCTGCGCCGGCGCATCGGGGAGCGCGCGCGCGCCACTGTCGCTGCGCGTTTCAGTACCGAGGTGGTGATGGAGCAACTGGCCGGCCTCTACCGCGAACTGGAAGGGCCGGCACTGCCGTGAACCTGGTAATGACGGGGCCGTTCGCAGCACGGTAGTCGTGCTGTCGGGAAAGCCGTGTGCTTGCCTGGCCAAGATTGAATTTTTTTCGAAGGTTTTGTTATGATAACTATCGCAGTGATTGGCCTGGGCTACGTCGGCCTGCCCCTGGTCGTGGAATTTGGCAAGCTGGGGCGTACTATCGGCTTTGATATTTCCGTCGAGAAAGTTCAAGCTTGCCAGCGCGGCACGGATCCCTCGCGCGAATTGAGCGACCAGCAGATGGCCGCGGCCGTGCATGCCGAGTATTCGTCCGAGCCGCCGATACTGGCCGAGGCCGATATCATCATCGTTGCCGTGCCGACGCCCGTCGACCAGGCGCACAATCCCGATTTTTCGCCCCTGATCGGCGCCAGCCGCACGGTCGGGCAATATCTGAAGAAGGGCGCGACCGTCGTCTACGAGTCGACCGTGTATCCGGGCGCCACCGAGGAAGTGTGCATTCCCGTGCTGGAACAGGTTTCCGGCCTGAAGTGGCAGCAGGATTTCTATGTCGGCTATTCCCCCGAGCGTATCAACCCGGGCGACCGCAAGCACATGCTGACGAATGTCATCAAGGTCGTTTCGGGCGACACGCCGCAGACGCTCGAGCGCGTGGCCGCCATGTATGAAACCATCGTCGAGCCGGGCGTGCACCGCTGCTCCAGCATCAAGGCGGCGGAAGCGTGCAAGGTGATCGAAAACACCCAGCGCGACCTGAATATCGCGCTGATGAACGAGCTGGCCATCATTTTCGACAAGATCGGCATCGATACGTCGGAAGTGCTGAAGGCGGCCTGCACCAAGTGGAACTTCCTGAAATTCTCGCCCGGGCTGGTGGGCGGCCACTGCATCGGCGTCGATCCCTATTATCTGACGCACAAGGCGGAAATGCTGGGCTACCACCCGCAGGTGATCCTGGCCGGGCGCCGCATCAACGACGGCATGGGCAAGTACATCGCCGAGCAGACCATCAAGAACATGATTGCCTCGGGCAGCTACATCAAGGGCGCCCGCGTCAACGTCCTGGGCCTGACGTTCAAGGAAAACTGCGCGGACTTGCGCAATTCGAAGGTGGGCGACGTCATCCGTGAACTGAAGACCTACGGCGTGGAAGTGTTCGTGCACGACCCTTACGCCGAGCAGGAAGAGGCGATGCATGAATATGGCGTGCGCCTGTTCAGCTGGGAAGAGCTGCCGCGCGCCGACGCCATCGTGGCGGCCGTTTCGCACCAGCAACTGCTCGACTTGCCGGTGGAAGAACTGCAGCGCAAGCTGATCAAGGGCGGCTGCTTCATCGACGTCAAGGCCTGCTTCGACCAGCCGGCGCTGGAAGAGGCCGGCATCAAGGTCTGGCGCCTGTAAGGGCCGGCGCCGCGCTGTCGCGCGGCATCTTTTTTTATCGTTGCAAGGGTAATTCATGCGTATCTGGTTTGAACTGACCAACTCGCCGCACATCAATATGTTCGCGGCCATGATCCGCGAACTGGAACGCGAACACGAAGTGCTCATCACGTGCCGGCCGCTGGCCAACACGGTCGAGCTGCTGAACCTGCACGGCTTCCAATATACGGTGGTGGGCAAGCACTACGGCGGCAAGCTGTCGGCCAAGCTGTTCGGCTTTCCCGTGCGTGTCTACCAGCTGTGGCGTTTTCTTCGGGGCAAGAAGGTCGACGTGGCGATCGGCCAGAGTTCCTTCCATCTGCCCGTGGTGGCCCGGCTGATGGGCATCCGCTCCATCTACATGAATGACAACGAGCATGCCGTGGGAAATATTCCCGCGTTCCTGTTTGCCGACAGCATCATGGTGCCGGAATTCCTCGGCATGGAAAAGCTGAAGAAGCAATGGGCCAATCCGCGCAAGGTCCTGCATTATCCGGGCGTCAAGGAAGGAATTTATCTGTGGGAACTGGACCAGCGCCTGGGCGCCGGGGCGGCAAACCCGCGCGCGGGACGGGCGCGGCCCGTCGTGTATATCCGCCCGGAACCGTGGACGGCCCAGTATTACAAGGGCAGCCGCAATTTCCTCGATGAGTTGCTGTTGGGCATGAAAGACCGCGTCGACATCGTCTTGTTGCCACGTGGAAAAGAGCAGGGCGTGCATTACCAGGACCCCAGGTTTGCCGGCGTGCGCGTGGTGACGACGGCGCTGGACATCGCCGACATCGCGCCCGATTGCGACCTGTTCATCGGCGCCGGCGGCACCATGACGCGCGAGATGGCAGTGCTGGGCATCCCCACCATTTCCGTCTACCAGGATGCCTTGCTCGACGTCGACCGCCACCTGCTGGAGGCGGGTGCCTTCGAGCACTGGCCGGACCTGACGGCGGCGCAGGCGCTGGCCTACCTGGACAGCGCCACGCAGCAGCCGCCGAACCGCAGCCTGCTGGAAAAGGGCCGCGCCGCGTATGACCTGGTGAAGCGGCAGCTCGTGGGTGGATAATATTTGATTAACAATATCCGGGCGATGGCGGCACAGGCCCCGTCGTCCCGGCAGCGCTAAAGGACAAGATAATATGATACGCCTCGCAGTAGTAGGCCTGGGCAAGATGGGCTTGTCCCACCACTCCATGATCAATGCACACCCCGGCGTCAAGCTGGCGGCCGTTTGCGATGCCACCGGCTACATGCTCGACATCCTGGGCAAATATACGGGCGTGAAGACCTATACGGACTTCGACGTCATGCTCGACGAGCTGGAACTCGATGCCGTCATCATCGCCACGCCGTCCAGCATGCACGGCAAGATGGTGCTGGCCGCGCTGAACAAGAATCTGCACGTATTTTGCGAAAAGCCGTTCTGCCTCGACACGGAGGAAGGCGAGCAGGCCACGCGCCTGGCTGCGGAGAAGGGCCTCGTCAACCAGGTTGGCTACCACTACCGTTTCGTCGGCGCCTTCCAGGAAGTCAAGCGCCTGCTCGACCTGGGCGTGATCGGCGAGGTGACGCACATGCTGGCCGAAGCCTATGGCCCGGTGGTGCTGAAGCCGAAGGGCTCCACATGGCGTACCCAGCGTTCGGAAGGCGGCGGCTGCCTGTACGACTACGCGGCCCATCCGCTGAACCTGCTGAACTGGTATTTCGGCGCGCCGCGCGGCGTGGGCGGCTCCGTCCTCAACAAGATATTCTCGGCCGATACGGACGACGAAGTGTTTTCCACCCTGTATTACGCCGATGGCAAGAGCGCCCAGCTGTCCGTCAACTGGAGCGACGAGTCCTACCGCAAGATGACGACGAAGGTCAGCGTGTGGGGCAAGAACGGGCGCATCGCCGCCGACCGCCAGGAAATCCAGGTCTACCTGCGCGACGCCAGCGGCGCGCCGGAAGGCTACCGCGAAGGCTGGACCGTGCGCAACACGACGGAATTGACGGAACCGGTCGACTTTTACCTGCGCGGCGAAGAGTATTCCGCGCAGCTCGACTATTTCGTCCGTTGCATCGTTGACAAGCGCGCGGACGACAACGTGAACTCCTTCGCTTCCGCGCTGGCCACCGACCGCGTCATCTCGATGCTGATCGCCGATGCGGAAAAAGGACCTGGCGTACTGTCCGGCGATGCCTTGCCGGAACAGCCAAAGAAGAAAAAAGGCTTCTTTTTCGGCCGCTGACAGGCCGCGCAGCTGGATTTCGATACGAAATATGAATGGAGCAGGAAATGGATCAACTCGATCGTTTGTTATTTGGTGATAATCAGTTCTTCGGTGTAAATCATATGTCGGAGGAAAAAGCACGGGCCCAGGCCATGCGTTTTCAGGATATCAAGGCCGTTATCGGCGTGCTCGATAATGCCTACGATGAAGGAGTGAAATCCTTCATGTGCACGACCCATGACCGTATCGCGCAGGTGTGCGATCACATGCGTGCCGACCCGGTGCGCTACAAGGATTTCAAATTCATGCCTTGCATGCCGTATGCCCACAAATATGCCAATGCCGTCACGGAAGACGGCATCATGGGTGCGCTCAGGCGTTTCACGCCCGACGAAGGCTTCCTGAACGCCGCATTTCGTGGCGGTAAGGCCTTGGCGACCAAGGATATCGAAGGCATCATCACCTTGCTGGTGGATGCGGAAATGAAGATGTTCGCCGGCCTGAACACGCCCGTGATCTTCCTGCAGAACGTGGTGGTCGACCTGCTGCTGGGCCTGGGCTTCAAGGATGCCTTTTTGATTTTCGCCAATCACGTGCGCAAGCGCTACAACGCCGAGCCCGGCTTCATCACCATGAACCTGCCCAAGCTGCTCGACGTGCTGGAGGAACTGGGCATCGACAACCCCATCGTCTGCTCGAACATCAACAAGGTGGGCTTCCGCATGTCCGGCGGCTTCGATGCCTACCAGAGCGCCTTGCGCGACCGCAAGTTCCGCGCCATCGCCATGTCTGTCTTCGCCTCGGGCGCCATTGCGCCGGAAGAAGCGATCGAGTGGGTGTGCCAGCAGCCGAACATCGAATCGATCGTCTTTGGCGCTTCCAGCCGCGGCAATATCCGCAACACGCGCGAGCTGGTGGACCGCTACTGGCGCACCGGACAGGAGCAGGCATCATGAAGACCATCTACCTGGTGGCCGGCGCGCGGCCCAATTTCATGAAGATCGCGCCCATCGTGCGCGCGCTGCAGGGCCACCCGCGCCTGGCGTTCAAGATCATCCATACGGGCCAGCACTACGACCGCGAGATGAACGACGTGTTCTTTGAAGAGCTGGGCATTCCCGAACCGGACGTCTTCATGGCGGCCGGCGGCGGCACGCACGCGGAACAGACGGGCAAGATCATGCTGGCCTTCGAGCAGCTGTGCCAGGCCGAGCGCCCGGCCGCCGTGCTGGTGGTGGGCGACGTCAATTCCACGCTGGCCTGTTCCATCGCGGCCAAAAAACTGGGTATTCCCGTGGCGCACGTGGAAGCGGGCCTGCGCAGCGGCGACATGGGCATGCCGGAAGAAATCAACCGTCTCGTGACGGACAGCATTTCGGACTGGTTCTTCGTCACGGAACCGAGCGCCGTCGAGCATCTGCGGCGCGAAGGCAAGGCCGATGCCGCCATCCATTACGTGGGCCATGTGATGGTCGACAACGTGCTGTACCAGGCTGAAAAACTGGGCCGCGAGTCGCCGCAGCAATTTGAAACGTCGGCCTTCAAGGCGGCGCACAGCGGTGCCGGCACCCGCTATGGCGTGGTGACCCTGCACCGTCCCAGCAATGTCGACAGCGCGCAAGACATGCGCAAGGTGGCCGGCGCGCTGGTCGAGATCGCCGCCGACCTGCCCCTGATCTTTCCCGTGCATCCGCGCACGCGCGCCAACCTGGACAAGTTCGGCATCGACCTGGGGCCGAACGTCACGCTGGTGGGCCCGCAAGGCTACATGGCCTTCCTCGACCTGTGGAAGGATGCGGCGCTGGTGCTGACCGACAGCGGCGGCCTGCAGGAAGAAACCACGGCGCTGGGCGTGCCATGCATTACCATCCGCGAAAACACGGAGCGTCCCGTCACCGTCGACGAGGGCAGCAATGTCCTGGCCGGCACGGACCCGCTGCGCATCGTGGCCGAGGCGCGCAAGGTACTGCGCGGCGAAGGCAAGCTGGGCCGCCGTCCGGATCTGTGGGATGGCCAGGCCGCGCAGCGCATCGTGGCGCAGCTGGACAAGGAATTGGCGTAAGAGCAGGCAAGGCATGCAAGGGACAGGCTGAAAGAGGACTGGACCGGCGCACAGGGCGGACAGAGACAGCGCCGCCCATGCGCCGGCAAGACGGCCGACGGCTGGCGAACTCCCCGCCGGACGCCGCATCCACCCCAACAACGATGGAAAGCGACCGACGATGAAAGCGATGATACTGGCTGCAGGCAAGGGCACCCGCGTGCGCCCCCTGACCTATGATTTACCGAAACCGATGATACCCATCCTGGGCAAGCCCGTGATGGCTTACCTGGTCGAGCATCTGTCCCGCTACGGCATTACCGAAATCATGGTCAATGTCAGTTACCTGCATGAAAAAATCGAGGAGTATTTCGGCGAAGGGCATCAGTTCGGCGTGCAGATCGGCTACTCCTTCGAAGGCTACACGAATGACGCGGGCGAAGTCGTGCCCGAGCCGCTGGGATCGGCAGGCGGCATGAAGAAGATCCAGGAGTTCGGGCACTTTTTTGACGAGACGACGATCGTGCTGTGCGGCGATGCCTTGATCGACCTCGACATCAAGTCGGCCCTGTTCGAGCACCGCCGCAAGGGGGCGCTGGCATCCGTCGTCACGCTGGAAGTGCCGTGGGACAAGGTGTCGAGCTATGGCGTGGTCGTCAGCGACGACGACGGCCGCATCCGCGCCTTCCAGGAAAAGCCGGCACGGGGCGAGGCGCTGTCCAATTGCGTCAGCACGGGCATCTATATTTTCGAGCCGGAAGTGCTGGACCTGATCCCCAGTGACCGGCCGTTCGACATCGGCTCGGAACTGTTTCCCCTGCTGGTCGAGAAGGGCTTGCCTTTCTATGCGCAAAAGCGCAACTACAACTGGATCGATATCGGCAGCGTCAAGGATTACTGGGAAGTGCTGCAAAGCGTGCTGATGGGCGAAGTGGCCCAGCTGGACGTGCCCGGTATCCAGATCGACGACGGCCTGTGGGTGGGCTTGAATACCAGCATCGACTGGAGCGGCGGCACGCGCATCGAGGGCCCCGTGTACATCGGTTCGGGCAGCCGCATCGAGGCGGGTGCGACGATTGTCGGCCCGACCTGGATCGGCCACGGCAGCCACGTCTGCGCGGGCGCTGAAGTGGTGCGCAGCGTGCTGTTCGAGTACACGCGCGTGCTGCCGGGCGTGGTGCTCGATGAAATGATCGTCTTCAAGGATTACAGCGTCGACCGGGCCGGCGAGATGCGGCATGCGTCGCAGTACGACCCCGACGCCTGGGCGAATGCCCGCGACCGGCGCAACCGCCGGCGCGCCGATGCCCCCATGGAATTGCGCGTCGTTAAATAACCAGGAGCCCCGACATGAACATCTATCCAGTGATCTTGTCGGGGGGCTCCGGCAGCCGCCTGTGGCCCTTGTCGCGCCAGGCGCTGCCGAAACAGCTGCTGCCGCTGGTATCGCGGCAGACGCTGCTGCAGGATACCGTGCAGCGCGTGCGCGACCTGGACGATGTCGCGCTGCACGCCATGCCGCCGCTGCTCGTCTGCGGCAGCGAGCACCGCTTCATGGTGGCGGAGCAGCTGCGCCAGGCGGGCGTGGCGCCGCTGGGCATCGTGCTCGAACCACAGGGGCGCAACACGGCGGCGGCCGTGGCGGCGGCCGCGCAGTATCTGCTGGCGCACGATGCCGAGGCACTCATGCTGGTCTTGCCGGCCGACCATCAGGTGGGCGATGTGGCCGCGTTTCACCAGGCGATTGCGCAGGCGGCCCCGCTGGCCGCGGCGGGAGCGCTGGCCACGTTTGGCATCCTGCCGACGGCCGCCGAAACGGGCTACGGCTATATCCTTGCCGGCGCACCCCTGCCCGGATCGGCGCACGGGCGGCAGGTGGAGCGCTTCGTGGAAAAGCCGGACCTGCCGACGGCCCGCGCCTTTCTGGCCGACGAGCGCTACCTGTGGAACAGCGGCATGTTCCTGTTCCGCGCCGCCGCCTGCCTGCGCGAACTGCGGGCGCTGGAACCGGACCTGCTGGCAGCGTGCGAGCAGGCCGTCGCGCACGGCAGCCGCGACCTGGACTTTTTCCGCCTGGAGCCGGCCGCCTTTGCCCGCTGCCGCAGCGTCTCGCTCGACCATGCTGTGATGGAGCACACGCACAGCGCCGTCGTCGTGCCCGCCGCCATCGGCTGGAGCGACATCGGCTCCTGGTCGGCCCTGTGGGAAGTCCTGCCCCAGGACGAGCAGGGCAATGTCGTGCGCGGCGACGTGTATCTCGACGGCGCGCGCAATTGCCTGGTGCGGGCCGGCAGCCGCATGCTGGCTGTCCTGGGCGTGGACGACCTGGTGATCGTCGAGACGGACGATGCCGTGCTGGTGGCGCATCGCGACCAGGTGCAGCGGGTGAAGCAGGTGGTGGACTACCTGGCGCGCCACGAACGCACGGAGCACCTGCAGCACCGCCTCGTGTACCGTCCCTGGGGCAGTTACGAAGGCATCGACGCGGGCGAGCGCTTCCAGGTCAAGCGCATCGTCGTCAATCCCGGGGGACAGCTGTCGCTGCAGATGCACCATCACCGCGCCGAGCACTGGGTGGTCGTGCGCGGCACGGCCCGCGTGACCTGCGGCGAGAGCGTCAGCTTACTGACGGAAAACGAATCGACCTATATTCCCATCGGCATGACGCATCGCCTGGAAAATCCTGGCAAGCTGCCCCTGCACCTGATCGAAGTGCAGACGGGCAGCTACCTGGGGGAGGACGACATCGTGCGCTATGCCGATGCCTATCAGCGGGCGTGAGCGTCAGGGCACGGGATGCATGACGTCGGGGGTGCAGCCGCTCTTGACCACCTTGCCCGGATTGCCCACCACGATGGAGTACGGCGGGATGTCTTCCGTGACGACGGCGCCGCCGCCGATGCGGCTGCCGCGCCCGATGGTGATGCCGCCCGTGATGATGGCGTGCGGCCCTACCCACACCTCGTCCTCCAGGGTCGGGTAGCCGATGACGCGTTGCCCATCCTTGGCGATGCGGTCGCGCCGGCCCAGCGTCACGCCATGGAACAGCGTGACATTGCGGCCGATGATGGCGCCCGGGCTCATGACCATGCCCCAGCCATGGGTGAGGGCAAAGCCGGCGCCGATCCGGGCGGACCAGGGAAAGTCCACGCCGGCCCGGTTTGCCGCATGGCGGTGCAGCAGCTTGCAAACGGGCATGAACACGCGCCAGGCGCGGCCCGCCTGCGATACCGCCTGGCACAGGCGGGCCGTCGCGACGACGCGGAAGGCCCTGCTGCGCAGGATTTCCTTGAATGTCAGGCCCCAGCTGCTGCGGCCGGCCAGCCGGTAAGTGTCAGCCTTCAATGCTGCCCAGATTGTCATGCGGTCCCCACTCTCCACGTCGTCCAGTCTCGTTGTCGTTGGGAGATATTATATCTTTACTATGTTTGCCGCTGCCACGGTAATGACAGGGCAGGAAACATGATGCCATAAAGAAACTATTTATTAAATAAAAAATAAGAAAATAAATTGCTTTATGCTATCATTGCTGTCGGTTAAATAATTCAACGCGCAGGCTAGGTCTTGCCTGCCATTACGTCTGGTGGAGTCGCATGAAAAAAAATACCCGTTCGCTAGTGGCCGCCCTGGCGCTGGCTGGCGCCGCCCTGTTTTCCCAGGCTGCGGCCGCTGCCGTCGTCGACATCAGCTCCCTGCCCAGCGCCGTGACGCTGGCCAGTGGCGGATCGCTGACCTTTGGCGACAAGTTTAAAGCGAGCAACAAAGGCAATTTTTTCAACGATCACTTCACGTTCAACGTGACGCAGCCGAGCAGCCTGAGCCTGGTGGTCACGTCGACCAGCACGAGCGCGGCAAATGGCCTCAACCTGACGGGCCTGGGCCTGTACGACAGCAGCAATCACAGCTTGCTGCAGGGTACGCAAGTATTGACGGGCAAGGATGACAAGTGGACCTTGTCGTTTGCCAATCTGGCGGCCGGTTCCTATTACGTCAAGGTCAGCGGCAACCTCGTGTCGGGCGCGGGCGCGACCTTCAGCGGCAACGGCAGCCTCGTGTCGGCCGTGCCCGAGCCGGCCAGCTACGGCATGCTGCTGGGCGGCCTGGGCCTGCTGGGCTTGCTGGCGCGCCGCCGCCAGTCCGCTGCCTGAGCCTTGCGACAGTTTTCCCTTTCCGCATTCTTATCCTGCGGCCAGCTCGCGCCGGCTGCTGTCTTTTTGGTGAAACGTATGAACAACATTCTGAAATCCCTGTTCCTGGCAGTCATGCTGGCCGGCAGCAGCCTGGCCGCGCACGCCGCCCCCGTGGACATCAGCCACGCCCCCGTCGACCTGACGCAGGACTTGCTCGATTATTCGGGCAGCAATCTGTTCGGTTCGTTTACGCTGGCGCCGGGCCAGCTGGCCGGCGTGGAGCATAATTTCTTCAGCGACAAGTTCCTCTTCACCTTGACGGGCAGCAATGATTTCAGCGGCCTGGCCACGTCCTTGAAGCCGAGCCAGAACTCGGGCTTGACCTTGACGGGATTCAGCCTGAAAAACGCGGGCGGCGTCGTCCTGCAGGGCACGCTGGACTTGCTGAACTTCACGGCGGCCGACCAGGCATGGACCCTGTCGTCGAATGCGGCGCCCCTGGCTGCCGGCAACTACTTCCTGGAAGTGAACGGTTACGTGGCATCCGCCGCCGGCGGCAGCTACAGCGGCAACGTGGCCGTCAACCCCGTGCCCGAGCCGGAAACCTATGCCATGCTGCTGGCAGGTTTCGGCCTGCTGGGCTTCGTGGCGCGCCGCCGCAAGTTCCAGGCCTGACGCCCGCCGCTGGCGCACACATCACGGAGGCCGCGGCCTCCGTTTTTTTTTGTGCAGCTTTCGCGGCTATAATTGTTGCCAATACGGGTGGCCGCCTGGCGGCCATTTTGATCAATCGCAACTGTCTCCTGCCACGGTATCCCATTGCGTATTTCACTCTGTCTGCCGCTGGCACTGCTGGCCACGCTCGCCCATGGCGCCGAATCCGCCGTCCCGCCCGGCTTGCAGCCGGCACAACTGGCCATCGTCATCAACGACGCTGAGCCGAACAGCATCGAGGTGGGCGAGTATTACCGCCAGGCCCATGCCATCCCTGCCGCCAACGTCGTGCACGTGCACATTCCGAACCGGCCGCGCAAGCTGAGCATGGATCAGTTCGCGCAGCTGAAGGAGCGCATCGACGGCCAGCTCAAGCCCGGCATCCAGGCCGTGCTCATGGTGTGGAGCGCGCCGTATGCCGTCGAATGCAATTCGATCACCTCCGCCTACACCCTGGGCTACGACGCCGGGCAATGCGCGAAGACGTGTAATCCGGGCAAGGCCAGCACCTATTTCAACAGCAATACCGGCCAGCCGTTCAGCCAGCTGGGCATGCGCTTGTCTATGCTGCTGCCCATCGACTATGTCGAGGAGGCCAAGGCGGTCGTCGACCGCGGCACGGCCAGCGGCTTTGCCGTGCCTGCCGCCAGCGCCTATTACCTGAGCACCAGCGAAGGGGCGCGCAACAGCCGCGCGCCATTCTTCCCGCCGACCGGCGTGGTGCGCCAGCGCAAGCTGACGATCAAGAACATGAAGGCCGATGTGCTGGAAGGCGCGCAGGACGTCATGGTGTACCAGACGGGCATGGCGAAGGTGGACAAGCTCGACACCTTGCACTTCCTGCCGGGCGCCCTGGCCGACCACCTGACCTCGTTCGGCGGCGACTTGCAGGGGACGTCGCAGATGAGCAGCCAGCGCTGGCTCGAAGCGGGCGCGACCGCCAGTTACGGCACGGTCAGCGAGCCGTGCAATTATTGGCAGAAATTTCCCAATCCCACGGTGCTGCTGCGCCGCTACCTGAGCGGCATGACGGCGCTCGAAGCGTACTGGGGCAGCGTCTCCTGGCCGGCGCAAGGCCTTTTTATTGGCGACCCGCTGGCCGCGCCATATGCGGCTTTCCGGCGCTGATCCCGCCAAGGAGGACGAAAAAAATGGCTCGCAAGAGCCATTTTTTTATGCCTGGCCGGTACGCCGGCGGCGTCCGATCCAGCTCAGCAGTCCCAAGCCTGCCAGCAGCATGGCATAGGTCTCCGGTTCCGGCACGGCAGGGATCGGGGGGACCACGCCGCCATTGCCGCCTGGATTGATCGATCCGCCGCCACTGCTGTCGAAGCCGCCGCCGGCCCCGCCGCCGCCTACACCGCCGCCGCCAGCGGGCGGCAGGACGTCGCCACCCGATGAGGTCAGCAGCGGCGCATAGACGTCATTGCTGGCCAGGGCGCGGCCAGCCTGGTAGCCGCGGCCTTCGATCGGGGGCTCTTCCTGTGCGTAGACAAAGTCGCGGCTGCCGAAATGGTGTTCGCCGGTGCTGGCCAGCAGGGTAGGGCCGGCGCCGTAGCCCGCATCGGCGGACTGGCCCAGGGCGTTGGCCAGGCGGTGGTTATTGCCCGAGAAGGCCGGTGCGCGCAGTACCTGGTCCGATTCGCCCGTGCCGAATTCCGGCGTCGCGCCGACGCCGTCGTTGCTGCGCGCGCCAAAGTTGACGAAGCCATTCGCCAGGCTGCAGGCGCTGCTGGAACTGTCCGGATTGAATTCGCCCGCCTTGCCCCTGCCATCCGCATTCGCCGCCTCGCAGCGCTTGCTGTTGTTGTCGGCCTGCGCCGCGGTCGCCTGTGCCTGCGCCATGCCTGCCGTCAGGAAGAGGGCTGCCGCCAGGGCTGTGCCGAGAACAGAGTAGGGGGTGCGTGGTTTTAACATGGTTTATCTCTTCAAAATGTAGCGGAACGCCGCGCTGTTGCGCTGTCCGTTCGCGATGCGGTTAATGTTTGCTACCGATAATGCAATTTCTGCTGCATGGCCGGATGGGCATTCCACGAGGCACGCGAGGCTGGGGCCTGCTCTCATTGTGACGGTATCGTTGCGGTACGCTGATTGTTGTTATCAGGAACAAAACTTATTTGCCTGAAATATATCACATTTTTCCTGTTGGCGTCTTTTTCGCGCGTAGCCCCAAGCGCTCTGTTGCCAAAAAAATACGCTTTACAGATGTCGAAAAAGCGGCGCCGGCACGCCCCTTACTCCATTCGGCTTAATCAAATGTCATCAAGTCGTCATCCAGGGGCTTTAATATGCAAATAACAAGTTTGAAATACTTTTGTTAATTGTGGCGCGCCGGCCGGCATGACAGGCCGGCGCCATTCATTTACCGACCGGGATACTCATGCACACCTCGCTTTCTCCCCTGCGCACGCCCCTGCGCCTGACCGTCATGGCCACCTTGCTGGCCAGCCTGTCCGTGCCGGCACTGGCCGCTTCCGACATCGTCATCAGCCAGGTCTATGGCGGTGGCGGCAATACGGGCGCCCTGTACACCAACGACTTCATCGAACTGTTCAACCGCGGCGCCAGTCCCGTGAACGTGGGCAACTGGAGCGTGCAATACGCGTCCGCCGCAGGTACCACCTGGGCCGTGACGGCCTTGCCGGCTATCGATCTGCAACCTGGCCAGTATTTGCTGGTCCAGCAAGCGAAGGGCACGGGCGGCACGGCAGCTCTGCCGACGCCGGACGCCAGCGGCAGTCTGGCCATGTCGGGCACGGCAGGCAAGGTGTTGTTGAGCAATAGCAAGACGGCGCAGACGGGCGCCAGCCCCACAGGCGCGTCCGTCATCGACCTGGTGGGCTTCGGCACGGCCAATGGCTTTGAAGGCAGTGTGGCGCCCGCGCCATCGAATACCCTCTCCATCCTGCGCGCCAATGGCGGCTGCAGCGACACGGACGACAACGGCGCCGACTTCGCCGCCGGCAGCGTGACGCCGCGCAATACGGCTTCCGAGCGCCATGTGTGCGGCGGCCCCGTCGTGCACCAGATCGTCACCAGCTGCCCCGCCAGCCTGGCCCTGGCGGCCGGCAATGGCGGCAGCGCCGTGCTGCGCGCCTCCGACGTCGATGGCGTAGTGAATGCCGCCAGCCTGGCTTCGCCTGCCGTGGCCGGCATCAGCCTGGCCAATTTCAGCGCCGCCGGCGTGGCCGGCGAGAGCGCGACGGTCAGCCTGCTCGTGGCCGCTGGCGTGCCTGCTGGAAACTACCCCGTCACCGTGAATTTCAGCAACGACCAGCAGCAGAGCGCCAGCTGCAAGATCGATGTCGCCGTGCAGGGCCTGGCCGCCGTCAGCCACACGATCCCGCAAATCCAGGGCAGCGGCGCCGCCAGTCCCTACGCCAATTCCGTGCAGACGACGGAGGGAGTGGTGACCCTGAAAGTGGGCACCGGCTTCTTCATCCAGGATGCGGCGGGCGATGGCGACCCGTCGACGTCGGACGGCATCTTCGTCTACACGGGCAGCACGGCCACCACGGTGCAGCCGGGCGAACTGGTGCGCGTGACGGGCACGGTATTCGAGTACACGCCCACGGGCGCGAAAAATTCCTACACGGAATTGAAGGACGTGACGGCCATCCTCACGCAAAGCGCGGGCCATAGCGTCGTGCCGACGAACGTGACCTTGCCGAACGATAACCTGGGCGCCGTGGAAGGCATGCTGGTGCGCTTCACGCAGCCCCTGACCGTGTCGCAGAACGCCTACCTGGGCGCGCGCGGCGAACTGACCCTGTCGGCGGGACGGCGCGAAGTGCCGACCAACCGTCATCCGGCCGGCTCCGCCGAGGCGCAGGCCTTGATCGCGGCCAATGCGAACAACCTGATCGTGCTCGATGATGGCATCTTCGTCACGCCGACAACGATCCCGTATCTGGGCCAGGATGGCACCGTGCGCAGCGGCGACACCGTCTCCGACCTGACGGGCGTGGTGGACTTCGGCGCCATCGGCGGCGGCGGTGCCACCTACAAGCTGCAGCCGACGCAGGCGCCGCAGTTCTCGCGCGACAATCCGCGCACGGACCGGCCGGAACTGCCTGCGGGTAACGTGAAAGTGGCCAGCGCCAACGTGCTCAATTTCTTCACGACCTTTACGAATGGCAACAACGTCTTTGGCCAGACGGGACAGGGCTGCACCGTGGGCTCGTCGACCAGTAAGAGCAATTGCCGCGGCGCCGACAACCTGGCCGAGTTCGTGCGCCAGCGCGACAAGATCGTGGCCGAACTGAAAGCCATCGATGCGGACGTGGTGGGCCTGATGGAAATCCAGAACAATGGCGAAACGGCCGTCACCTACCTGGTCGAGCAGCTCAACGCGGCCATCGGCGGCGTCACCTACGCCGTGGTGCCGAAACCGGCCGCCACGGGCACGGACGCCATCCGCGTGGCCATGATCTACAAGCCGGCCCGCCTGGGCCTCGTGGGCGGCGCCCTGTCGGACGCGAATGCCATCAACAACCGTCCGCCGATGGCGCAAACCTTCAAGGCGGCGAACGGCGAGAAATTCTCGCTGATCGTCAACCACATGAAGTCGAAGGGCAGCTGCCCGTCCGGCGCAGGCGCCGACGCGGACAACAACGACAGCCAGAGCTGCTGGAACGCCACCCGCGTGCAGCAGGCGCAGCGCCTGGTGGGCAGCTTCGTGCCGCAGGTGGCCGCGGCGGCCGGGGATGCGGACGTGCTGGTCATCGGCGACCTCAATTCGTATGGCGCGGAAGACCCGATCCAGGTCATCACGGGCGCCGGCTTCGTCAATGAACTGGAGCGCTTCGTGCGGCCGTCCGGCATGCCGTACTCCTACGTGTTCGGCGGCCTGAGCGGCTACCTCGACCATGCGCTGGCCAGCGCCTCGCTGAGCCCGCAAGTGGCCGGCGTGGCCGAGTGGCATGTGAATGCGGACGAGCCGGAAGTGATCGACTACAACATCGACCCGGCCAAGCCGCAGGACCTGTACACAGCCTCGCCGTACCGCGCCTCGGACCACGATCCCGTCGTCATCAGCCTGGACCTGCAACCCGCCTACCGCGACATCACGGCCGCCGTCTCGGTCGCCAGCTCGGGCCTGACGTTCAACCGCACGACGCAGAAGTACACGGGCACGTTTGCCTTTACCAACACGGGCAGCAGCGCCCTGAACGGCCCGTTCCAGGTGGTTTTCGGCGGCCTGCCGGCCGGCGTCACCCTGGCCAATGCCAGCGGCACGCATGCGGGCGCTGCGTATGTCACGGTGAACGCGGCCAGCCTGGCGCCAGGCGCGACGGCCTCGTTCGCCGTCAGTTTCACCAATCCGTCGAAAGTGACGATCAACTACTCGGCCAGCATCTTTGCCGGCAACTTCTAAGGACCTCATCATGTTGACTACGAAACTCAATCTCACCCTGCGCCGCGCCGTGCTGGCCGCCTTGCTCGCCGGCAGCGGCAGCGTGGCGCTGGCGGACCCGCTCAGCTATCACGTGGAAATCGACACGAGCACGTTTTCCGGCGCCGGCTTCCTCGATTTCGCCTTTATCGCCGGCAACAGCCCCGCGCCGGGCGCCAGCGCCACCCTGAGCAACTTCTCGGGCGCGTTCGGCGCGCTGGAATCGCAGGAGGGCAGCGTCAGCGGCAGCCTGCCCGGCACCTTGACCTTCGGCAATAGCGGTGCCTACAACGACTGGTTCCACAACGTGACCCTGGGCGGCAAGTTTGCTTTCAACATCGTCTTTGGCGGCGATTTCCTGACGACGGCCGGCAATGCGGGCACGACCTTTGGCGTGGGCTTGCTCGACGCCACGGGCACGGCTTACCTGGGCAATGTGAATGGCAACGTGCTGCAGTTCGAATTGACGCCGCTCAATGGCGGCGTGCCCGCCAGCATCGCCGGCAGCACCTACGCCAGCATCGCCTCGATCTCGGCCGTGCCCGAAGCATCGGAATGGATGATGCTGACGGGCGGCCTGGCGCTGATCGGCCTGGCCCTGCGCCGCCGCCAGCCCGTCACGCCGGCGTAAGAGCCGTTTTCCAGCTTGAACACAGCGGACGCAGGTCCGCTGTGTTTTTTTTGGCTCTGTCCTCGACAAGTAGGGGAACTCACAGTATGGCTGAGGTCTAACCGAGTGGACCAGCCAGATGGGAGCACCTCATGCAAGCCGCAGAATGGAAACGTTTTATTGCCCAGTTTGCCAATCTGAGCCAACGCCAGCGCCTGGCGGGTATCGCCTTGCTGCACGGCGCCGCATCGCCGGATGCCGCCGTGGCACTGGTCGAAAGCGTGGCCCGGCAGCGTTTGCGCTGTCCCGCCTGCCAAGCGTCACACTGTCACCGCCATGGCTACGCCCACGGGCTGCAGCGCTACCGCTGCGTACCGTGCGGGCGCACCTTCAATGCGCTCACCGGCACGCCGCTGGCCCGCTTGCGCCACAAGGAACGCTGGCTGGCGTATGCCGATTGCCTGCTGGCATCCGATTCCGTGCGCCAGGCAGCGCGCCAGCTGGGCGTGCACCGCAACACCACCTTCCGCTGGCGCCACCGGTTTTTAGCCCTGGCAAGAACGGACCGGCCGCATTGCCTGCATGGCATCGCCGAGGCCGACGAACTGTATGTACTGGAATCGCAAAAGGGCGCGCGGCATCTGACGCGTCCGGCGCGCCGCCGGGGCGGCCATGCCCGCCAGCGCGGCATTTCTAGTGAGCAAGTCTGCATCCTCGTGGCGCGCGACCGCACGGGACAGACCCTGGCGTTCGTCACAGGACAAGGCGCGCTGACCACGGCGCAGTTGCATGACTGTTTGTCTCCCGTCATCGACAAGGATGTCTTGCTGGTGACGGACGGCCATGCCGCCTACCGGGCCTTCGCGCGCGCTGCGGGCATCAGCCACCAGGCCGTCAACTTGCGCGCCGGCATCCGCGTGCGGGGCGCCGTCCACGTGCAGAACGTCAACGCCTATCACAGCCGCCTGCGGGAATGGCTGCGGCCTTTTCACGGCGTGGCCACGCGCTACCTGCCGAACTACCTGGGATGGCGCTGGATACTCGATGCCGGACGCATCCGCTCGCCAGAAACCTTATTGAAGGCAACGTTGGGAGCGTTCCCACACTTGATGGTGACATAGCCTTTTTTTTGCCTATTTATTCGCAATACCTATAAATCTGGAAACTAAATTGTATTAGTCAGCGTTTTACGCTTGATGCATAGTAAAAAACTTGTCGAGCCGTCTAGTTTTTTGACGGACTACCGCCAACTTTTTCGGGAGGATGCATCGATGCCTGCTCATATTCTGCTGCTGGACCCGGCGCCGGCCATGCAAGCCTTGCTGCTGCATAACCTGGAAGGGGCCGGCTACCGTGTCCGCTGCGCTGTCGATGCACGGGGCGCGCTGGCCCTGCTGGCGGCGCGCACGCCCGACTTGCTGCTGCTGGAGTGGGCCTTGCCCGATGCCTGCGGCCTGGCGTTGCTGCGCCAGCTGCGCCAGGATGGCGCGCTGGGCGAATTGCCCATCATCATGGCCAGCGCGCGCGACAGCGAGCAGGACAAGGTGCTGGCGCTGGAAAGCGGCGCCGACGATTACCTGTGCAAGCCCTTCGGTCCCCGCGAAATGCTGGCCCGCGTGCACGCGCTGCTGCGCCGGCGCGCGCCGCAGCGGGGCGGGGCGGGCCAGGCGGCGCTGCGGCTCGATCCGCACACCTTGCGCGTGACGGCCGGCAACGTGCCCGTGAACCTGGGCCGGGTGGAATTCAAGCTGCTGCATTTCCTGATGGACCATCCCGGCCGCGTGCACAGCCGCGCGCAATTGCTCGACCAGGTATGGGGCCATGCCGCCTACCTGGACGAGCGCACGGTCGACGCCCACGTGGGACGCCTGCGCCACGCCTTGCAGCCGGGCGGCTGCGGCCACCACATCGAAACCGTGCGCGGCAGCGGCTACCGTTACCTGGCGCCCGGCGCCGCCTGCGCCTGATGCTGCTGACGGCGCGGGAGCAGGAGTATTTGCTGCACGCCATCGTCGGCGCGCATGGCATCGCCGCGCGCAGCGACTTCTTCCTGTGGAGCCAGGGGCCGTTGCAGGCGTTGCTGCCGCACGCCATCCTCGTCTGCGCGCAGCTGGGCAGCGACGGCGCCGTGCTGCGCAGCGAAGCGTGGCATAGCGCCGTGCTCGGGCATGCTGAGTTGATGGAAATCAATGACCCCTGCCATGGCACGGTGGCGCGCCTGGCGCGGGCCTGGCGCGCGGCCGGCCAGCGGGCGCTGGCCGTGGACCAGGTCCTGGTGCATGGCAACATGACGGCGGGCGGCGGCAGCCTGTTCGCGCTGCTGGCCATGCCGGCGGCGGACGCGGCGGGCCAGGCTTACCTGCTGGAATTGCTGCTGCCGTATCTGCAGCTGCACTGGCTGGCGCTGCCGGAAAGCCGGCATCCGGCGCTGGCCGGCGCGGCGCGCGCGGCCAGTCCGCGCGAGCTGGAAGTGCTGCGCTGGGTCAGCATGGGAAAAAGTAACGAGGAAGTGGGGCAAATCCTCGGCATCAGCGGCTGGACGGTGAAAAGCCATCTGCAGCGCATTTACAAATTGCTGGGCGTGAGCAACCGCACCCAAGCCGTCACGCGCGGCATGGCGCTGCAGTTGATCCGCCGCTAGCGCTGCGGCGGCGGTGCCGCCTGCCGCTCGCCGCCGCCCCCGTCCGTGTGTTCGAGCGTACTGAACGACACCTGCGCCACGTCCGGACTGGCCCGCAGGCGTGCCACCTCGTCCGGCGTCAGCATGGCGGCAAAGCCATTCAGGGCGACCGTGTAGCGGTATTGCACGGGCGCTTCCGCCACCAGTGCCAGCACGGCGCGCTGCCTGTCTTCCAGGTAGGCCGTGTAGCGCCGCGCCGCTTCGCTGCCCGTGTCCAGGCGCTGGCCGGGGACGCTGGTGGGCGCCAGGCCGGGCACGCCGCCCAGGTAGGACGCCAGCGGCGCATCCGTCAGTTGCACGATGCAGGCACGCCGCGCCTGCGCTGCGGGCGGCTGCGCCTGCACGGCGCCGGCCAGGCCGCTTGCGCCGGCGACGGCCGCGAGTATCCAGTGTCGTGATGGCATGGCATGCTTTCCGGGCGCGTGGGGCTGCGCCTGCCATGCCGATTCTACGCCTGGAATCGGCGGCGCAAAAAAAAACGCGCCCCGCAGGGCGCGCCGTGTTGCTGCCAGGACGGATAACCTTACAGCTTGATGTCCGTCTTCACGCTGCGCTGGCTGGGGACGGCCAGCGGCAGCGGGTTGTTGGTTTCCACCGACAGCACGGTGGTGGAGGCCGCCGCGTTGTTGCCATCAAGGAAGACCACGCCACCCACGTAGCGCTTGCCCGTTTCCAGCCCCGACCAGCTGACGCCGGCCGTGGCGCTGCCGCCCACATACACCTTGCTGGGCAGGGTGGCCTTCAGGTTGCCGCCCTTGTCGGCGGTCGTGACGACGGCCGACGACAGGCCGAAGCCCGTCGACACGCCATTGGCCAGCTCGTAGCCGATCACGCACACCTTGTAGTTGCCCGCTGCCGGGGTGGTCACGGTGATCGTCTCGTTCGAGCCGGCCGTGGCCGACAGGGCGACGGCCGTACCGGCGCCGTTGAGCAGCATCAGGTCAAGGTCATTGCCCGCGCCAGCGGTGGTGTCGCGATCAAAGGTTTCGAAGCGCGCCACGACCGTGTTGGCGGGAATGGTGACGTTGACGGCGCGCACGCCGCTGCTGCCCGCCTTGCACGCGGCCGTCATCTGCGCCACGGTTTCCATGCTGCCAGGCGCGGCCTGGTTCACGGTCTGCTCGCTGCGCACGACTTCCTTCAGGCCGCCCGTGGCGGCGCCGACCTTGCCGGCAAAGCCGGTGGCCAGGGTCAGCGAACGCAGGCCGCTGACCTTGTCCGCCTGCAGCAGGGCCGGCGACTGCACGGCGCGGCCCGAGCGTGCCGTGACGGGGCTGCGTACCGTGTGCACGCCGTCGCTCCACACGAGGGCGCCATATTGCCAGGCGTTGTCCGGCGCCGTCGTGCGCGTCAGGGTCACGTTGAAGGACTTGGTTTCGCCGGGCGCCAGCACCAGGCTGGACGGTGCCACCACGACGCTGTAGCCGCTGACCGAGGCGCTGGCCGTGTAGGTGGCGCTGCTGCTGCCCACGTTGGTGACGCGGCGCGTCACCGTTTGCGTGCCCAGCACGTTGGCGATGGTGATCGACGGCAAGTTCAGGTTGTAGCCGGCGAGGGTGCCGCCCGCGCATTCCGCCGTCATGCCGACGCCGCACATGTATTTCTTGTAGTCGGCCAGGTTGGCGTCATACACGAGGCCAGGATCGGTGGCCTTGTTCGGCGTCACGTGGCCGGCGCCCTGGCCCCATGGCAGGATGCCGCGCGCGTCGCCCGCCTGGGCGTCGGGCAGGGTGGTGCTGCCGGTGGTCATCAGGGCCGACTTGATGGCGGCCGGGCTCCAGTCCGGATGCTGCTGGCGCAGCAGGGCGGCCAGGCCGGCCACGTGCGGGCTGGCCATCGACGTGCCTTGCAGGAAGATGTAGGCTTGCGCCGGCACCAGGCTGCCATTCTGCACGGCGTCGCGCTGCGCGCGGGACAGGGCAGGCGTGCCGCCGGCCAGGATGTCCACGCCAGGCGCCGTGAGGTCGGGCTTGAGCAGGTTGGCGTCAAACAGGTTCGGGCCGCGCGACGAGAAGTCGGCCACCACGGGCGCGGCGGGGCCGTTGCCATTGGTGACGAAGTGCGAGATGGCGGCCGTGGCCGCGCCCGTCTGTGCCTGGGCGTTGATCAGGGCGCCATCGGCGGCGCTCACGTGCACGGCCGGCAGCACGTGCGGGTCTGCTACCAGGCCCAGGCCCGTGTCGACCAGCACCATGCCGGCGCCGCCCGCTTCCAGCACGGCCACGCCCTTGTCGGTGCGCGCCGTGGTGCCGCGCAGGCAGCTGACGACCTTGCCGGCCACCTTGGCCGGGTCCAGCAGGGCCACGCCGCCGTTGTCGCCGGCGCGGTAGCACAGGGCCAGTTTCTGCGCATCGGCGCCGGGCAAGCCCGCATCCTGGGCGCGGATCAGCGCCGTGCCGGGCAGCGGGTTGTAGTTGAGCGAAGCGCCCGTGTACTTGGCGCCATTGCCGAGGGTGACGGTGGCCTGGTTGGCGCGGTTGTGCGTCGAGGCGGCGACCGTGGTGATCCAGGGGCTGACGTGCGCCACGGTATTGGCCGGGCCCGCATTGCCCGCGGACGCGGCAACGAAGACGCCCGCATTCGACGCGTGCAGGAAGGCTTGCTCGACGGGATCGTTGACGGCGCCGCCGCCGCTGATCGAGTAGTTGATGACGTGCACGCCATCCTGGACGGCTTTTTCGATGGCCGCCACGCTGTCACCGCCGTAGCAGCCGTTCTTCGCGCCCGTGGCCTGGGTGGCCAGGTTGTAGGACCAGCATACCTTGTAGACGGACAGGCGGGCGCGCGGCGCGATGCCGGCAATGGCGCCCAGCGGCGTGCCCGCCACGGTGACGGGCACGCCCGCGTTGCCGCCGGCGGTGGACGAGGTGTGCGTGCCGTGGCCGCCTTCGCCGCTGGGGTCGCCAACGGAGTCGCGCGGCGAGGTGAATTCGCTCCAGTGCTGGATCTTGTCCGTTTCCGTCAGGCGCACGGCATTGAAGTATTGCGCGCCGATCAGCTTATTGTTGCAATGGTCTTGCGTAAAGCCTTCGCCCGTCTGGCAGGTGCCTTTCCAGGCGGCAGGCGGGGCGCCATAGGCCAGGGTGGCGTTCGGATCGAAGGTGGGCGTGCCGTTGGCATCGACCTTGTCCGCATACGACAGGTTTTCCGGCCACACGCCGCCGTCGACGATGCCGATGATGATGTCTTCGCCCGCGTGCTGCTTGCCGCCCAGCTGGCTCCACAGGCCGCCCGGCTGGTCCAGGCCCAGGAAGGTGGGCGTGTAGTTCGTTTGCAGGGCGCGCGGCTCGTCGGGGGCGATGCTGGCCACTTCGCCGCTCGCCTGCAGCTGGCGCACTTCGGCGTCGGTCAGCAGGGCGGCAAAGCCGTTGAGGACGATTTTGTACTGGTATTGCACGGGGGCGGAGGCGACGAGGGCTTGTACCCGAGCCTGTTTCTGCTCGAGGTAGTCGCCGTACAGCTGCACTTCCGCGCTGGCCAGGTCGAGGCGGCCGCCGTCGGCAGGCTGGGTGGCGCCCAGGCCTTCCACCGTGCCGGCGTACGAGGCGATCGGTTTATCGGTGAGCTGCACGATGTAGGGGCGGCGCAGGTCGTCGGCGTGGGCCTGGAAGCTCAGGCTGGCAAACAGGCTCAGCACGGCAAGCGAAATGGGACGCAAAGCGGGACGGAATGTCATGTGGGATTTCCTGGTAACGGTAACGGGAACGGAATGGGAAGATCAGGCTTGCCGGCGGCGGCGCGCCGCGAAACCGATGCTTGCCAGGCCCAGCAGCATCATCGCGTAGGTCGATGGCTCCGGTACCGAGGCGACGATATTGTCGAGCGCAAACTGTCCCTTGTTGGTGCTGAAGGCGCTGCAGCTGCCCGCCGTGTTGCAAGTGAAGCCGAAGAAGGCCAGCGACGCGAACTGCTGGCTGCCGAAGCTGGCGCTGGTGTTGTAGTGCTGGAACTGGAAGTTGCCGCCGATGGGGCCGCCCAGCTGGTAGGTTTCATAGATGGACGAGCCGTTGGCGTAAAAGCCCTGCACGCGCAGCAGGCCGGCGACGGCCGGGTAGCTGACGCCCTGGGCGTAGCCGATGAAGCTGGCGTCGAAGCCCTGCAGGCTGACGCTGCCGCCGGCGCGCAGCGGGTCGAGGTAGACGACGCCGTCGTTGAGGGAGGCATAGTAATTGCTCGTATTGTTGGTCGGGCACGCCATGCCGCAGGCGGCCGGGTCCGTGCCGTCGAATACCGCGCCGACCAGGTCGCCATAGCTGGCGCCTGGCACGTTGGATGCGCCCGTCAGCACGAAATTGCCGAATTCCAGGGCGTCGCCATGGCCGACGAACTGGCTGTCCAGGTTGTCAAAGTTGATCACTTCCGCGATAGCGGAGGGGGCGCAGGCGGCAGACAGGGCCAGGATGGCGGCACCGGCCAGTTGCTTGGCGGAGAAGGGGCTTGCTGCGAAAGCGGCCTTCGAATGCACAATACGAGTCATGAATTTTCCCTTGGTGATTTATGTCGGATGCAATATGTTTTGCGTCTTGGGTGCTCTTTCCTGTGCGGACGGATAAGACCAGTGCCCAGAAAATTGATTTTTACTATAGCAAAAGAGGCAATTCCATTGTTCAATATTCTTTCAAATTTAATTTGAAAGTTACAAATAATGAATGAATAAAATTCATCTTTTGCTATGAAATAGTAACCAGAAGTAGATAGTTTCCGCAATGAAAATAGTTGGGTAATTGACCATGCCTGCTGGCGTGCGCGCCGCCGTGGCAGTTTCGCGCACACTGGATGGTTTCCGCGGGAATTTGTTGTTCACCATGCAAATAAAAGGTTGTCGTAACCATAAGCGGCATGGTAGGCTGATAAGCATCGGGCAAGCGCGTGCCGTCCGTGCGTGGCCATCAGCGGCGCACAGCGGCGCAATGTATTGAAGGTAGGCAAGAAGGAGTTACCGGATGCATGCAGCACACAGGCAGAATTTGGCAGCGGCGCGCGGTGCGCGCGGGTTTACCTTGCTCGAATTGCTGGTCGTTATCGTCATCATCGGCTTGCTGGCGGCCTATGTGGGGCCCAAGTATTTCGCCCAGCTGGGCAAGTCCGAAGTGACGGTGGCCAAGGCGCAGATCGAGGCGTTCGAGAAGTCGCTCGATACCTACCGTCTCGACGTGGGACGCTATCCCACCACGGAAGAAGGCCTGGCCGCCTTGCTGGTCGCGCCGCCCACGGCCGGCACGCGCTGGAACGGCCCCTACCTGAAAAAGGCCGTGCCCCTCGACCCGTGGGGCCATGCCTATCAGTACCGTGCCCCTGGCAGCAAGGGCGAATACGATATCGTTTCCATGGGCAAAGATGGCCAGCCGGGCGGCAGCGGCGAGAATGCCGACATCAGCTCGCAATAAGCGCATCGCCACTTTTTTTCCTACGGATACGCCATCATGCAGTTTGAAGTACGCGCGCTCTCCACGGACGAGGCGGTAGCCACCCTGTCGACCTGCGTGATCGACGGCCGCGACGAAGCGGACGCGCGCCGCCAGGCCGAGGCGCGGGGCCTGTTTGTCAGCGCCATCCGCCCCCTGCGCGCCACGCCGTTCAGCGCCGCCGGGCGCCAGCGCGCGCGGGCGCTGCCCCTGCTGCTGTTCAGCCAGGAATTGCTGGCCCTGCTCAATGCGGGGCTGGGCATCGTCGAGGCGCTCGAAGCGCTGCTGGAAAAGGAAGCGTCGCCGGCCACGCGCAGCGTGCTCACGCGCCTGCTGGAAGGCTTGCGCGAAGGCAAGCGCTTCTCTGCCGTGCTGGCAGAGCAGTCCGAACTGTTTCCGCCGCTCTACATCGGCATCGTCAAGGCGGCCGAGGGCACCAGCGACCTGCCGCGCGCGCTGTCGCGCTACATCGATTACCAGCAGCGCATCGACACGGTGCGCGCGAAGATCGTCAGCGCCGCCATCTATCCCGCCATCCTGCTGGCCGTGGGCGGCGGCGTCAGCGCCTTCCTGATCAGCTACGTGGTGCCCCGTTTCGCCGAGGTGTACCAGGGCGCCGGGCGCAACCTGCCGTGGATGTCGCAAGTCATGCTCGGCTGGGGCCAGTTCGTCACCGAACACGGCGTGCTGCTGCTGGCCGGCGTGGCCATCGCCGGCAGCGTGCTGTGGACGGCCGTGCGGCGCGTGCTGCGCAACGGCGGCGTGGCGCGCCTGCTGGCCAAATTGCCCGGCATCGGCGAGCGCGTGCGCATCTATGAACTGTCGCGCCTGTACCTGACCCTGGGCATGCTGGCCGAGGGCGGCATCACCATCGTGCAAGCCATTGCCACCGTGCAAGCCATGGTCTCGCCGCGCATGCAGGCGTCCCTGCAGCAGGCGCGCGGGGCCATCGAGGCGGGCCAGCCGCTGTCGTCGGCGTTTGAGCAGCACCAGCTGACGACGCCGATCTCGCTGCGCATGCTGCGCGTGGGCGAGCGCACGGGCGACATGGGTCCCATGCTGACCCAGTCCGCGGCCTTCTATGACGGTGAAATCAGCCGCTGGATCGACCGTTTCACGCGCACCTTCGAACCCCTGCTCATGGCCGCCATCGGCCTGGTCGTGGGCGCCATCGTGATCCTGCTGTACATGCCCATCTTTGACCTGGCCGGCGATATTTCATGATGCAGACTACTTCCGTGCCGGCGGCCCCTGCCGCCGTGGCCATCGACCCCGCGCTGCTGCAGCGCGCCCGCGCCCTGTGCCTGCAATCGAAGCGCAGCCTGGTCGAGGAACTGCAGCAATTGAGCGGCATCGACGCGCGCGCCGTCGTGCGCGCGCTGGCGCGCCCGTTCGGCCTGGACGTGCTGGAAACGGCGGACATGCTGGCGCTGTCGCCCGCGTTCGACCTGCTGCCGCTGTCGCAGGCGCTGGCGCGCCACAGCGTGCTGCTGCGCGCCGCCGACGGCCAGCTGCTCGGCGTCATCGCCGACCCCTTCGACCTGGACCTGCAGACCTGGCTGGGTGCGCGCGCCGGCCAGGGCGCCTTGAGCGTGCGCCTGGCGCTGCAGGCCGACATCGGCGCCTACCTGTCGAAGCAGGAGGAATCGGCGCGCGCCGTCGACAGCCTGCTGCCCGGCGCCGCCAGTGACGCGCGGCGCGACGGCAAGACGGCGGCCGTGCTGTCGTTCGCCAGCGTGTCGGAAGCGGCCAGCCCCGCCGTCAAGCTGGTCAACTCGACCCTGTATGACGCGCTGAAGGCGGGCGCCTCGGACATCCACCTGGAAAGCACGGCCGGCGGCCTGGCCGTCAAGTACCGCGTCGACGGCGTGCTCGATCACGCTACCTCCGTCAACGGCATCGAGGTGGCAGAACACATCATCTCGCGCCTGAAGGTGCTTGCCGAACTCGATATCGCCGAGCGCCGCGTGCCGCAGGATGGCAGCTTCCGCGTCGAGGCGGGCGGGCGCGAAATCGATTTGCGCGTCTCCATCATGCCCAGCATCCACGGCGAGGATGCCGTCATCCGCATCCTCGACAAGCGCGCCATGATCGAGGCCTACGGCGCCCTGACGCTCGAAGCGCTGGGCTTTGACGCGCCGTCGCTGGAAGCCCTGCGCGCGCTGGCGCAGGAAGCCTACGGCATGTTGCTGGTGACGGGGCCGACCGGCTCGGGCAAGACCACCACGCTGTACGCGGCGCTGACGGAGATCCACAACGGGCGCGAAAAGATCATCACCATCGAAGATCCCGTCGAATACCAGCTGCCCGGCATCTTGCAGATCCCCGTGAATGAAAAGAAGGGGCTGACCTTTGCCAAGGGCTTGCGTTCGATTTTGCGCCACGACCCCGATAAAATCATGGTGGGCGAGATCCGCGACCGCGAGACGGCGGAAATCGCCGTGCAGTCGGCCCTCACGGGCCACCTGGTGCTCACCACCGTGCATGCGAACAATGTCTTCGACGTCTTCGGCCGTTTTACCCACATGGGCATCGACCCGTATGCCTTCGTCTCGGCCCTGAACGGCATCTGGGCGCAGCGGCTGATACGCACCAACTGCCCCCACTGCGCCACCGAATACACGCCCGACGACACGGAGCTGGCCAGCGTGGGACTGGCGCGCGCCGACGTGGCTGGCTATGCATTCAAGCAGGGCAAGGGCTGCGGCGACTGCCGCGGCACGGGCTATAAGGGGCGCCGCTCGATCGCGGAAATCCTCGTGCTGACGGATGAAATCCGCGAACTCATCGTCGACAAGAAGCCTATCCGCCAGATCAAGGCGGCCGCGCATGCGAACGGCACGCGCAGCCTGCGCCTGGCGGCGCTGGAACTGGTGAAGCGGGGCGCCACCACCATCACGGAAATCAAGAGGGTCACCCTGCATGCGTAAAGGCTTGGAAAAGTTCAGCTTGGGACAGGGGTTGCGCCTGGGCGTGGCCTCGGGCAGCGTGAGCCTGTGGCGCACCAGCCGCTGGCGGGCGCCCGCCTGGACCTTGCTGGCCGAGCAGGAATATGTGCCGCAGGACGGCATGCATGGCGATTTCGCCGCCCTGGGACGAGTCCTGGAACAGCTGCTGCCCGAGGGGGCATACGCGGGCCGGTCCCTGTCCGTGGTGCTCGACGATGCGCTCGTGCGGCTGTGGCAGGTGGACCTGCCGCAAGGCGCCACGCGCCTGGCCGATATCGAGGCGGCCGCCGCGCTGCGCTTCCAGTCGCTGTATGGCGATGCTCCGGGCCTGTGGCACAGCAGCAGCGCCTGGGATGCGCGCGCGCCGTTTTTCTGCGCCGTGCCGCGCGCGCTGCTGGCGCAGCTGACCCGCGTGGCGGCGCAGCGCAAGCTGGCCCTGATGTTCATCACGCCGCAGTTCGCGCGCCACTGGAACCGCTGGCAGGGCGCGCTCAAGCCGGGCGCCTGGTTCGGCCAGCTGCAGGAACACACCTTGCGCCTGGGCGTGCGGCACGATGGCCGCCTGCGCGCCGTGCGCGCGCTGCCCGTGCCGCCTGGCGCCGGCCCTGACTGGCTGGAACAGGCGCTGGCGCGCGAAGCGCTGCTGCAGGGCGTGTCCGAACCGGCGCTGCTGCAGCTGTGCGGCGCGGCGCCGGCGGCGTGGCTGGCGCCGCGCGCGGCGGGCAGCTTTGCCTGCGTGCCGTTCGCGCCGACCGCTGGCGACGCGGTCCTGTCGCCGGCCGCCCGGCTGGCCCACAGCGGAGGCCTGGCATGACGCGCCTGGATATCGATTTCGCCCCGCCCGGCTGGCGCCGCAGCCTGCACCGCGTGCCCGCATGGGCGTGGTGTACCGGCGTGCTGGGCGCGACGCTGGCCGTCACGGCCGTGTGGGCCGGCAGCGCCGCGCTGCAGCGCCAGCACGCGAGCGAGGCGCGCTGGCTGCGCGCCCAGCAGCGTGTCGCGCAAGCCACGCAAGGAGCAGCGCCGGTGGCGCAGGCGGCCATTGCGCCGGCGCAGGCGGCGGCCGTGAATGCCGCCATCCTGCAATTGAACCTGCCGTGGCGCGACGTGCAGGATGCGCTGGCCAGCGCCACGCCGCCCGCAGTCGCGCTGCTGGCGCTGGAGCCGGACGCACGCAAGCGCATCCTGAAAATCACGGCCGAGACGACCGGCAGCGATGCCATGGTGGCGTATGTCGCGCAGCTCAAGCAGCGGGAGCTGTTCGACGGCCGGGTGCAGCTGCTGCGCCATGAAATCAATGCGCTCGACCCGAACCGGCCCTTGCGTTTCCAGCTCGAAGCGCGCTGGGGGGCGCCATGATGGCCATCGACCTGCATGTCCTGCGCCTGCGCGCGCAACTGCTGCTGCGCCGGGCGGGCCTGCCCGCCTGCCTCGCCGTGGCCTTGCTGGCGCTGGGCGCGGCCGCCTGGACCTGGGCCTGGCAGCAGCGCGCAGTGGCGGCGCAGCTGGAAGCGCGGCCCTTGCCGCAGCCATCGCTGGCCGTAGCCATCGTGGCGCCGCCGGCGACGGCCAGCGACAACCTGGCCCGTTTCTACGCCGTGCTGGGACAGCAGCGCCATGCGGAGCAGCAGGTCAAGCTGCTGTTCGACCTGGCGGCAAAGAATGGCCTGCTGCTGGCGCAGGGCGAGTACAAGAGCGGCTACGACAAGGCCAGCAGGGTCGCCACCTACCAGGTGACCTTGCCGCTGAAGGGCAGTTATGCGGCCGTGTGGCAGTTCGCGCTGCAGGCCCTGCGTGCCGTGCCGTTTGCCTCGCTCGATGAACTGAGCTTTCGCCGCGAGCAGATCGCCGACACGCAGCTCGAAGCGCGGCTGCGCCTGACGTTCTACCTGGCCGACGCGCCGTCCGGCGGCGCGGGAGGCGCGCCATGACGCCGCGCCACAAGCTGCTGCTGGCCGGGGTGCTGGGGGCGGGTGCGCTGCTGCTGTTCGGCGAGCGCCAGCCCGTGGCCGACGTGGCCGAGGCGGTGGAGCGGGCCGTGGCGCCTGCGCGCCATGCCGCCCGGCCGCAGGCGCCGCAGCCGGCCATCCTGGCGCTGCTGCCGCGCAGCGAGGTGGCGGGCGAGGATGGCGACACCTTCGGCGGCGCCGACGGGGTGTTCCAGAGCCAGAGCTGGACCCCGCCGCCGCCGAAGCTGGTCGTCGCGGCCCCGCCGCCGCCACCGCCGCCGATGGCGCCGCCGCTGCCCTTCGTCTACCTGGGCAAGGCGGCCGCCGACGGCGCCTGGGAAGTGTTCCTGTCGCGCGCCGACAAGACCTACATCGTGCGCACGAATACCGTCATCGATGGCGCCTACAAGGTGGTGGTCATCGCGCCGCCCGTCATGACGCTCACCTATCTGCCGTTGAACCAGGTTCAGCAGCTCAACATTGGAGTACTCGATTGATGCCTCGTTCCTTCCTTACGGCGCCGTTCCTGCGGCGCGCCAGCCTGGCGTCGCCGCTGCTGCTGGTGCTGCTGGCCGGCTGCGCCGGGCAGATGGCCTACCGCGACGGGCGCGAACTGATTGCGCAAGACCAGGTGCCGGCCGGCCTGCAAAAGCTGCAGGAAGCGCTGCAGCAGGACCCCGGCAATGCGCAGTACCGCAGCGCCTACCTGCAGGCGCGCGAGCGGGCCACCAGCAGCCGCTTGCAGCAGGCCGAGCGCCAGGCGCAAGCGGGGCAGGGCGAGCTGGCCCGCGCGAGTTTCCTCGGCGTGCTGGAGATCGACGCGCAGAACGAACGGGCCAACAGCGGCCTGCGCGCGCTAGAGCGCGAACAGCGCCAGGACAAGCTGCTGGCCGAAGCGCGGAACGACATCGAGGCCAAGCGCTACGACCCCGCGCGCCAGCGCCTGACTGCCATCCTTACCGAGCAGCCAGGCCACGCCGGCGCGCGCGCGCTGCTGCGCGACGTCGACGAAAAGACGGCGCCGCCCGTGGTGGAATCGGGCCTGGCCAAATCGTACAAGCAGCCGATCACGATCGAATTTCGCGACGCGCCGCTAAAGCAGGTGTTCGAGCTGATCGCGCGCCGCTCCGGCCTCAATTTCGTCTTCGACAAGGACGTCAAGGCGGACGCGAAGACGTCCATCTTCCTGAAAAACAGCACGGTGGAGTCGGCCGTGTACTTCCTGCTGGTGACGAACCAGCTGGAGCAGCAGGTGATGGATGCGAACACCATCTTGATCTATCCGAACGTGGCGGCGAAACTGAAGGAATACCAGGAGGTGCTGGTGAAAACCTTCTTCCTGGCGAACGCGGACGCCAAGCAGGTGGCCAACACGCTCAAGACCATCCTCAAGACGCGCGACGTGGTGGCCGATGAAAAGCTCAACCTCGTCATCGTGCGCGACACGCCCGAGGCGATCCGCCTGGCCGAGCGCCTGATCGCGCTGCAGGACGTGCCGGAAGCGGAAGTGGTGCTGGAGCTGGAAATCCTCGAAGTCAAGCGCAGCCGCCTGCTGGCGCTGGGCGTGGCCTGGCCATCGAGCCTGACCCTGACGCCGCTTTCCACCTCGGGCGGCGCGGGGCTGACCATCAGCGACCTGAATAACCTGAACCAGCGCAGCATCGGCGTGAGCGACCTGTCCGTCACGGCGAACGTCAACAAGACGGATGGCGACGCGAACATCCTGGCCAATCCGCGCATCCGCGTGCGCAACCGCGAGAAGGCGAAATTCGTCATCGGCGACAAGGTCCCGGTGATTACCACCACCATCTCGCCGGGCACGGGCGGCTTCGCTTCCGAGTCGATCAGCTACCTGGACGTGGGCCTGACGGTGAATGCCGAACCGACCATCTACCTGAACAACGAGGTGGGCATCCGCATCTCGCTCGAAGTGAGCAACCTGGGCGCGGCCACCATCACCAAGAGCGGCTCGACCCTGTACCAGATCGGCACGCGCCAGGCGTCGACCATGCTGCAGCTGAAGGATGGCGAAAACCAGGTGCTGGCGGGCCTGATCAACAACGAGGAGCGCAGCTCGGGCAACAAGGTGCCGGGCCTGGGCGACATTCCCGTGCTGGGGCGCCTGTTCGGCAGCAGCAAGGATGACAGCCAGAAGACGGAGATCGTGCTGTCGATCACGCCGCACCTGGTGCGCACGGTGCAGCGTCCGGAAGCGAAGGAGTCGGAATTTTCGGCCGGCACGGAGGGCAGCTTCCGCCGCCGTCCCGACATGGCCGCCAGGGCGCCCACGCAGATGCCGGGCACGGTGATCGTGCGTTCCGGCCCGTCCGCCGTCGGCATGCAGCCGGCGCCGCCGCAGCCGATGATGGTGCCGGGCCAGCTGCCGCAGCCGCTGCCGCAGACGGTGCCTGCGCCCGAGGTGACGCCGTCGCCCGAGGCGCCGGCGGCCTCGCCTTTGCCGATTTCGTCCGGCCAGCCCGTGCCGCTGCAGACGGCGCCCTTGCCGCTGTCGTCCGGCCAGCCCGTGCCCGTGGCGCCGCCTCCCGCCAAATGATGCTGCCGCGCGCCCGGGGTGGTTTCACCCTGATCGAGCTGCTGGTGACCCTGGCCATCCTGGGCGTGCTGGGCACGCTGGTGCTGCCCGTCACGCAGGTGACCCTGCAGCGGCGCCAGGAGCAGGAGCTGCGGCGCGCGCTGCGCGACATCCGCCAGGGGCTCGATGCGTACAAGCGCGCCGGCGACGAGGGGCGCATCGTGCGCGCGCCCGACGCCAGCGGCTATCCGAAAAGCCTGGAAGCGCTGGTCGAGGGCGTGCCGGACCAGCGCAGCCCGAAGCGCAGCAAGATATTCTTCCTGCGCCGCGTGCCGCGCGACCCGTTCAACGCGGACGCCAGCCTGAGCGATGCGCAGACCTGGGGCAAACGCAGCTATGCCAGCGAGGCCAGCGAGCCGCGCGAGGGCGACGATGTGTACGATGTGTACTCGACTTCCAGCAAGACGGGCCTGAATGACGTGCCTTACCGCAAATGGTGAACCATGCCTGCCGATAATCCTGTCGCGCGCGTGCGCGGCTTTACCCTGATCGAACTGCTGGTGGTGCTGGGCATCGTGGCGTTGCTGCTGACCCTGGCCGTGCCGCGCTACTTTCCCAGCCTCGACAAGGCGAAGGAAACCGTGCTGGCCGATAACCTGCGCAACCTGCGCACGACCATCGACCAGTTCCACGGCGATACGGGCCGCTATCCCGACAGCCTGGAGCAGCTGGTGGACAGGAAATACCTGCGCGCCATGCCCATCGACCCCATCACGGACAGCGATGCCAGCTGGCTCATCGTGCCGCCGCCCGACGAAACGCCGGGGCAGGTGTATGACGTGAAGAGCGGCGCGCCCGGCAAGGACCGCAGCGGCACGCCGTTCGCCGACTGGTAGCGGCGATGCGCCGTCCCGACCCCATCCGGCTGGGCCGCCAGCGCGGCTTTACCTATCTTGGCCTGATCATCCTGGTGGCCATCCTGGGCCTGGTGGGAGCGGCGGGCCTGAAGGTGGGTTCGCTGCTGCAGCGCCAGGCGGCCGAGCAGGAATTGCTCGACATCGGCGCGCAGTTTTCCGACGCCCTCTACAGTTACGCGGCCGCCACGCCGCCAGGCCAGCCCCAGCAGCCGCCGGATCTGGCGGCCCTGCTGCGCGATCCCCGCTTTCCGCAGGTGCGCCGGCACTTGCGCAAGCTGTTTGTCGATCCCGTCACGGGGCGCGCCGAATGGGGCTTGCTGTACCAGCCCGGCAGCAACGGCATCATCGGCGTGCACAGCCTGTCGCAAGCGGCGCCGTTGAAGGTGGGAAACTTCGAGGCCCGCTTCGCCGGCTTCGAAGGCCGCGCCCGCCTGGCGGAATGGCATTTCATGCTCAACGCGCCGGGCTTGCCGCAGGCAGGGCAGGGCGCGGCAGGCGGACCTGGCGCTGCGGCGCCGGAGGGCGGGCCAGCTGCGCCCCCGGCCGCCCCGGCGCCACCGTTGTTTTCCCGCCCTATTTCCCCACCGCAAGAACAGACGCCCCAGGAGCCGCCACCGCCCGCCGAAGGGGAGGAAGTGCCCGCCGTCGAGGCGGAAACGGCCGTGCCGCGATAAAAAGTTGCCGCAAGTAGATAGAAGTGCCGGTAACTATTTTCTACTGGAAAGTGGCCGATGCAGGCAAATATTTCAGTTTGAAAATAGTTATCTCGGATGAAACTTCGATAAAATATTTATAAGAAATTCGATGCAATTATGCTACCATCCTCATCAGTACTTCCGGTACTAAAACTATTGGTGGCCTGCGCAGTGCAGCCATAAATTACTTTTGAGGGATAAACTATGAAATTGAAATTTATCGCTGCAGGCATCCTGGCAGCAGCATCGTTCAGCGCGTCGGCAGCAACGTACGACCTCGGCATCCTGGATCCATCGGGTTCCGATACCTTGTCCGCCATCACCACCAAGTTTGCCGCCAACACCGCAGTTGACGACTTCTGGACCTTCAAGCTGGTTACGCCATCGTCGACCTCGTTTGGCGCCCTGCAGACGTTCTCGGTCGTGGAAGGCGCCATCAAGGACTTCTCCGCCACCTTGCTGGGCTACGGCAACCTGACCTACTCCGCCGCTGCCGGCATCCAGAGCCTGAGCTGGGATGGCCAGCTGGCCGCCGGTTCGTACACCGTGCACGTCACGGGCCTGACGGGCTTGAAAAACGCCGCCTACCTGGGTTCCGTCTCGGCCCTGCCAGTGCCAGAGCCAGAAACCTATGGCATGCTGCTCGGCGGCCTGGCGCTGGTCGGCGCCGTGGCACGCCGTCGCGCCAAGAAAGCTGCTTAAGCTTTCTCCGTAACGAAAAAAAAACCCGCTTCGGCGGGTTTTTTTTCGTCTTTGGTGAGTGCGCCATAGGCAAGCTGCGAGAGGCCAGGCGCCAGGTCGAAGACAGTATGCCAGCACGGCGAGACGCAAGCGTCCTCGCCGGCGCCATGGACAAGCTGCGCCGGGCCAGGCATCAGGTGGAAGACAGTACGCCAGTACGGCGAGGCGCAAGCGTCCTCGCCGGCGCCATGGATAAGCTGCGAGAGGCCAGGCGCCAGGTCGAAGACAGTACGCCAGCACGGCGAGACGCAGGCAACAACGCCCTGCGCAGCTTGTCACGCGTGGCGCTTGAAGTCGCGGAAGCGGAAGCCAACCAGGAACAGCGTGGCAAAGTACGCCACGCCGCACAGGGCCACCACCAGCGCCAGGGCGCCGGCGCGCAGCAGCGGGTGCGCCTGCATGGCGATCCAGTCGATGCGCATGGCGCCAAGATACGCCACGCCGCCCATGACGACGAGGGACGGCAGCAGGCGCAGGAAGAACTTGGCCCAGCCCGGTTTCGGCTGGTAGATGCCACGCTTGCGCAAGCCCCAGTAGAGGAAGCTGGCGTTCAGGCAGGCGCCCAGGCCGATGGACAGGGCCAGGCCGGCCACGGCGATGTAGGGCACGAACAGCAGGTTCATCAGCTGGGTGGCGATCAGCACGCCAAGGGCGATCTTCACGGGCGTGCGGATATCCTGGCGCGCATAGAAGGCGGGCGCCAGGGTCTTGACGAGGATGATGCCGATCAGGCCCAGGCTGTAGGCCACCAGCGGTTCCGTCGACATGGTCACGGATTCGGCCGTAAACTTACCATAGTGAAACAGGGTGGCGATCAATGGCGTGGCCAGGGTCGCCATGCCGACGGCGGCGGGCAGGGCCAGCAGGAAGGTCAGGCGCAGGCCCCAGTCCAGCAGGGCCGAGTATTCTGTCTTGTCGCCATCGACGTTGGCCTTCGACAGGCTGGGCAGCAGGATGGTGCCCAGGGCCACGCCCAGCATGGCGGTGGGAAATTCCATCAGGCGGTCCGCATACGACAGCCAGGAAATGCTGCCTTCGGCCAGGCGCGAGGCGATGCTGGTATTGATCATCAGGCTGATCTGGGCTGCGGAGACGGCGAACACGGCCGGACCCATCTTCTTCAGCACGCGGCGCACGCCGCCGTCGGACAGGCCGATGGCGGGATTGATCGACAGGCGCGGCAGCATGCCGATCCTGACCAGCGCGGGAATCTGGATGGCCACCTGCAGCAGGCCGCCGGCGAAGACGGCGATGGCCATGGCGTAGATCGGCTGGTTCAAGTAGGGCGCGAGGAACAGCGAGGCGGCGATGAACGACAGGTTCAGCAAGACGGGCGTGAACGCGGGAATCTTGAATTCGCGCCAGGTATTCAGGATGCCGCCGGCCAGGGCGACGAACGACATGCAAGTAATATAAGGGAACATCAGCCGCGTCATCCACACGGCCGCGTCGAAGGCGCCCGGGTCCTTCGACAGGCCCGTGGCAATGGCATACACGAACCACGGCGCGCCGACGATGCCGATGGCGGACACGAGCAGGGTGGCCCAGACGAGGGTGGTGGCCACGTGGTCGGCCAGCTGCTTGCTGGCTTCCTGGCCGTGCTGGTTCTTGTATTCCGACAAGATCGGCACGAAGGCTTGCGAGAACGCCCCTTCGGCGAACAGGCGGCGCAACAGGTTGGGGATGCGGAAGGCAACGATGAAGGCGTCCGTGTAGGCGCCGGCGCCAAAGGCGCGCGCGAACAGGCTTTCGCGCAATAATCCGGTTACACGGGACAGCATGGTCATGCTGGAAATGGCGGCGAGGGTTTTAAGCAAGTTCATGGGGGCAGATTATAGCCGCGCACGGCCTCGGCAAAGGCTTAAAATATGGTAACAATCGGTATTGTTTCGCCCTTGCCGGCCCCATTTTTCGGTGTTTTGGGGACGACACACGGTTTTTTGATTTGCCCCCGCTTGAAAATATCGCTATAATCGAAGGCTGTACAGAATTCTGTTACGCAGACACTAATGTTTGACAGGCACTGGTTTGGCACACATGGTTCGGCAGACGCACAGAACGCACCGGTTGGCAAACACTAATGTTTGCAAACGCACTTTGACCCTGTTTTAGGAAATTCCATGGCAAATACCGCACAAGCGCGCAAACGCGCTCGTCAAGCAGTTAAGCAAAACGCACACAATTCGTCCCAACGTTCGACCTTGCGCACGGCTATCAAAGCTGCTCGCAAAGCGATCCAAGGTGGCGACAAGGCAGCTGCTGCTGCAATCTTCCAAGCATCCGTGTCGACCATCGACCGTATCGCTGACAAGAAGATCATCCACAAAAACAAGGCAGCTCGCCATAAGAGCCGTCTGGCAGCTGCTTTGAAAGCACTGTCCGCTTAATATTCGCCAGCAGGCAAGCCGCCAAGGCGGCCTTGCCTGTGCCGGTACGCTGGCACTGGTTGAAAAGCAAAAACCCGCAGATTCGTTCTGGCGGGTTTTTTCGCGTTTCCCCTTTTTTTTTGCGCGGTTTTCCGCGGCCGCGCGCAGCCCTAGCGCAGCGCCGGCAAGTTGCCGATGCTCATGCCCGGCTTGATATTGTGCTGCCGGAACCAGCCCAGGTTCATTTCCAGGGCATAGCGCACGGGCACGGTCCTCGTCGAGCAATGGCTGTCGAGCGTGTGCGGCTGCATGTCTTCGATATTGACGATCTTGCCGCCCGCATCGATAAAGGCCACCGACAGGGGCAGGGGCGTATTCTTCATCCACATGCACTGGGTCGCCGGCGCGCCGAAGACAAACAGCATGCCCGCATTGGCCGGCATCTTTTCGCGGTACATCAGCCCCTGTTCCCGTTGCTCTTCCGTGGCAGCCACTTCCGCCTGGATCAGATGCATGCCAGCCGACAATTGCATGCTCTTGCCCGGCTGCGCCTGGACTGGCGCATGGCCCAGGCCGGCGCAAGCCAGCAAGGCGATGAACAGGCGGGGATTGCCAAGGGGATTTTTCATGGAGGCGGGCGGTAGCAGAAGATGCGGCGATTAAGCCATGCTCCCGCCTGCAAGGTCAAGCATTGCGCCTGGCCGCGCCGAAAGCGTGGGGCTGCAGCAACACGGCGCTTGCCGCAGCCCGCGTTCCGCCTATTTCGCCGGCTTGGCCTGGTCGGCGGCTGGCTGCCTGGTCTTGCGTGCCTGCGGGATCAGGCGCTGCGGTGCGTCGGTCGCGGCCGACGCCTTGGTGGCCGCGCCCGAACGCGCGGCATCCGTCGCTGCCGATGCGTTGACCGATGCCGATGCGGGCGCCGGCTTGCTGGCATCGGTCGCGGCCGATGCCTGGCTCGTCGCCGATGCGGGCGGCGGCGTCGGCTTGCTGGCATCGGTGGCTGCCGAAGCGTAGACTTGCGCACCCGATTGGGCCAGCGCGGAGCCGGCCAGCAGGGTGGCCGCCAGGGCCAGGATTGCTTTCGTCATCATCGTTCCTCTTTCGTCAGGTTAAGGTGAGATGATTTTAATGCATTATCTAAAAATAAATAGTGCTTATTGGCAAAAAATGGACAGGAAGGCGCTACTGCCTGCCTGGCTCACGCCTTGCCGATGGCCGCGGCCGGTACTTCGCACCATTCGCCCGGCAGCAAGGGGTGGCTGGCCAGTGAAAACGGGCCGATGGCACTGCGCACGAGGCGCAGCGTGGGCAGGCCGACGGCCGCCGTCATGCGCCGCACTTGCCGGTTTTTTCCTTCCTTCAAAGTGATCGCCAGCCATGAAGTCGGTTTGTCGGCGCGCGCGCGGATGGGCGGATTGCGCGGCCACAGCCAGTCCGGCTCGGCAATGCGCACGGCCTTGCACGGTAGCGTGGTGAAGTCGCCCAGGTCCAGCGGCGCCTGCAGGCGCGCCAGGCTGGCCGCGTCGGGTACGCCGTCGACCTGCACCAGGTAGGTTTTCGCCTCCTTGCGGTCGGGATGGCTGATGTCGTGCTGCAGGCGGCCGTCGTCCGTCAGCAGCAGCAAGCCTTCGCTGTCGGCGTCGAGCCGGCCGGCCGGATAGATGCCGGGGATGGTGAGATGGTCGGCCAGGGTGGCGCGGCCTTCCTGCGGCGAAAATTGGCACAGGACCTGGAATGGTTTGTTGAAGAGGATGAGTGGCATGCGGATGGACTGTTCGTGTTGCAAGGATGGTGATGGCTGGGCGGCGCCGCAAAAGCGTGGCGCCTTGTAGGATACTGGTGCATAATATGAAACTCTGGTCTTATGTCTTATAGAAGACTTAGGCGGCGCGGCGGTCGGCTTTCCCGGTGCTGCGCCCGGCATTGCGATGCAGGTGGCCCGGGTGTTCTTTCCCTGCTAAAGTGCGTTGTTACTGCCATGTTCGGACTTGTTTTTTGTAAACTCTGCAACCGCAGAGCGCATCGCCGGCCCGTGTCGCCTGCCTGCGGTGTGTCCCACTTCGGAGATCACGATGTATCAACATATCACTGTACCTGCTGACGGCCAAAAAATCACCGTCAACGCCGATTTTTCGCTGAATGTACCAGATAATCCTGTCATCCCCTTCATCGAGGGCGATGGCACGGGCATCGATATCAGCCCGGTCATGATCAGAGTGATCGACGCGGCCGTGGCCAAGGCCTACGGCGGCGCGCGCAAGATCAGCTGGATGGAAATCTATGCGGGCGAAAAATCGACGAATGTGTACGGTCCCGACGTGTGGCTGCCCGAGGAAACGCTGGACGTGCTGAAGGAGTACGTCGTCTCCATCAAGGGCCCGCTGACGACGCCCGTGGGCGGCGGCATCCGCTCGCTCAACGTGGCCCTGCGCCAGCAACTGGACCTGTACGTCTGCCTGCGCCCCGTGCGCTACTTCACGGGCGTGCCGTCGCCCGTGAAGGAGCCGGAAAAGACGGACATGGTGATTTTCCGCGAAAACTCGGAAGACATCTATGCCGGCATCGAATACCAGCAAGGCTCCGAGGGGGCGAAAAAGCTCATCGACTTCCTCGTCAAGGAAATGGGCGTGACGAAGATCCGCTTCCCGGCCACGTCGGGCATCGGCATCAAGCCCGTCTCCATCGAAGGCACGCAGCGCCTGGTGCGCAAGGCCATCCAGTACGCCATCGACAATGACAAGCCGTCCGTGACGATCGTGCACAAAGGCAACATCATGAAGTACACGGAAGGCGGCTTCCGCGACTGGGCGTATGCGCTGGCGCAAAAGGAATTCGGCGCCGAGCTCATCGATGGCGGCCCCTGGTGCAAGTTCAAGAACCCGAAGACGGGGCGCGACATCATCATCAAGGATTCCATCGCTGACGCGTTCCTGCAACAGATCCTGCTGCGTCCGGCCGAATACAGCGTCATCGCCACGCTGAACCTGAACGGCGACTATATTTCCGATGCGCTGGCGGCCCAGGTGGGCGGCATCGGCATCGCGCCGGGCGCCAACCTGTCCGATTCCGTGGCCATGTTCGAAGCGACGCACGGCACGGCGCCGAAGTACGCGGGCAAGGATTACGTCAATCCCGGTTCCCTGATCCTGTCGGCGGAAATGATGCTGCGCCACATGGGCTGGCTGGAAGCGGCCGACCTGGTGATTTCCTCGATGCAAAAGTCGATCGCCTCGAAGCGCGTCACCTACGATTTCGCCCGTCTGATGGAAGGGGCGACGCAAGTGTCGTGCTCCGGCTTCGGCGAGGTGATGATCGAGCACATGTAATAGCAGGGGGCAGGGTGCGCTGCGCGCATCCTGCGGACGAAAAAAAACCCCGTCAGGAGACGGGGTTTTTCACATCTGAGGGCCGGCGATGCTTAGGCTGCTTGGATGTTGGAAGCTTGCTTGCCTTTAGGGCCTTGCGTGACTTCGAATTGAACTTTTTGACCTTCTTTGAGGGTCTTGAAACCGTTCATGTTGATTGCGGAGAAATGAGCAAACAAATCTTCGCCGCCATCATCTGGAGTGATGAAGCCAAAACCTTTGGAATCATTGAACCACTTAACTGTACCTGTTGCCATAAAAAGAACTTTCAAAATTAAAACAAATCACACGAGCCATAAAAGCAAGAAGCTTCTTGCCCCCTCCTCGACGTCTCACTTCTTATCAAGCTGTACATTACTGCAACAGTCGATACAGCATTGTTGGCGGAATAAATAATGAAGTCAAGCGCTTTTCCATCGATATTGCCAAATTCTTCACGACGACCAAAAAAGCAACTCTTGATTTCGGCGGCAAGGTCGCCATCTGCGCAGTATTCAGAAAACGCGTAAGATTGAAAACAATTGGAAAGGCGCAGATATTGCGCATGACAACCACTGTGAAAGCATTAGAATAAGCGTATGGCAACCAAGCACGACTCAGAAACCCTGCTGGAGCGGCAAGTGCTGAAGCCGCCACCGCTCTACCAGGTGGCCTTGCTCAATGACGACTACACCCCGATGGAATTTGTGGTGGCCATCATTCAAGAGTATTTCAACAAGGACCGTGAAACGGCGACGCAAATCATGCTCAGTGTTCATCGCTACGGCAAAGGAGTGTGCGGCGTGTTCTCTAAAGATATAGCGTGTACCAAAGTGGAGTTCGTTTTAACGCATGCGCGCAAGGCGGGGCATCCCCTGCAGTGCGTGATGGAGGAAGTATGATTGCGCAGGAATTAGAAGTAAGTTTGCACATGGCGTTTGTCGAAGCTCGGCAGGCACGGCACGAATTCATCACGGTTGAGCATTTACTGCTGGCACTGCTGGATAATCCCTCCGCTGCTGAGGTATTGCGTGCCTGCGCGGTCAATATTGAAGACCTGCGCAAGACCCTCACCAATTTCATCGGCGATAACACGCCGACCGTGCCTGGCACGGGCGAAGTCGACACCCAGCCGACGCTTGGTTTCCAGCGCGTGATCCAGCGCGCCATCATGCATGTGCAGTCCGCCTCGAACGGCAAGAAGGAAGTCACGGGCGCCAACGTGCTGGTGGCCATCTTCGGCGAAAAGGACTCGCATGCCGTCTACTACCTGCACCAGCAGGGCGTGACGCGCCTGGACGTGGTCAATTTCATCTCGCACGGCGTGCGCAAGGACCAGTCGACGGAAAGCGCGAAAGCCTCCGAAGGCGTGGAAGAAGCGCCCGTCGATGGCCAGCCGAAGGAAAGCCCGCTCGACCAGTTCACGCAAAACCTGAACAAGGCCGCCGCCGAAGGGCGGATCGACCCGCTGATCGGCCGCGAGGATGAAGTCGACCGCGTGATCCAGATCCTGTGCCGCCGCCGCAAGAACAATCCGCTGCTCGTCGGCGAGGCGGGCGTGGGCAAGACGGCCATCGCCGAAGGCCTGGCCTACCGCATCACGCAAAGCGATGTGCCGGAAATCCTGCAGAATGCCGTCGTGTATTCGCTGGACATGGGCGCCTTGCTGGCCGGCACTAAATACCGGGGCGACTTCGAACAGCGCCTCAAAGCAGTGCTGAAACAGCTGAAGGACAATCCGAACGGCATCCTGTTCATCGACGAGATCCACACCATCATCGGTGCGGGCTCGGCCTCGGGCGGCACGCTGGACGCATCGAACCTGCTGAAACCGGCACTGGCCAACGGCCAGCTGAAATGCATCGGCGCGACCACGTACACGGAATTCCGCGGCGTGTTCGAGAAAGACCATGCGCTCTCGCGCCGTTTCCAGAAAGTGGATGTCAACGAGCCGACCGTCGAGCAAACCGTGCAGATCTTGCGCGGCCTCAAGTCGCGCTTCGAAGAGCACCATGGCGTCAAATACTCGGCCTCGGCCCTGTCGACGGCGGCGGAACTGGCGGCGCGTTTCATCAACGACCGCCACCTGCCCGACAAGGCGATCGACGTCATCGATGAAGCGGGCGCGGCGCAGCGCATCCTGCCGAAGTCGAAGCAAAAGAAAACCATCGGCAAGGCCGAGATCGAGGACATCATCGCCAAGATCGCCCGCATTCCGCCGCAAACGGTCAACCAGGACGACCGCAGCAAGCTGCAGACGATCGACCGCGACTTGCGCAACGTGGTGTTCGGGCAAGACCCGGCCATCGACGCGCTGGCCTCGGCCATCAAGATGGCGCGTGCCGGCCTGGGCAAGACGGACAAGCCGATCGGCTCCTTCCTGTTCTCCGGTCCGACCGGCGTGGGCAAGACCGAGGTGGCGAAACAGCTGGCCTTCATCCTCGGCATCGAGCTGATTCGTTTCGACATGTCGGAATACATGGAACGCCACGCCGTCAGCCGTTTGATCGGCGCGCCGCCGGGCTACGTCGGTTTCGACCAGGGCGGCTTGCTGACGGAAGCGATCACCAAGAAGCCGCATGCGGTCCTGCTACTCGATGAAATTGAAAAAGCCCATCCGGACATTTTCAACATCCTGCTGCAGGTGATGGATCACGGCACCTTGACGGACAACAATGGCCGCAAGGCCGATTTCCGCAACGTGATCATCATCATGACGACGAATGCGGGCGCGGAAAGCCTGCAAAAGACGTCGATCGGCTTCACCAACTCGAAGCAGGCAGGCGACGAGATGGCCGACATCAAGCGCATGTTCACGCCGGAGTTCCGCAACCGCATCGATGCAACCATCAGCTTCCGCGCGCTGGACCAGGAAATCATCCTGCGCGTGGTGGACAAGTTCCTCATGCAGCTGGAAGAGCAGTTGCACGAGAAAAAGGTCGAAGCCGTCTTCACGGAGAAGCTGCGCGCCTTCCTCGGCAAGAAAGGCTTCGATCCGCTGATGGGCGCGCGTCCGATGGCCCGTTTGATCCAGGACATGATCCGCAAGGCGCTGGCCGACGAACTGCTGTTCGGCCGCTTGGTGTCCGGCGGCAAGGTCACGGTCGACCTCGACGACAAGGACCAGGTCTTGCTGGAATTCCCGGAACCGCCAGACGCGGCGCCGACGGCCGCACCGGAAACGGTGGAAGTGGAATAAGCGCAGCCTCGCTGCAGCGCATAGAAGCCCGCCCACGCAAGTGGCGCGGGTTTTTTTTCGCCGGAAGGCGGGCGATGGAAACTGTTGTGAAAACAGCCTTGTTTAAAAATAGGTATTGCTTTTGCACAAGCTATGCAAGAATCATGATCCGATGTCGGCCCCGCTCCACATCGTTTCGTTTCCATGACCGTTGTTCGATTGCTTAAAGACTGCTCACATGAAAATATCCCGTACCCTTGCCCTCCTGTTGCTCTCCGCCGGCCTGCTGGACAGCGCCGCTGCCGCCGTTGCGCCTGCCGCCGCCAGCTATTTCCGCTTTCCCGCCGTGCGCGGCGATACCGTCGTCTTCACCGCCGAAGGCGACCTGTGGAAAAGCAGCGTGCGTGGCGGCGCCGCGCAGCGCTTGACGACGCATCCCGGCTATGAAACGAACGCGGCGATTTCGCGCGACGGGCAGTGGGTGGCGTTTTCCGCCTCGTACGAGGGCGCGCAGGAAGCGTACGTGATGCCGCTGGCGGGCGGCTTGCCGCGCCGCATTTCGTATGACAATGGCGGCGTGCTGGTGCTGGGCTGGACGGCGCAGGGGGAAGTGCTGGTCAGCACGCAGAATACGGATGGTCCCGCCTCGCGCCGCATCGTCGCCGCCATCGATCCCGTGAAGCAGACGCGCCGCGTGTTTCCCGTGGCCGACGCCAACGATGCCGTGCTCGACGATGCCGGCACGACCCTGTACTTCACGCGTTTCGGCTTGGCCATGACGAACGACAATGTGCGCAATTACCGCGGCGGCGCGCATGCGACCCTGTGGCGCTATGCGCTGGACGGCAAGGGCGAGGCCGTGCGCATGCACACGGAGCCTGCCGTGTTGGCGGGCAACAACAAGCGCCCCATGTGGTGGCAGGGCCGTGTCTATTACATCAGCGACGAAGGCGGCAGCGACAATCTGTGGAGCATGCTGCCCGACGGTTCCGACCGCCGCGCATTGACGGCCCACACGCAGTGGGACGTGCGCAACGCGGCCCTGGGCGACGGCAAGATCGTCTACCAGCTGGGCGCGGACTTGCACGTGCTGGACCTGAGCGCGCCCGGCGCGGCGGCGTCCGTCTCGCAGCCGCTGGCCATCAGCCTCGTGTCCGATTTCGACCAGCAGCGCGCGCGCCAGATCCGCTCGCCGCTCGATACCTTGAGCAATGTCGAAGTGTCCGGCAAGGATGAACGCATCATCCTCACTGCGCGGGGCCGCGTCAGCATCGCCGGCACGGGCAGCCAGCGCCGGGTCGACATCGCCATACCGGAAGGGGCGCGGGCGCGCGACGCCGTCTTTTCCAGCGACGAGAAATCCGTCTTCGCCATCGTCGACACGAGCGGCGAAAACGAGATCTGGAAATTCGCCGCCGACGGCTCGGGCCAGGGTGAGCAACTGACGACGCAGGGCAACAGCCACCGCTGGAAGCTGTATCCGTCGCCGGACGGACGCTGGCTGGCCCACACGGACAAGAAAGGCCGCTTCTGGCTGCTGGACCTGGCCACCAGGGGCAACCAGCTGATCGACGATGCGGGCAAGGCGGGCGTGGACAAGCACGACGAAGTGCAATGGTCGCCCGACAGCCGCAACCTGGCCATCGTGCGCGTGGCCAGCAACGAGCAGCGCGAGCAGATCGGCCTGTACAACCTGGGTTCGAAACAGCTGCAGTTCGTCACCAGCGACCGCTACACCTCCGGCTCGCCCGCGTTTTCGCCGGACGGCAAGTGGTTGTACTTCCTGTCGGCGCGTAATTTCCAGCTGGCCAACGGGTCGCCGTGGGGCGACCGCAACATGGGACCCGTGTTCGACAAGCGCATCGGCGTGTATGCGTTGGCGTTGCAGCCGGGCAACCGTTTCCCCTTCCAGCCCGACGATGAGCTGAGCCGTCCGGGAGTGAAACCGGCCGAGACGGACGATGAAAAGGCGGCCGAACTGGCGGCGGAAAAGGCCCTGGAAAAGGCCGGCGGCAAGACGGCCGTGAAAAAGGCGCCGGCCAGCCTGCCGGCCATCGTCGGCCAGGGACTGGCCGAGCGCCTGTATGAAGTGCCGCTGGCACCGGGGAACTACACCGCGCTGGCCGTCGACGACAAGCGCCTGTATTTCCTCGAGCGCGAAGGCAGCGAGCGCAAGTCCGGCCTGAAGACCCTGGCGATCGGCAATGCCGGCTCCAAGCCGGAACTGCTGGTGGCGAACGTGCGCGAATTCGACCTGGCGCGCGACAAGAAGCACCTGTACTACCGCACTGCGGCTGAAAACGGCCCGGGCGAGATGCTGGTGATCGAGGCGGGCGCCAAGCTGCCGTCCGACCTGACGAAGGCCAAGGTCAAGGTCGACGACTGGACGTTTGTCTCGAATCCGCGCCTGGAATGGAAGCAGATGTTCAACGATGCATGGCGCTTGCACCGCGATTTCCTGTACGACGCGAAGATGCGCGGCGTGGACTGGAAGGCGGCGCGCGACAAGTATGCGCCGCTGGTTGAGCGCGTGACGGACCGCGCCGAGCTCAATGACGTGTTGGGCATGATGGTGGCCGAAGTGGGCGCCCTGCATTCGCAGATCCGTCCCGGCGAATTGCGCCGCACGGAGCAGGAAGGCACGCCGGCCGGCCTGGGCGCCGTGCTGGCGCGCACCGGCGACGGCTACAAGGTCGAGCATATCTACCGCAGCGAAGCGGAACTGCCATCGGCGCGCGCGCCCCTGTCGCGCCCCGAGGTCGACGTGCGCGAAGGCGACGTGATCACGGCCGTCAACGGCAAGGACGTGCTGCAGGCTCGCGACATCAGCGACCTGCTGCTGAACCAGGCCGACAAGCAGGTTTTGTTGCAGGTCAAGCGGGGCAATGCCGCGCCGCGCGCCATGATCGTCAAGCCCGTCAACATGGCGAAACAGACGGCGCTGCGCTACGGCGACTGGGAACTGAGCCGCGCCGAGCAGGTGGCGGCCGCCTCGCAGGGCCGCATCGGCTACCTGCATTTGCGCGCCATGGGCGCGAACGACATCGCCTCGTTCGCGCGCGACTTTTACGCCAACATCAACCGCGAAGGCCTGATCATCGACGTGCGGCGCAACAACGGCGGCAATATCGACAGCTGGATCATCGAAAAACTGCTGCGCAAGGCCTGGGCCTACTGGGCGCCGCCGGGCGTGCAGCCGTCGTCGAACATGCAGAACACCTTCCGCGGCCACCTGGTGGTGCTGGTCGATGAACTGACGTATTCGGATGGCGAGACCTTCGCCGCCGGCATCAAGGCATTGAAACTGGCGCCGCTGGTGGGCAAGCGCACGGCCGGCGCCGGCGTCTGGCTCAGCGACAATACGCGCCTGGCCGACAACGGCATGGCGCGCGTGGCGGAAAACGGCCAGTTCGGCATCGATGGCCAGTGGCTGATCGAAGGCGTGGGCGTGGTGCCGGACGTGGAGGTGGAAAATCCGCCGCACGCCACCTTCAATGGCGCCGACCGCCAGCTGGAAGTGGCGCTCGACATGCTGGCGAAAAAGCTCCGCGAGCAGCCGCGTCCCGCCTTCCAGGCGCAGCCGATCCCCGCGCTGAAGTAGTCAGCCTACAGGCCGGTGACGGCCTTGAACTGCTGCGCGCGGCGGCGCGATACCTCGACCGTGCTGCCGTCCATCAGGCGCAGGTCGAGGCCATCGGCGGCACTGGCCGCGACGTGCCGCACCAGCGCCAGGTTGACGATCTGGCGCCGGTTGGCGCGGAAAAATTGCGCTGGATCAAGACGCTCCTCCAGCTGGTTCAGCGAGCGCAGCATCAGCGGACGCTGCGCCGCGAAATGCACGCGCGTGTAATTGCCTTCCGATTCCAGCAGGCGTATCTCTTCCAGCGCGACGAACCAGCAGCGGTCCCCATCCTTGATGAACACCTTGCGCGGCGCCGGCGATGGCGCGGCCTGCACGCGCGCGCCGACGCGCGCCAGCGCCGTCGCCAGGCGCGCCGCCTGGACGGGCTTTTGCAGGTAGTCGAGGGCGCTCACCTCGAACGCCTGCAGCGCGTACTGGTCGAAGGCGGTGCAGAAGATCACGTCGGGCGCGTCGTCGAGCGCGGCCAGCAGGTCAAAGCCGGAAGCGCCCGGCATCTGCACGTCGAGCAGCAGCAGGTCGGGACGCAGCTTGCCGACCTGCGCGATGGCTTCGGCCGCGCTGGCCGCCTCGCCCACGATGTCCACCAGCGGATGCGCCGCCAGCAGGCGGCGCAATTCGGCGCGCGCCAGGCGCTCGTCGTCCACCAGCAGCACGGAGAGCCGCCGCGCGCTCACGGCTGCTCCGGCAGATGCATCGTGGCGTACACCCAGCCCGCCTGTTCGCGCAATTCCAGGCTGGCGTGCTCGCCGCAGGCCAGTTCCAGGCGCTGGCGCGCATTGCGCAGGCCCACGCAGGTGGAGCCGGACGCGCTGCACAAGCGGCCCGTGTTGGCCACTTCGATGGCCAGCATGGCCGTGCCATCGGCGTCGCCGGCCCGCCGCGCCGCGATGCGGATGTCGCCGCCGCCGGCGCTCGCCTCGACGCCATACTTGACGGCGTTTTCCACCAGCGTTTGCAGGGCCATGGGCGGCACGCGCACGTGCGCCAGGCCGGGCGCGATGTCGAAGGCGACGCGCAGGCGCTCCTCGAAGCGGCACTGCTCGATGGCCAGGTAGGCGCGCACGGCCTCCAGTTCGGCCGCCAGCGGCACCGTTGCGTGCTGGCCCGACTGCAGCGCATGGCGCATCAGATTGGCCAGCTGGTCGATCATGTGCGCGGCCGCCTCGCGGTCTTCGTAGACCAGCGCGCGCACGCTGTTGAGGCTATTGAAGAAGAAATGCGGATTGACCTGCGCCTGCAGGGCGCGCAGCTGGGCTTCGCGCGCATGCAGCTGCAGCCGCAGCGCCTCGGCTTCCAGCTGGTTGCCGCGCCGCAGCGAGACGATCATCGAGTACAGGATGGTCCACACGAGGAAGGTGCTGAACCAGGAAAGGAGGGCGAACGGCAGCCAGTCCAGGTTGCGGATGGCGCCGAAGGGGCGCAGGACGAGGTAGCCGCCTGCCACCAGCGCCGTCTGCGCGAGCGCCAGCGCTGCGCAGGCAGGCAGGATGCGCTGCCACGCGAAATGGCGCGCCACCCAGCCGCGGCGGCGCAGCCAGCGCCGCCACAGGATCGACAGTCCCAGCCCGCTGGCGGCGCCCCACCAGCACACGCCGACGACGGCCCAGCCGTCGCCGTTGCGGGGCAGGCCGAGCCAGGTCAGCAGGGCCATGATGCTCCAGCCGGCCAGCTGGAAGACCCAGTACCAGTTGACTCTGGCCAGCAGCGGCGGGCTGTCGGGCGGCGCGGCCATGGCCTAGTTCAGGAACTGTTCGATGTGCCCGAACATCCAGTCCGGTTCATCGTACATGATGAAGTGGCGCGCCGTGTCGGCCATCTCGATGCGCGCGCCTGGCAGCTGCGCAAACTGGCTGCGGAAGGTCTGTTCGATGGTAGCGCGCGGCGCATAGTCCTTGTAGGCGATCCAGGTGCCCAGCACCAGGGTGGGCGACTGCACTTTCGCCACGTCCTGCCGCAAGTCGCTGGCCAGCAGGGTGCCCATGGCCTTGATCACGGTATCCTGGTCGGAACGCTGGCCCCAGCCGATGATGCGCTCGACATCGGCCGGGGCGGTCGCCATGCCGGCGATGCTGCGGCGCTGGCTGGCGCTGGCCGTCGCCGCGTCCTGGGCCCGCATGGCCGCCTGCATCTGCGCGGACATGGCTTGCAGCTGTTGCGGCGTGGCGCTCGGCATCTGCGTCGCGCCCAGCGCCGGCAGCGAGTCGACGATCACCAGCTTGCCCGCCTGCTGCGGATGGTCGATCGCCAGTTTCAGGGCGAGGAAGCCGCCCAGGCTATGGCCGATGATGGTCGGCTGGCCCAGTTTCTGCGCCACGATGTACTCGGCCAGCTGCTGCTCCGCCTGCGCCAGCACGTCGCCAGCGACGGGAGGCACGCCGGCAAAGCCGGCCAGGGTCAGCACATGGCACTGGCGCCCGGCCTGCGGTCCGCACAGGCGCGCCACCGTGCCTTGCCATACATCGCCCGACGATGCCAGGCCGGGAATCAGGACGACGGGCCGGCCCTGGCCCGTGACGTCCACCTTGAATGCCGTCGGCGCGGCGGCATGGCTGGCGCCCGCCAGCAGCAGGGTACCGAGCAAGGTCAATGTTTGCAGTGTTCGTTTCATGATGTGTTCCTCCTTGACGACGATGCTAGCGGCGCGGGCAGCGCGCCGCCAGCGCTGCGGGATGAGCGGCGGCAGGCCGGGATGAATGGTTCAGATCCATTCGTCCTGGTCGGGCCGGTGGTCGGGCAGGTAGGTCAGGTACTGCACCATGCGCGGCGACGGGCCGCGGTTGGGCGTGGCGCAATGGGGCAGGGCCTGGTGCCAGATGATGAAATCGCCGGCGTTGCCTTCGACGGCCACGGGCTGCAGGTTCGCGGCGGCCCATTCGCGCGGCGCGGCGCCCGGCGGCAGCTCCCGCAGCCAGTCGGCGATGCGGTGCTGGAAGCCGGGCACGCAGTGGAAGGCGCCGTGCCGCGCCGGGCAGTCGCTCAGGTACAGCATGCCTTGCAGCTTGAACGGAATCGGCAGCTTCAGGCTGACATCCCAGTGCAGGGCGCTGCCGAGGAAGCGGTCCTGCGGGGTTTCCGGTGGATTGAAGCTTACCTTGTCGATGGAGGGATAGATGCTGGCGGCGCTGCCATACAGCTGCTGGTAGGCGCGGCGGAGATACGCGCTGTGGCGGATGTCCTCGAGGGCGGGATGGTCGGAAAACTGCAGCATCATCCCCCGCTTGCCCGGGTGCGGCCGGTACCACGATGCCGGCTCCCCGGCGCTGGCGCCCAGGTAGTCCCAGATGGCCTGCCGGGCGGCTTGGCACTGCGCCGATGGCACCACGCCGCGCAGCAGCAGGTAGCCGTGCTCCTCGAAGTGGCGCACCTCGGCGGCCGACAGCACATCCTCGTGCGCGCTGCCCGCGTGGGCTGGCCGGGCGCGCGTGCGGTCAGCCAGCCAGCTCTTGAAAGCGTCCAGGGTGGGCCGCTGCAGGTACAGGAATTGCAGCGCATCTTCCATCGAGATGCCGCGCGCGTACAGCGCCTTGATGTCCTGGTGGTCGCGCGCGAGTCTGTTCGCGCCGGGCGTGCCGGCGGGCCGGGTGCAGCGCTGCCACAAGTCGTGCAAATGAGGCCAGTCGTCCATGGTTGGGGGCGTGAAGTGGGAAAAAGGTCAGCCGCTGCGCAGGCGGCGCCACAGGGTCGTGCGGCTGATGCCCAGGTAGCTGGCGGCGGCATCGCGGCGTCCGCCGAAGCGGGCCAGCACGGCGCTGGCGCTTTCGTCCTGCGGGCGCGGCGTGATGGCTGCCGGTGCTGCCGGCGACACCGCTGGAACAGTGTCCTGCGCCAGTTCCGGCGCCACGCCCAGCACGAAGGCCGGCGTCAGCGCCTGCAGCGGCTCGGCGGCCAGGAACAGCGCCAGGCGCTCGGCCAGGTTGCGCAGTTCGCGCACGTTGCCGGGCCAGGCGTAGCGGCGCAGCAGGGGCGCGCAGGCCTGCACCTCCGCATGCAGGTTCGGATGGGGGCGCGCGCCCAGCGCGGCCAGGGCGTTTTTCAGCGACCATTCGGCCAGGCCGGGTATGTCGCCGGCGCGTTCGCGCAGGGCGGGCAAATGCAGGCGCAGCACGGCCAGGCGGTAGAACAGGTCGGCGCGGAAGCGGCCTTCGCGGATGCGCTGTTCCAGGTCGCAGTGGGTGGCGCTGATGATGCGCACGTTGATGGCGATGGGCCGCGTGCCGCCCACGCGCACCACTTCGCGCTCTTCCAGCACGCGCAGCAGCCGCGTTTGCAGGGCCAGCGGCATTTCGCCGATTTCGTCGAGGAACAGGGTGCCGTGGTTGGCCGCCTCGAACAGGCCCGCATGGCCGCCCCGGCGCGCGCCCGTGAAGGCCCCGTCCTCGTGGCCGAACAGCTCCGACTCCAGCAGGGACTCGGCGATGGCGCCGCAATTGATGGCGATGAAGGGCCGGTTCGCGCCCAGGCTGCGCGGGCTTTCGCGGTGGATGGCCTGCGCCACCAGTTCCTTGCCGCTGCCCGTCTCGCCCTGGATCAGCACCGTCGCCGGCGATCTGGCAAACAGCACCACCGACTGGCGCAGCGCTTCCATCGCTTCGGATTCGCCGCGCAGGTCGTGCAGGCCGTGCCGCGCGCGCAGGGTGTCGGCGACGATGACGCGCCGGCCGCGGCCCGATTCGAGCTGGGTCAGGCGCGCCAGTTCCAGCGCGTCGTCGAAGGCGCGCCGGATGGACGTGGCGGAATACACGAAGACGGCGGCCAGTCCCGCTTCCTCGGCCAGGTCGGTGACGAGGCCGGCGCCGACGACGGCTTTCACGCCCGCCGCCTTCAGTTCATTGATCTGCGCGCGCGCGTCTTCTTCCGTAGCGTAGGTGCGTTGAAAGATCTGGAAGCCGAAGGTGGCGGCAAATTCGGCCAGTTCCGGCATCGGGTCCTGGTAGGTGACGACGCCGATCTGCGGCGAGATGCGCCGCGCGCGCGCCAGCGCCTGCATCACGTCGTAGCCGCTGGCCTTGGCGATGATGACGGGTACCGACAGGCGCCCCTTCAGGTAGGCGCCGTTCGAGCCGGCCGCGATGACGGCGTCGCAGCGCTCGGTGGCCATGCGCTCGCGGATGTGGCGCACGGCGTCGTCGAAGCCCAGGTTGATCGGTTCGATCGCCGCCAGGTCGTCGTATTCGAGCGTGATGTCGCGGAACAGGTCGAACAGGCGCGAGACGGAGACGGTCCAGATGACGGGTTTGTCGCGGTGGTCGAGCGGGGGATGGGAAGGGCGGCGCATGCTTTATTCTAAACGATTTGTTTCATCTTTTTTGCGTTGCAACGCCGCTGCAACGGGCGCGTTGCAAGTGGTCTGTGGTGTTTCAGATATTGCCAAGAAGGAATATTAAAAAAGCGTGGAAAACTGGTTTATGATCTAGCAGCACCATGATGCCTATGGAATATATTGCTCAGGCGCATGTTCGACCGTTACCAACCGACCCATGGTGTCCATGAACCGCGTACCGACCAGTCCCGATTTCATCGCCGATGCCTTGCAGCTGATCGCCTTGCCCGCCTGCGCCTGCGATGCCGGCGGCACGGTGCTGGCGGTGAATGATGCGCTGTGCGCCTTGCTGGGCATGGACATCTCGGGCCGCCAGCTGGCCGGCTGTTTCAGCCAGGCTTACCGCGCCTCGAGCAGCAGCATGCTGCGCGCGGCGCTGGGGCCGGCGGGCCGCGAACGGCACTGGGACAGCAGCCTGCAGGGCGCCGATAGCGCCGTCGCCGTGCAGGTGTGGGCCAGGCCGCTGCCCGTGGAGGATGGCTTGCCCGGCGCGACCCTCGTGTTTGCCGACATCAGCGTGCAGCAGCGCGACCAGCAGGCGCTGCGCAAGACCCTGCTGGAACAGCAGGCCATCCTGGAAAGCGCGGCCGTGGGCATAGTGTTTTCCAAGGGCGGCTTCATCGAGGAGTGCAACAGCCGCGCCGCCGAAATGCTCGGCTATGCGCGCCACCAGCTGACGGGGCTGCCGGGCGCGGTGCTGTACCGTTCCGCCGCGCACTGCCGCGCGCTGGGGCTGGAAGCGGCGCCGCTGCTCTCCACGGGCAAGCCCTATCGCACGGAAGTGGAATTGCGGCGTCAGGACGGTTCGCTGTTCTGGAGCCGGCTGCACGGGCGCGCCGTCGATCCGCTCAATACGCATGACGGCACGGTATGGATTATCGAGGATATCAGCGACCATCGGCGTGACGAGGATCAACTGCGGCGCGCCATGCTGGAAATGCAGGCCGTGATGGACAACGCGCCGCTGGCCATCGGCTTCCAGCGCGACACGGGCGTGCTGCGCTATAACCGGCGCTTCGCCGAATGCTTCGGCTTTGACGGCGACAGCGGCGTGGGCTTGCCGGTGGCCGGCCTGTACCCGTCGCGCGCCGCATACGAAAGCGTGGTGCGGCAGGCTGCGCCCCTGCTGCGGCGCGGCCTGCCCTTCCAGGGCGAGATGGAGATGCGCCGCCGCGACGGCTCGACCTTCTGGGCGCTGGCCTATGGCTACGTGCTCAATCCGGAACAGCAGCCCGGGCGCGCGCTGCACGACACGATCTGGCTGTTCGACGACCGCAGCGCGCAGAAGGCGGCCGAGGAGGCGACGCGCCAGCTGATGCTGGAGCAGCAGGCCATCCTCGACAACGCTTCCGTCGGCATCCTGTTTTCCCGTTCGCGCCTGGTCCTGCGCTGCAATCCCCGCTTTGCCGAGATGTTCGGCTACGCGCAGGACGAGATGACGGGCCTGCCCGCCGCCGCGCTGTTTCCCTCGCCCGCCGCCTACGAGGAATTCGGCGTGCAGGCCACGCCGCTGCTGGGGCAGGGGTTGCCGTACGAGCAGGACGAGTCGCTGTTCCGCCGCCGCGACGGCACGCTGTTCTGGTGCCGCATCCGCGCCAAGGCCGTCGACCAGGCGCACAGCGAGCAGGGCACCATCTGGATCCTGGAAGACGTCACGGCCAGCCGCCAGACGCAGATGGAAGTGGCGGCCATCATGACGAACGCCTCGGTGAGCATCCTGTACACCAAGAACCGCCTGATCACGCGCTATAACCTGGGCTTTGCCGCCATGTTCGGCTACAGCGGCGACGAGGCGCTGGGGCTGCCAGGGCGCGCGCTGTACGTGTCGCAGCAGTCCTACGACCTGCTGGGCGCGGCCGCCTTCCCCTTCCTCTCCGTGGCCAAGCCGTTCCAGACGGAAGTGGAAATGATGCGCCGCGACGGCAGCACCTTGTGGGCGCAACTGATCGCCTACGTCGTCAATCCCGACGATCCCGCCGCCGGCACCATCTGGATCATCGAGGACCGCACGGAAGCGAAGCGCGCCGAGGAATCCCTGCGCAACGCGCTGCTGGAAAACCAGGCCATCCTCGACAGCGCCGTGCTGGGCATCTCGGTGGTGGAGGGCGGCTACAATTTGCGCAGCAACAGCAAGATGGAGGAGCTGTTCGGCTATGCGCCCGGCGAGATCAACGGCCTGTCGGTGCAGGCGCTGTACCCGGACGTGGCGGCCTGGAAGGCGGCGCGCAGCGAGACGGCGCGCGATTTCGAGGCGGGCAGGGTGCACATGTCCGAATACCAGCTGGTGCGCAAGGATGGCAGCCGCTTCTGGGCGCGCCTGTCGGGCCGTCCGTTCGACCTGGCGCATGCGCATGGCCGCTCCGTGTGGCTGGTCGACGACGTGACGGCGCGCCGCGAGGCGGCCGAAGCGGTGCGCCGCGCGCGCGACGAGCTGGAATTGCGGGTGCAGGAACGCACGGCCGAACTGGCCGGCGCCAACCTGCTGCTGCAGGGCGAAATTGTCGAGCGGCGCCAGGCCGAGGCGCGCGTGCACCACATGGCTTATCACGACAACCTGACGGGCCTGCCGAACCGCGCGCTGCTGTCGGACCGCCTGGAGCGGGCCATGCTGGCGTCGCAGCGCTCCGGGCGCAAGCTGGCCGTGATGTTCATCGACCTGGACCGCTTCAAGACCATCAACGATTCGCTGGGCCATATGACGGGCGACCTGCTGCTCAAGGAAGTGGCCGGGCGCCTGTGCCGCGCCGTGCGCGCCAGCGACACGGTGGCGCGCCTGGGCGGCGATGAATTCGTCGTGCTGGTGCCGGGCATCCGCGGCGCCGACGAGGCGGCGCGCGTGGCCGAGAAGATCATCGAGGCCCTGACGCCCGCTTTTCCGCTCGACGGCCACGTGCTGCACGTGACGCCATCGATCGGCATCTGCGTCTATCCGGACGATGGCGGCGATGTCGACTCGCTGATGCGCCATGCCGACGCGGCCATGTATCACGCCAAGGGCAATGGCCGCAACAACTACCAGTTCTTCACGCAGACGATGAACCACGCGGCGGCGCTGCACTTCGACCTGGAAAGCAGCTTGCGCACGGCGCTGGCGCAGCGGCAGTTCGAGCTGTTCTACCAGCCCGTCATCGACATTGCCACGCGGCGCCTGCACGGCATGGAAGTGCTGCTGCGCTGGCGCCGTCCCGGCCACGGCCTGGTGCTGCCGGATCGCTTCATCCCCATCATGGAGGAAAACGGCCTGATCGTGCCTGTCGGCGAGTGGGTCATGCGCCAAGCATGCGAGCAAAGCATGGCCTGGCAGCGCCAGGGCCTGCGGCCGGTGCCGCTGGCGGTGAACCTGTCGCCGCGCCAGTTCATGCACAAGGGGCTGGTGGACACCATAGCCGCCGTGGTGCGCGAGACGGGCATCGATCCGGCGCTGCTCGAATTCGAGATCACCGAGACGGCACTGATGCAGCATGGCGAGCATACGCTGGAAATTTTGCGCCAGATCAATGGCATGGGACTGCGCCTGTCGATCGACGACTTCGGCACGGGCTATTCCAGCCTGGCCTACCTGAAGCGCTTCCCCGTGAAGAAGGTCAAGATCGACCGCGCCTTCATCAAGGACCTGGAACACAGCGGGGAAGACCGCGCCATCGTGGCGGCCATCATCGCGCTGGCCGACAGCCTGCAATTGTCGGCCGTGGCCGAGGGCGTGGAGACGGAGGAGCAGTTCGCCCTGCTGCAGGCGAGCGGCTGCCGCTATGCCCAGGGCTATCTGTTTTCCGCGCCCGTACCGGCGATCAATGCGCAGGTCTTGCTGGAGAGATGCGGCGCTTAATCGATGGTGGCCGGGCGGGCGCCCGCACCTGCGGGGCGAGTGCTCTCCTGTCGATGATGCGCGCCGTGCCTAGTCGATGGTGGCCACGACGGGCGCATGATCGGACGGCTGTTCCCACTTGCGGGGCACGCGGTCGATGATGCAGGCGCTGCAGCGGGCCGCCAGGGCGGGCGAGAGCAGGATGTGGTCGATGCGCAGGCCCTTGTTCAGGCGGAAGCCCAGCTGGCGGTAATCCCACCAGCTGAACGATTTTTCCGCCTGCTCGAACAGGCGGAAGGCGTCCGTCAGGCCGATGTCGAGCAGGCGCTGCAGGGCGGCGCGCTCCTTGTCCGATACGAGTACCTGGCCTTCCCAGGCGACCGGGTCATGCACGTCGCGGTCGTCGGGCGCGATGTTGTAGTCGCCGACGACGGCCAGCTGCGGGTGCTGCCGCGCTTCCTCGGCCAGCCAGTCGTGCAGGGCGGCCAGCCAGCCCAGCTTGTATTCGTACTTGTCCGAATCGACGCTCTGGCCGTTCGGCACATAGGCGCAGACGACGCGCACGCCGGCGATGGTGGCGGCCAGGATGCGCTGCTGCGCATCTTCGTAGCGCGGGTTGTTCTTCACCACGTCGGTGATCGGCAGCTTCGACAGGATGGCCACGCCGTTGTAGGTCTTCTGGCCGCTGAAGACCACCTGGTAGCCGGCCGCCTCGATCTCGGCGACGGGGAACTTGTCGTCCGTCAGCTTGGTCTCCTGCAGGCAGAGTATGTCGACCGGGTTGTCTGCCAGCCACTGCAATACTTGCGGCAGGCGCACTTTGAGCGAGTTGACGTTCCAGGTGGCTAATTTCATTTTTGACCTTATATCTAGTATTAAAGCTGGTTTCAAGGGTGGTGAATATTAAATATTGTGGCTGACTACAAATCTAGCTACAAATTTGAGGTGCGCCACAATGAACCCTATTTCAGCCGCATGATACACGCGTTATTTAGCCGGCCTCACCGCCGCCACCACGCGCTCCACGCTGGCTGCCGTGATCCTGGTGGCGCCGACGCCGACTTTGACCAGGTCGAGGTCACCACGATGAACCATGCGGTAGACAGTAGCCCGGCAGATTTCCAGCTTAGCCATCACAGTTGTTACTTTGTAAAGTAGTTGATCCATTATTCCGCTCCTTGTTCTTGTGGGTGTGGTGCTGGCGATTTCAGTACTTTGATCAGGTCGAGCTGGCGTGGATCGCTTTTATCCAGCACGTAGATGTAGGTCATGCCGGCCGGCGAGTGGTCGTCGCAGTCCGGCTGGTCGTTGGCCACTGCCAGCGCCGCGGCGCTTGAGCACACGCCCACGGAGCGCTCGAACAGGCAGCCCTCGCAGCTGGGAGCGTTCGCTTCCTGCGCTATGAAGCGCACGGTCGACGGATTGACCGGTTCGTCGCGTTCGCCACGCCATTTGTCGCTTGTGATGCATTTAGTCATGCTGCCACCTCAATCTCTGCAAAAAGTGTCGACTCTGCCTGGATGCGTTTGCGCGCGATCTCAGCGTAGGCCGGGTTCAGCTCGATGCCGATGCAGTCGCGCTGCAGGCGATCGGCGACAAGACCGGTGGTGCCGGCGCCGAAGAACGGATCCAGTACCACACCGCCTGGTGGGCAGCCTGCGCGGATGCAGTTTTCCGGCAGCTCAGGCGGGAACGTTGCAAAGTGGGCTTCGGCGAACGAATGCGTCGCCATAGTCCAGACGCTGCGCTTGTTGCGCATATCTGGGCGAGCGGCGGGATCCTCTCGGAAGCCGGCGCCGCCGCCCATGCGCGCGGCCGTGCGCAAGCCCTGCTCTTCGCGCCCATCGTCCTTGCTGCACGCAATGACGCGGCCACGTTGACGCGCATCGGCATCGGTGCCATGACCAAACCCGACGCCGCGTGCCGTGCGCTTCTGCGGTTTCTGGCCCGGCACGTCGTAATCCTTGGTGCCGAAGCTGTTTCGCGGGTGGTCCGCGGCGCCGGCGGCCGGCTCCTTAATGGCCTCAGCATCGTAGAAGTACTTTTCGCTCTTGCTAAGCAGGAAGATGTATTCGTGGCTCTTGGTGCAACGGTCGCGCACGGATTCGGGCATCGGGTTCGGCTTGCTCCAGACGATGTCCTGACGTACCCACCAGCCGGCGTCCTGCAGCGCGATAGCCAGCCGGTGCGGCATCATGCAAAGATCCTTGTTCTTGAAGCCCAGGGGAATGCTGCTGGAACGGCGTGCATGCGCCGTGCGCACAGCCACGTGCGGATTGTTGCCCTTGTGGCCGCCAGCGCCTGCTGGGCCGTTTGGCTTGCTGGCGTAGCTGTCGCCCATATTGATCCAGCAGGTGCCGTCAGGGCGCAGCACACGGCGCACCTCTTCGAACACGTCGACCATGACCTCGATGAACTTGGCGGGCGATTCTTCCAGGCCGATCTGGCCGTCGACACCGTAGTCGCGTAGACCCCAGTACGGCGGGCTGGTGACGCAACAATGGACGGAGTCAGCGGACAAGGTGCGCAGCTGCTCGCGCACGTCGCCGATAAGAATTTTGATCGTCATGGCGCGCTCCGGACACAGGTAACGCAGCGGCCATACTGGCGTAGCTGGCGCGCCGTGGTGGCCTTGCCGCAGGCGCCGCGCTTACGCGTCAGTGTGTAGAACGGCCCCTTCTTGTTGACCAGGTATTGCCTTGTAATTTGAGCCGGGTTGGCAATCATGCTACGATTCCCTTTTTACATGGAGGCGCACCATGTGGACCTGCAAACGATGCACCGTTGATCTGAAGTTTTCCGAGGTTGAGCCGGCTGTCGACCACTTCGGCTGCTATTTCCTTTGCCCGCGCTGCGGGTATCGAAACAAGCTGAAGAACGTTGGCCGTCCAGACGGTGATTTTGAGTTGGTCCAGACGGGCGACTAAATTTCGCAATGTCATGCCACCCTCGCAATCTCGCGCTCATGCGCGAAGTTGGCGAGGATCAGCGCCTTGGCCATGGGTGGGCAGACCGAATTGCCGCACATACGCACCTGGGCCGACTTCGTCAGTTTCAGGCCTTGGGCCGGGTCGTCGCCGATGATGTAGTCGTCGGGGAAGCCCTGGGCCCGAAACAGTTCACGCGGCTGCAGCATGCGCAGGCCGATGTCTACGATCTGGTAATCCTGGCCGTGGATCGTCACCAGGCCGAAGCGGTCGCGGCTCGTGACGGTGGCGAGCGGCCCGTCGATCTCCGGCGCCTGGTCGGTACCGTAATAGCTAAGCAGGAAAGCGCGCACCTCGGCATGGTGCTGGCCGCCAGCGCTGACCGTGCCCAACGGCTCGTCGGTGCCGGCCGCCGTGCTGGTGCCGCGCAGTTTGATCATGTTGCTCGTGACCAGCGCCGACTTGCCGCCACCGCCGGCCGTGACCGTGCCGAGCGGCGCATCGGCGGCGTGGCCGACGCTTGCGCCCATGTCGCGCTGGATATGCGCTGACACCATGCTGAAGTGGCCGCCTTTGACCTGCGCGCAGATCGTGCGCAGTGGCTCGTCCGCCGGCATCACGCGCTGGTTGCTCGCGTTGGCGTGCTCGGTCAAGAAGGCCGTCACCAGGCTGTGGTGGTCGCATGCGGTGACCGTACCGATCGGATCTGCCAGATTCGAGCCGACGACGCCCGTGTAATGTTTGGCCAGGAATGCAGTGGCCACGGCCTTGTTGCCGCTGGCCGTTACGGTGCCCAGCGGTGCCTCGACGTCGTGCGCACCAGTGCCCCAGCGCTTGACGCCGCCGGGTGACACCTCGCCGTGGGCGGCATCGACCAGCACAGCGGAAACCAGTGCCTGGTTGCCGGCAGCAGTGATGGTCGGCACCGGCATGTCGGCGCCCGCGCCAGGATGGCCGGTCGTGTTGGTCATAACGAATGGCGCAAGCTCAGCCTCGACCAGTGCATGCTTTGCAGCCGCGCCCACCACCGTGCCCAGCGGCTTCTCGATATCCAGCGCCCGCGGCGCCTGGCCCTCGCGCTCCCCGTAGCCCACCTGCACCAGAGTGGCCACGCCCAGCGCCTTCTCGCCGCGGTGCGCGCCGGTGATGGTGCGGAACGGTTCACCGATGGATTCGGTCCGGTCGCCGCCCTGGTGCGTGACCGGGACGATGGTCGGCGCGCAGAAATAGCTGTCGTTGCGCGCCAGCAGCGTGCCGAACGGGCGCGCAGTCGGGCGCGGCTCGCCGGCACGGGCCGGTCCGCCGGCGCCGACGATGAACGGCTCGGCCGCGTCGACCACGTAGCGCATGATGCCCTTGGCGATGCGGCGCAGCGTGGCCGGCGCCAGCGGCCGGTCGCGCTCGAAGATCGACGGGCACGGCAGGCTGAAGTCGATGCACTCGGCCGCCGTACGGTATGGCAGCAGCTTGCCGGCGCGCACGCCGATGCTGTCGGGCGCGCCATGGGTAGGCTCTGGCCACTTGATGGCGATGCCGTCGCGGCGCGCCACCAGGAAGAAGCGCTTGCGGATTGTCGGCGTGTCGTGGTCGCAGCCGCGCATTTCGCGGTAGTCGACGGTGTAGCCGTGCGCGCGCAGCTGGCGGATGAAGCTGTCGAAGGTCTTGCCCTTCTTGGCAGGGTCCGGCTTGGCGCTGCCGTCGGCCTCGACCAGCAGCGGGCCCCACGTTTTGAATTCCTCGACGTTCTCCAGCATGATGACGCGCGGCTTGCACTTGGCTGCCCAGCGCAGCGTCACCCAGGCCAAGCCACGGATGCGCTTCTCGACGGGCTTGCCGCCTTTGGCCTTGCTGAAATGCTTGCAATCGGGGCTGAGCCAGACCAGGCCGACCGGGCGATTGTTCGTGACCTTGATCGGGTCGACGTCCCACACGTTCTCGCACAGGTGCGTGGTGTGCGGGTGGTTCGCCGCGTGCATGGCCAGGGCTTCAGGGTCGTGGTTGATGGCGATATCGACCGGGCGGCCGAACGCCTGCTCCAGTCCGGTGCTGGTCCCGCCGCCGCCGGCGAAGTTGTCGATGATCAGTTCATTGCCCAGGTCGAGCGCCATGGAGAAGAGGTCGCGCTTCATTACGCACCTGCCCAAGCTGCAACGATGCCGGCATCTTCGCCAACGCGATAGTCCCTCGTAGTGCGGCCGCAAAACGGGCAGAAGCTGGCTACGCAAGGCATTTCCTTGCCTTTGGCGCTAGCGAACCCTTTGCCGGTACCGCGAATGCGAAATGGAATGTTGATCGTGCTTATCAAGCCGTCTTCCGTCACGGAAAATCCGACCGCCTGGCATTCGACCTGGATGTTGTTGCCAGCTTTGGCAACGATGAATGGCGCGGTGGCGAGACGGCCCTCGACGTCTTTCACGCAGGTGCAGTTCATGCAGCACCGCCTTTCGCATCCAGCAGTTGCTCAATCTCGCGCTCCAGCCGGTTGCGGGTGGTGATCAGGCAGCTGGCCTGGATACGGCGGCCTGTCTCGATGCTGGTCAGGCGGTCGATCTCGGCTTGCGAGGACATGGTGCCGGCGCCCCAGCCCAGCACCAACACGGACAAGAGGATGATGGCGGCGCTGGCTGCTGGCTCGATTTCGCCCAGGCTCATGGCCAGGCTGCCGGTGATGGTGCCGATGATGGCCACAGCGATCAGCAGGTAGATGTTGAACTTGAATTTCATGCTGCACCGCCTTCCAGAGCGGCTAGGGCGGCCTTGAAGTTGAAGCGGGACATACGTGCGTCGGCCTGGGCTTGGTCCATGCCCCAGTTGTGCATGAACATGGCGCGGATCTCGGCGACAAGCTCGCTGTCCTCGGGCCACAGTTCGGCGTCGACCAGACGGTCGGCGATCAGGTCGATGGCTGATGCTTGCTTTGCGCCTGGCCGATCGCTGGCATTGGCCTGGATGATTGCGCTGCATTCAGCGCAGAGGAGGAAGGGGATTTTGACGGTGGCGCTGGGCGCTGATGTGCTGCTGGCGGCGTGTGACATTTTCTCTCCATCGGTTGAGGTGGTGCGTCGATGGATTAAGTATATTCAACTATACATAAAATGTACAGTTAAATATACAAAGAGCTTTTAATGTCCTTTGGTTGAGTTTAATTAGACGAAAAAAAACCGCCGAAGCGGTCGGTATCTACGCAGGATGGCCCGCAATCAGAAGTCTGTGCCGCACCAGACCTTTACCACCCTGGCAAATACCTCAAAATCCATTTCAGGCTTGATGGTCCAGGTGTCATAGTCAGGATTGACTGACTTCACTCGAATCCCCTCACCAGGTATTCGTTGAAGGCGTTTGATAAATCCCTCTTCGCCAACACGAAAAAAATATACTGCGTCCGCATCCACAGATGTTACCCCGCGATCAACGAGCAAAGGGTCTCCCGGGTTAAACATACCTCTCATCGAGTCGCCAAAACCAGTAACAATTGCCAAATTGCTCACGCCAGTGTGACTCCTTACGTTTTTTTGAACCCATTCCTTAGTAACCGTCCAGCCGTGGATTGCTCCGGGCTGGTCGCGAAGGAGCACGCCCAAGCCCATCGATCCGCCCGTTTCGAACTGGTTGATAACTATCTCACCTTCGAGCGAGCTAGTTGTGCTTATTGGCAACTTTATTTTGCTTTCACTATCGATTCGACGTAAGGGCGGGGTGCCGCGCATGACCCATTCCGCTCGGTATCCAAGTTCCTGTTCAATATTTTTAGCGTAAATAAAGTCGGTCGTCTCGTTCGTGCCGGAGAGCCATTGGTTAACTAGCCCTCTGGTGCATCCAGCCAGCCTAGCTAAACGGGATTGTTTGCCGCGCTCCGGCCCTTCCATTTCAGAAATTATCAGAGCTATTCGTTCTTGCATCGTTTTCATGTATAGGACTCTAACAAATAGTTCGTATATTTGGCTTTACATCATTTGATTAGCTGACTATACTTGCCGCATGAATGCTAAACAAATAATTGATGCCGCAGGGGGCCGTAAGGCCGTCATTGAAATGACAGGGCTCACCCGTGGGCGCATATCCCAGTGGGTTGTTTACGACCAAATACCAAAGTCATGGCTGAAATTCTTCGAAGCCAAATTCCCTCACATCATCTCGCCGTCGACCGATGCAAAGGAAAAACCATGAGCACCACCGAAAGCATGGCCGCCGAGTCAGCGGCCACCCACGGCGCGGCGATCGATATCGACGCCCTGCGCGCTCAGCTTAAGGTTGCAGAGGCTGACGCGATCGCAGCGGCCGATGCTATTCCGCCGCTGCCAACTGACGTAGGCGCTGGTGATGCCGACACCATGATCCTGATTTTGCTGGAGATTCGCCTGCGCCTTGGTGACACAAAAGAGGCCGCCAAGGCTGCCGTCGGCATTCAGCGAATGGCTGAGCGCAAGCAGGCCCAAGCCGCGCTTGATGTCGCGTCGTTGGAGTATTCGCGCCTGAACCATGCGATCAAAAAGTTTTACCGCTTGGCGCGCGGCTACCCGGCATGAGTTGAGTTGTCGATTAGCTTTGCTGTTTCGACGATCTCATCAAACAAAGTGTAGATACGCTCTTCGTATGTTCCTGCATCTTGGACTTTTAATCTTTTGTCGGGATGATTCATCGATGGGATGCCCATTTCCGCCAATATTTCTTTGCGCATCTGCGCGGCGAGTAAAAGTTTTGTGTAGTCCATGAGGGTTCCTTTGCTTCTCGTTGATGTTGTGGGACTGACACTGTAGCGCATCGGCAACCCTCACCCTTATTTTTTGCACCACCCGTAAGCCTGATTCACTTTTAAAAGGAAAAACCATGAGCACCACCCGCACCAAGTTGTTGAAGACCTACCTCGATGCCGAGGAAGAAACGACCATCTTGCAAGCGTGCGCCAGCGCTGGTGTTACGCGCAGCGACCAGGCCCGTAAGACGCTTTTGCACTGGGCCCGGCAGCAGCACCATCATCGCGCGCCGATCGGCCACCGTGAAGGGCCCAGTGGCGACAGGCGCCGGTCCCAGTTGCTGCCGTGCCGTCCGAGCTTTGGCGTGGTTCCCAAAATGCACATGCGGGTTTAACGGAGTCGACGCAGATATGTACGAAATCAGACCAAGAAGCCGGCCAGTGCCGGTACCGAACGAGGAGGCAGCACATGGGCGAAGTGAAGAAGCCGACGCCAGAAGAGCACCTGATCCGCGCGGCCCTCGTGTGGCGCCAGAGCGATCGGGCGCTGATGGGCCAGCGCGGCCCACCGCAGGACCCGGCCAGGCGCGCGGCGGGTAAGCGCAGTTACGAGAACCTGGTGCGGCTGCGCCACGCCGCCGACGTGGTGATGGCGGAGTCGGACAAGCCGCCATAGGCGTAAACGCCAGCAACCCGCTGGCACAAGTTTCAAACGGGGCAGCGGCTGCGCAGCTGCGACCAGGCGATTCCAGCCCGCCGGTCACGCCCCGACCCCATTCACGGCTGGATGGAAGGCTGGACATGATTTTGAACAACGATCAGGCGCATGCGATACGCGCCGTCGATGCCGGATCGGGTGAGTGACAATAATGTCCAACCCCTGGTTTCGCATGTATTCCGAGTTCGCGCACGACCCGAAGGTGCAGATGCTACCCGAGGTAATGCAGAGGCGTTACGTCATGTTGATGTGCATGCGTTGCAGTAACGCGCTTGTAACGTTACAGGAAGACGAGATTGCGTTTCATCTGCGTATCGACGCCGCGCAACTTGAAGAAACGAAGGCGCTTTTCGTCGCGAAAGGTTTCATCAACGAGGCGTGGGAGCTGCTGAACTGGGACAAGCGCCAGTTCAGCTCAGACAAGAGCGCACAGAGGGTGGCGAAGCACCGGGCGGCCAAGAAAGCAGCCGAAGAAGCGGCCCGAAACGGCCATGTAACGTTACCGCAACAGAAAAGTAACGCCCTAGATACAGATACAGATACAGATACAGATACAGAAAAGAACAAAGAACATACGGCCGTGCCGGCCGCTGCGGCTGCGCCGAAGTATTCGGCACAAGCGGATCTGGTCGCATCGGGCGTCACTCAGCAAACGGCAGCGGACTGGCTAGCGCTGCGTAAGACCAAGAAGGCGCCGGTGAGCAAGACAGCCCTGGACGCGATCAAACGCGAGGCGGATGCGGCCGGCATGAGCCTGGACTCGACACTGGCGCTGTGCTGCACGCGCGGCTGGCAGGGGTTCAAGGCGGAATGGGTCTTGCCGCCGGCAGGCAGCGGCCAGCGGACCGGGCCACAGCAGACATCGCGCCACAGCAATTTTGAAAAAATCAACTACCACGAAGGGATCCAGAATGGCCGAATCACCTAACCGCATCGCCGCGCTGACGGTGGCCCAGAGCGAGCGCGAAGCATCGTGCGAGACGCATGGTGCCTACACTGCCAAAGGCTTCGCTGTCGGCCGCGTGACGCACTGGATGGGCTGCCCGGCCTGCTCCAGGCAGGCCCAGGCTGAGAAGGACCAGGCAGTAGCTGCGCGTGGCGTGGCAGAGGCGCAGCGCCGGCTGGAGTCCAGCCTGAATCAGGCCGGCATCCCTGTGCGGTACCGCCGTAAAACATTCGAATCGTTCGTCGTCGAAAACGATGCACAGGAGCGCGCGCTGTGTGTGGCCATGGAGTTTGCCGCCAACTTCGAGACGCACCGCCGCAGCGGTACCGTGATCGTGTTTTCGGGCGTGCCCGGCACGGGCAAGAGCCATCTGGCGATCGCCATCGCCCAGGCGGTCATGGCCGGCCACACTGCGCTCTACACCAGCGCCATAGATGCCGTGCGCATGATCCGCAATACCTGGCGCCGCGATTCCGAGCGCACCGAAACGCAGGTGCTCGACATGCTGGCCGGCGTGGACCTGCTGGTGCTCGACGAGGTGGGCGTGCAGTACGGCACCGAGGCCGAGCAGGTGAACCTGTTCGACATCATCGACAAGCGGTACCGGGCGCTGATGCCGACCATCCTGCTGACCAATCAGGGCAGGAACGGCTTGAAGACGTTCCTGGGCGATCGCAGCTTTGACCGGCTGCGCGAGGGCGGCCAGTGGGTGCCGTTCGACTGGGAATCGTATCGCGGACGGGCAGCAGCATGACCTTTCACCTGTTCCGGGCTGGCAAGGCCAAGAATTACCACTACCGCTTCCAGATCGCCGGCGCGCGCGTGCAGCGCAGCACCCGCGAGAGCAGCAAGGCGAAGGCCAACGTGGTGGCGCAGCGCGCGTACGACGAGGCCTTGACCCTGACCAACGGCGGCAAGGTCGTACCGACACTGGCGGCCATGGCGCAGGAATGGCTGGAGGTGAACGGCCCGATCAGCAGCACCGCGCACCAGCGCAGTATCGAGACCACCGCCCGGCTGCACTTCTACGACCTGGGCGACCTGCCGCTGAACCTGATCACCACCAGCCATGTAGAGCTGGCGCGCAACCAGCACCTGGTCGACCACAAACCGGCCAGCGCGAACCACTGGCTGCGCGTGCTCAAACTGATCGCCAACTGGGCGGTGAAGCGCGAGATCATCCGCTCGATCCCCTGGCAGGTGCGCATGCTGAAGGTGCAGAAGCGCCCACGCTCAATCCTGCCGATCGCCGCGGTGGCCGAGTGGTTCGCTGCGGTCGACCAGGTGACGCGCGCCGACCCGTCGGTGGCTACGGCCATCCGCCTGATGTTCGGCCTGGGCCTGCGCGAATCCGAGGCGGCCGGCGCGCGCTGGGAATGGCTGGACTGGCAGCGCGCCACGTACACGCCCGGCATCACCAAGGGCCGCGAGGCCGAGCCGGTGCCGGTACCTGCCTGGCTGATCGAGCAGCTGGCGCCGCACCGCCAGGTGGAAGGCCTGATCGCCGGCAAGCGCGGCGGCGCGCAGCAGCACCCGCCCGGTTTCGCGCGCAAGGCCATGAAGTCCGCCAACCTCGCCTGCAAGATCAAGGGCATCACGCCGCACCGGCTGCGGGGTACGTTCGCCACCATGCTGTCGGAGCAGGGCGTGCCGATCCAGACCATCCAGGCGGTGATGCGCCACAAGTCGCCGATGACGACCATGGCCTATCTGGAGAAAAACCGGGAGACGGCAGCGCAGGCACAGAACGATATCGCCGAGAAAATCGGTTTTGGGCGTGGCGAGAAAGTGGCGGGAGCCACCCCGCAAAGCCGCATGGATACGCATCTTCATGATTATCATCAGTCATCAGTTGATGGCAAAACCGGCCTGCGTGAAGGGCCGGATCACCCAGCAGAAGGGAGTTCAAATTGAAGAAGAAAACAGGGCTGCTGCCGCCAAGTGCGGAGAAACGCCTCAAGGCCTATCAGGTCAGTGACGGCGACGACATGACCGTGATCCGCTATGCCGCCAGCAGTGCGGTCGCCCGTCGCGAGGGCGGTAGTGAAATCGGCTGTGAGTGGGATGGCGTCGATTCGTGCCATCGCAAACCAGAATATGACCAGTACGCCCCAGGCCCTGTGCCAGCGCCCGTGCTGATCGCCGCCGGCTGGGGATTTGAATGCAGCAACATCAGCTGCTGGCAGACCGTTACCGCAGATACAGACGAGAAGGTGTTCAGCCAGGCCGGGGATGCGTATTGCTGTCAGGCCTGCATGGCGCGACACTTCTTCAAGCAGCGAGCAAATGCCGCAGCGGCAGTTGCACTGCAAGAGCTGGTCGAAACGCGGCTGCCAGGCTGCCGGGTGACCGACGTGTACGTTTACGGCGAGCGCTTGGAAGAGGTCGAGGGCGCCGGTGGCATGCGCGCCTTTGCCGATTTCAGTTTTCCGGGTGGCCGCTGGCCGGGGCGGTTCGTGTTTGGCGAAGACGGCTATCGCGTGCACGGCGAGGACATGTCGGCCTTCCGTGCAAACTTCCCAGCGCCGGCAGATTCGACACCCGAGACGGTGTCACCATGAGCGGCCGTACCCCGGCGCAGGCGGCGGAAACACCGGCCGAGGCAGCCTACAAGCGCGATCGCGCACTGCTGCGTGCGCTCTACACCTGCCAGCCCGTGCTGTTCGCTGGCCGGCAGCACCACCTGCACAGCATGTATCCCCAGGTGCAGGGCGGCGGGATCTCGACAATTATTTACCTGATGGGCGACGCGACACCGCGCAAGCCCAGCGAAATCACTTTTTTGGAGCAAGCAGAATGACCGACCGCACCAGCATGCCGATTATGGGTTGCGCAGCTATCACCAGTATTCCTTGGGCTGCAATCGAGGAGCACGGGCGCCAGGCAATGGCGAACCATGGTCAGACGCTTAAGCGCTTGGCGGGGCGCGGCGGGCTGGGGGTTTGTGAGGCGGTGGCGATTATCGAGGATCGCCGCTGGCATCGTATGGACAAAGCTGATGCTGAGCAGCGATTGATTGAGCTTTGCAAGCCGAAGGTGTCCACCGCTTTCGGGCGGGAATCTCGTGTCATGAAAATCTACGTCGCCGGCCCCATGACAGGCTTGCCGGGTCTCAACTTCCCCGCATTTCACGCGGCCACCGCCCAGCTGCGGGCCCAGGGCCATACCGTGATCAACCCGGCCGAGGTGAACCCCGACACGACCGCTGCCTGGGAGATCTGCATGCGGCGCGATATCGCTGAACTGGTGACGTGCGATGGCATCCACTTGCTGCCAGGCTGGGAGGCGTCGCGCGGCGCCACGCTGGAGCACCACATTGCCACGCAGTTGAAGCTGCACATCATGCACCACCCAGCATAGGAAACTGCAAAAACGTTGGCGGGAAAGTGGCGAAGACCACCCCGAAACGCCGCATATTTCCTCACTTTCATGATTATTGTGAATCATCGGTTAGAAGCATCACCAACAACGAAAGGACGAAAAATGTTCAACTTCACATTCCCCTGGACCAAGCGCCGCGAAGCGCGCAAGGCAGCAGAACAGAAAGCGCGTGCTGCTGCTGCAGCCTGGAGCGCCATCTTCGATGCTGGAAAACGTGCTGAGGAACGGCGGCGCCTTGCTGCGCAACGTGCGCGCGCCAGCGCCATCGAGCCACCGCGCCGCACCGGCTTGGCCAACGTGCCATTCGATGGCTACTTGGCCGAGTCGCGCCAAGGTGAGGCGGTGGTCGATGCGCCAATGGCGGCGGCCATGCGCAACTACTTTGACAGCGCGCCAGCCAGCACATCGTCGCACCTGGTTGCCGGTGGCGGTACATTCGACGGCGGTGGCGCGTCCGGCGACTGGAGCGGATCAGGCTGCTCTTCCAGCGGCAGCGATTCGTCGTCAGGGTCGTCGGATAGCGGCAGCAGCTGCTCGTCGGATTAATTTGCAACACAGCACAGGGATTGAAATGGAAGAGCTCTTCAAAAACACACACGACGCGCTGATGTTCGCGTACAACTATTCATCCCAACAGTACGCACTGTCGCCCATGTCGAAGCTGATGAAGGCCGGCGGGGGCGGATCGGGCAAGGGTCTGGTCTCGCTGGATGGCGCCGGCCAGTCCGGCATTATCCTCATGCGGCTGGCACAGATGACGCCGCTGGAGCAGGCCTGCATTACCGCGCGCTATGCGCCGCGCTACGAAGAGTGCCCTTGCTGCCTGAATAAAGACAAGATGACCGAGCAATACCGGGAAGCAATCGCCGAGCTGGCCGAGTGGGCGCTCAGCGTTTGCACAGGCCTGACCATCAGGAATATGCGCGGCGCGATTATTCGGTCGTTCTTCGAGCGAGGAGTATCGATCACGGCCGCCGCGAAAGAATTGAACGTGGCGAAGGCCACTGCATACGACCAGAAGGCGCGTATCCACAAAGCGCTCAAGGAATTGGATGGTCGCGCCCAGCGCGCCGCTGATGCGCAGCTGGCTGGAATGTGCGGTGATTTAGTGCAAGAGGCTTGCGCCGGACAAACGTGTCCGGTATAGTCCTATTTTATATACACGTGATAACTGCGCCAAGCGGTTATCACACTGAAAAGCCCGCCACGTTGCGGGCTTTTTGCATTCCAGATATCCGCCTTTCCCTGGGCTTTAGCCGCTGACCGCAACCGTGCGCTAGCGGCCTTTTTATCTGAGGCCGCATATGCAAGCACTGCACTGGCGTGACGAGATCATGCGCGCCACCAAGTCCGGCAACAACGTCCGCATCGACCAGCTGGCCGCGCAACTGGCCCAAGCTGAAGAAGCACGCCGGCTGCTGCAGGCGCTGACCCATTGCCCGGCATGTACTGCCAGTGCTGCGGCCGCACTGGTGCCTTGCGCCACCACCACCTGAAAGGCACGACCATGAACCAGAACGACTTCCACACTGGCATTGAGTTTGCGCGCGCGGTAGCCAAGCATTTCAAGTTGCCCGATACGACCGACGTTGACATGGAGATGGTCACTGGTGCCAATGAAGTATTCGGCGTCAAGGTGAAGCTCACGCTTACGGCTGACGACCTTGCTGCGATTGCAGATCTCATGCCTGGGCGGTCTTCGTCACTGGCAGTCAGCGCCCGAATGGACGAGTTCCTGGGTGACGCGCCAGCAGCAGTCTCTGCTTGTTCAGAGTCAATCCCATCGGTGGTGAAAATGACTATTGCTCGTGGCGACGTGCTGGTATTGAAGGTGCCGGGCATGGTGAGCCGCGAGCAGGCGACCAAGATAAAGGAGCGCATTCGCACCGATCTGGGCGCCGACATTCGCATCCTGGTCGTTGATGGCGGCACTACCCTTGCGGTGCTGGAAGGCCTGGATGTTGCGGGCGATGGCGTTACAGGCGACTGATGGCGCCGCGCCTCACCACGCTGAAATCCAAGCTGCAAACGCTGCCGGGCCGGATGGTCACGGTCAGCGCGAACTCGTGGCGCTCAGGCAAAGAAAGCAGCACCGCGCGCGGCTACGGCTACAAGTGGCAGCAAGCCCGCGCCGCCTACCTGGTGAAGCATCCGTTCTGCGTGTATTGCCTGCGTGATGCCGGGATTGAGTTTACGGATGATGTGGTAGCTGATGGCGCCGCATGCATGGCAAAGGGCATAGGCCTGCTGATGGCAAACGTGGTCGACCACAAGGTGCCGCACAAAGGCGACATGAAGCTGTTCTGGGACTCGACCAACTGGCAGAGCCTTTGCACTACACACCACAGCCGCGACAAGCAGCGCGAAGAGGCCGCAGGGTAAACGATCGACGGCGCAGACCTTATCCGCGAGGCCCGTTGACCCCATAGGAGGGGGTGGGTAAATCTCTGGGGCCTTTTAGACCTAGACCTCTTACTTCCTCACGCGCAGATTTTTTCCCTTTTGAAGGAAATGTTAATGGCTTTAACAGGCAAAAAACGGCTGTTCGCCGATGCCGTGTTGGCCGGTTCCTCCAATAAGAACGCGGCGATCAAGGCGGGATACAGCGCATCAACTGCATCAGCTGCCGGGTCGAGACTTGTTAAAGATCCGGCCGTGGCAGCTTACCTCGCTGAGCGCCGCGCTGCGGTTCCGGAGGGGCAGCGGCCAACACCTGGTGCCCGTCCGTTCGATCCGGCGAATCCGATCCTGTTCACCGATCCCAAGGCATTTTTGATCGCCGCGATGAATGATGGTGAGTTGGCGGAAAAGCAACGCGTCGAAGCCGCGAAGGCATTAATGCCGTTCATGCACAAAAAATTAGGTGAGGGCGGTAAAAAGGAGCAGAAGCAAGAAGAGGCAGAAAAGGTTGCCAGCCGATTCAAGGCTGCACCGCCGCCTCGCCTGGCCGCCGCTGGAGGTAAAAAAGTATGACGCCTTATCCGGAATGGACAACGAAGTGTCTGGATTGGGAGCAACGGTTGCTGGCAGGTGAGTCGATCATTCCTCCGCCTATCTTCCCCGACCAGGCCGAGCAGGCGCTGGCGATTTTCAAGCAGTTGCGGGTGGTGGACTTACCAGGTAAGCCTACCTTTGGCGAGTGCACCGAGCAGTGGGTATTTGACTTCGTTGCCGCGATCTTTGGCGGCTACGATGCGGAAAACGGCAAGCAGCTGATTCGCGAGTATGGACTGCTGATCAGTAAAAAGAATACGAAATCCACGATTGCCGCCGGCATTATGCTGACCGCGCTCATTCTTTGCTGGCGCGAAGAGGAGGAGCACTTGATTTTGGCTCCGACCAAGGAGGTGGCGGACAACAGCTTTAAGCCGGCGGCCGCGATGGTGCGTGAGGATGATGAGCTGAAGGCGCTCTTCCACGTGCAGGATCACCTCCGGACGATAACGAACCGAGTGAACCGTAACAGTCTCAAGGTGGTTGCTGCAGACACCGATACGGTATCCGGCAAAAAGTCGGGCCGCGTCATGGTCGATGAATTGTGGGTCTTCGGCAAGCAAGCCAAAGCGATCGCGATGTTCATGGAAGCGCTGGGGGGGCAAGTGTCGCGTGATGAAGGATGGGTAATTTACCTGACCACTCAGAGCGATGAGCCGCCGGCCGGCATCTTCAAAGAAAAGCTGGACTACTGGCGCGAGGTGCGGGATGGAAAAATTGCCGACCTGAAAACCTTGGGCGTGATCTACGAATTCCCCGATGCAATTTTGGCATCCAAGGGTTATCTCGACCCGGCATACTTTTATATCACCAACCCGAATATCGGCCGCTCCGTCAGCGCTGAGTGGCTTGCGGACAACCTCAAGAAATACCTGGCAAAAACAGACGGCTCTTTCCAGCAGTTCCTTGCCAAACACCTGAACGTCGAGATCGGTATCAACCTGCGGTCCGACCGCTGGGCTGGCGCCGACTTCTGGGAGGCCGCGGCCGAGCCTGGCTTGTCGCTAGACGCGCTTCTCGATCGCTGTGAGGTGGCGGTGGTGGGGATCGACGGCGGCGGCCTAGATGACTTGCTGGGCCTGGCAGTACTGGGGCGCGAAAGCGAAACCCGGCGCTGGCTCCTTTGGACGCACGCATGGGCGCACGAGATCGTACTGAAGCGCCGGCCAGAGATTGCGCCGCGGCTTCAAGACTTCGCTGCCGCTGGCGAACTCACGCTGGTGGAGCGCCCTGGACAAGACGTTGCGGCAGTGGCCGATATCGTCTGCCGGGTAAGGGACGCAGGCCGCTTGCCAGAAAAACAGGGCATCGGCGTGGATGGCGCCGGTATCACCGACGTGGTGGACGAATTAGTGGTGCGCGAATTTACGACCGATGACATCGTGGCCATTTCGCAGGGCTGGAAGTTGAACGGCGCCATCAAGACTACCGAGCGCAAGGTAGCCGGTGGTGAACTTGTGCATGGCGGTCAAGCATTGATGGCTTGGTGCGTCGGTAATGCCCGCACGGTCCCGAACGGAAACGCAATATCGATCACGAAGCAGGCCAGCGGCACCGGGAAGATCGATCCCCTGATGGCGGCGTTCGACGCGGTGACGCTGATGGCGCTCAACCCTTTGCCCAACGGCGCATCTTTTTGGGATAACTAGTGAATTTTTTCAAGCGAATCTTGGGCATGAAAGCCAAAGAGCTGAGTTACGACCAGATCGCGGACCTGCTCGATGGCGGTAGCGTCAGCCACGTGGCCGGGCTGCCGGTCAACAGCAAGACCGCGCTGCAGGTGTCGACGGTGCTGGCGTGCGTGAAGGTGATCGCCGACGGCTGCGCCACACCGGATCTACACGTCTACCGCGAGGATAGTGCTGGCCGTCGCCAGAAGGCAACCAGCATCCCGGAATACCGGTTGCTGGCACGCCGGCCGAACGAGTGGCAAACCTCCTTCGAGTGGCGCCGCCAGATGACCATTCACGCGGCGCTCACTGGCACCGGGCTGTCGATCAAGGTGCGCGGCGACGACCGCCGCGTGCGCGAATTGATCCCGGTTCAACCCGGCCAGTGGAGCGTCACCAGGACGTCCCGTTACGAGTTGGTGTACCGCTGCTGGGACGAGTTCGGCTTGATCGGAGAATTCGCTCCGGACGACGTGTTTCTGCTTAACGGAGTGCAGTGGGACTGGGTGACCACTCTGGACGCGGTGAAGTTGGCGCGCTCTGCTATTGGCCTGGCCATGGCGACCGAGCAGAGCCAGACAGCCATGCACGAGAACGGGCTGCGCACCAGCGGCGCCTACTCCGTCGAGGGAAATTTGAACAAGGAGCAGCACGAACGCTTGACGCAGTGGCTGCGCGACAAAGGGGGCGTGCGGAATACGGGCGTGCCCCTGGTGTTGGATCGGGCTGCGAAGTGGGTGAGCACGGCGATCAACGGTGTCGACGCGCAGCACGTGGAGACGCGCCGCTTGCAGATCGAGGAAATTTGCCGGTTCTATGGTGTGTTTCCGATCATGGTCGGCCATTCCGACAAGGCGGCCACTTTCGCCAGCTCCGAGGCGTTCTTTTCAGCGCACATGAAGCACACGCTGGCGCCATGGCACGAGGCATGGAATCAGCGTCTCGACGAAACCCTGCTCGACGGCAATGGATCGCTGTTCACCGAGTTTGACACGCGCTACCTGCTCGCCGGCTCCATGGCAGATCGCTCGCAGTGGGCGCGGACCATGGCCGAGACGGGCATATACACCCGCAATGAGATCCGGGACGAGGATGGCAAGGATCCGCTGCCAGGCCTGGACGAGCCGCTTACCCCCATGAATATGAATACAAACAAGAAAGAAGGCGGCAATGACACGACGAAGCCTTGAGCGGCGCCACACCAGTGGCGGCCGCGTGGTCCGGGCCTTCGCGCTGCAGATCAAATCTACCAGCGACGATGGCTCCATCGAGGGCTATGGCTCCGTATTCGGTGTGCGCGACGACTATGGCGACATTATCGTGGCCAGCGCTTTTGCGGCGTCACTGGAGGCGCATAAGGCTGCCGGTACCTTGCCAGCGATGCTCTGGCAGCACGACGCCACCGAGCCGATTGGCGTCTGGACCGAGATCGTCGAGGACGCCAAGGGATTGCGCATCAAGGGACAACTTGCCCT
>NZ_JBWKUP010000011.1:0-271049 GCF_059420905.1 Janthinobacterium sp. GW821-FHT03C08 | reverse complement strand
AAGTATCCTATTTCATTATTTCTTGTGAACATTTGATATTTTAAGTATGACGCCAATCCGAAGATCGGCGCTGCACTTGCATCAAATGTCCACACTTATCGACTGTTAATTGTTAAAGAACGGTATTCGGCACTGCTTATTTGCCACTCTCGCGCTATCGACAAAGCGTTGTGTTTGTCAGCTGCGAAGAAGGAAGAGTATGAAGCATTTCGCTACGTCCGTCAACTCCTTCTTTTTTCTCACTTTACGTTGCATTTGCATGCGTCGTTCAGCGAGGGGGCGAATTATAGCCCTGTCCCGCGCAGCCCGCAAGCGCTAATTTGCAGCTGGGCAAATATTGCTGTGTGATATCGTAGCGCCGACTACACTTTGCCTCATCCATATAGAGTCCCATGCCTATCCCACATATTTTCCCTACCGCCAACGCCGCGCTGTCCAGCGAACTCGACCACGCCATCAATAGCAAGACCAAGCCGCTGGGCAGCCTGGGCTTACTGGAAACCCTGGCCCGCCAGGTCGGCCTGATCCAGCAAAGCACCCGGCTGGCACTGCATCAGCCTGCCATCATCGTTTTCGCCGCCGACCATGGCGTCGTTGCGGAAGGCATTTCCGCCTATCCACAGAGCGTGACCTGGCAAATGGTGGAGAACTTCCTCGGCAACGGCGCCGCCATCAATGTCTTTGCCCGCCAGGCCGATTGCGCCCTCCATATAGTTGACGCCGGGGTGAATCACGATTTCGGCCCGCGCGACGGCTTGCTTGACCGCAAGCAAGGCCCTGGCACGCGCAACTTCGCCCAGGAACCCGCCATGAGCGAGGCCCAATGCCTGGCCGCCATGCAGGCGGGCATGGTCCTGGCCGCCACACTGGAAGGCAATGTGCTGGGCTTTGGCGAAATGGGCATCGGCAATACTACTGCTGCCGCCGCACTGATGCACAAGCTGACCGGCACGCCCGTCGCCGACTGCGTGGGCGCAGGCACCGGCCTGTCCAAGGAAGGTATATTGCACAAGCAGCAGGTGATCGAGGCGGCCGTCGCCCACCATGCGGCAATCCATGAGCCACTGGCCGTGCTGGCCACCTTTGGCGGTTTCGAGATCGCCATGATGACCGGCGCCATGCTCAAGGCAGCCGAACGGCGCATGATTCTGCTCATCGACGGCTTCATCGTCAGCAGCGCCCTGCTGGTGGCGGCCCGCTTGCAGCCAGCCATCCTCGATTACTGCGTGTTTTCGCACTGCTCCGATGAAAACGGCCACCGCCAGTTGCTGGCCAGCCTGGGCGCGCGTCCGCTGCTGCACCTCGATTTGCGCCTCGGTGAAGGCACGGGATCGGCGCTGGCCTTGCCGCTGCTGCACGCGGCCGTCAACTTCATGCGCGAAATGGCCACCTTCACCTCGGCCCAGGTCAGCGAAAAGTCCACGCCAGACTGAGATCATGAGCAATCCCGTTTCCGCCGCAATCCATCAGTGCCGCCTGTTCTTCATCGCGCTGCAGTTCTTCACGCGCCTGCCGATACCACGCTGGGTGGGGTTCGAGCCGACCTGGCTGCAGCACGCCTCGCGCTACTTTCCGCTGGTCGGCGTGGTGGTGGCGGCGCTTTGCGGCGCAGTGTATCTGCTGGCCAGCTGGCTGCTGCCGTCCGCAGTGGCAGTGCTGCTGGCGGTGGCCGCCGGCATCTACCTGACGGGCGCCTTCCATGAAGACGGCTTTGCCGACATGTGCGACGGCTTCGGCGGCGGCCTGACGCGCGAGCGGGTGCTGGAAATCATGAAGGATTCGCGCATCGGCGCCTATGGCGCCATCGGCATCATCTGCCTGCTCGCCGTCAAATGCATGGCACTGGCAGCGCTGCCACCGGCCGTCGTCGTGGCCACACTGTTCATCGCCCATCCGCTCTCGCGCCTGGCGGCCGTCTCGCTGATCTGGCTCATGGACTATGCACGCGACGAAGGCAAGTCCAAGCCCATGGCGCAGGAAATGCGCACGGGAGAATTCATCATCGCCGCCGCCTGCGCCCTGCTGCCCGCCATCGCCTGCAGACTGCTGGGCATATTTGACTGGGGGGCGCTGGTCCTTGCCATCGTGGCGGCGGCGGCTGCCGCATTCTGGCTGGGCCGCAAATGCCAGCGCCGCCTGCAAGGCTACACGGGCGACTGCCTCGGCGCCGTGCAGCAACTGGCGGAAGTGGCGATTTACCTGGCCATCCTGTCCAGCTTTCAGCCCCCTGTCCGCTTCTACTAGATAGAGTCGAAATACCCATGCGCCTGATCCTCATTCGCCACCCCGCACCGCAAGTGACGGACGGCACCTGCTATGGCCGCAGCGACGTGGCAGTGGCGCCGCATGAAATGAGCAGGGCACGCGCCAGCCTGCAAGCGACCCTGCCCGCCGGCGTCCCGCTGTATGCCAGCCCGCTGCGCCGCTGCGCCGACCTGGCGACACTGCTGGCGCAGGACCTGCCCGCCACTGCCCTGCATCTTGACTCCCGCCTGGCAGAGATGGATTTCGGCACATGGGAAATGCGTCCCTGGCACGCGATCGCGCGCCAGGAAATCGATGCCTGGGCCGCCGACGTGGCCTACTACCGGCCCGGCGGCGGCGAGAATGTCGTGGCGATGGCCGCCCGCGTGGACGCGTTTTTAGGCGAACTGTTGCGTGAACAACACGAAACGGCCGTCATCATCTGCCATGCCGGGACCATCCGCCTGCTGTCCGCGCTGCAAACAGGATTGCCATTGGAGGACACGGCCCTGCTGGCGGCCCGTTCCGCCCACAAAATCGCCTACGGCGCGGCGCTCGCCCTCGATTTCTGATACCGAATCGTCCAGCCTGCCATTTCAGTCCCCGCTCACTGCACGTATAATGGCGGGGTTTTGGTGCCCGCGCTCATGTCCATGAGCGCAGTTAAACGGGAAACACGATGCCGCGCCTGCGGCGAACGTGTGCTGCCCCCGCAACGGTAAGCAAGTGTCGCCCCTCCCGACCGGAAGCGGACGACAAGCTCTCTCTGACAACCACTGTGCTTGCAATCATCGAGCATGGGAAGGTGGGATAGCCGTACTTGCCAGCCCGGATACCGGCCAGGACAGGTGGAAGTGTGCGAACGGGGATGTTCGCGATCCGAATGGCCCATGGCCATCTTCGATCGTCATCTTCAGTTCCCACTTCTGTTCAATCTGGCCAACGGGGACGTCGGCTGGTTGCATATTACTTACTGAAAATTATCATGACCCATGCTGTTTCCCGCCACGCGGCGCTCACGTCGCTCGCGCTAGCCATTGCCGCGCCTGCCGCTTTCGCCCAATCCACGCCCGACACCTTCGACCCGGTGGTCGTCACCGCCAACCGCTATCCGCAGCACCTGAGCGAAGTACTGAGCGACACGCAGACCATCAGCTCGGAAGAAATCGCCCGTTCGGGAGCCGGCTCGCTGATCGACCTGCTGCAAAAGCAGCGCGGTATCGAAGTGACCCGCAATGGCGGCGCAGGCACCTCGGCCAGCGTGTTCATCCGCGGCGCGAACAGCAACCAGAATATCGTCCTGGTAGACGGCGTGCGCATCGGCTCGTCCACCCTGGGCACGGCCAACTGGAGCGCCCTCCCCCTGTCGAGCATCGACCACGTTGAAATCGTCTACGGTCCGCTGAGCACCACGTACGGCGCCGATGCCATCGGCGGCGTGATCCAGATCTTCACCAAGAAAGGCGACGGCGCCACGCGCTTCTCCGCTTTCGCCGGTTACGGCAGCAACAACACGCGCCAGGCGGAAGCCAGCGTTGCCGGTTCGACAGGCGGCGTGAACAGCTTCAGCTACGCGCTGGCGGCAGGCAAGGAAAAATCGGATGGTTTCTCCGCATCCAAGCTGGGCGCCTCCTCGTTCACCTACAACCCGGACAAGGACGGCTACGACAAGGAAAGCATCAGCGGCCAGTTCGGCTACCAGATGGCCAAGGGCCATGAAGTCGGCCTGGTGTTTCTGAATAGCGAACTGAAAGCCCAGTACGACGCCGGCCCGGGCTACGATGCGCGCAGCAACCAGAAGCTGCAAAACGTTTCCGTCTTCACCAAGAATGAATTCCTGCCTAACTGGACCAGCGAACTGCGCTACGCGGAAGCGCGCGACAAGTCGGGCGACGACAGCAGCGCGGCATCGTATGGCAAGAGCCAGATCGACACCAAACAGACCGACTTCACCTGGCAGAACGACATCCGCATCGGCCGCGACAACCTGCAATTGCTGGCCAGCTACCGCGATGAAGACGTCATGTCGAGCAGCACGCCGGAAGTGACGGGCGCACGCAATACCAAGTCCTACGCAGCGGCATACAACATGGTACGCGGCGCGCACCTGTTCAATATCAGCGGCCGCCGCGACGACAACTCGGCATTCGGCTCGCACAACACGGGCAGCATCGCCTACGGCTACCGCATCAGCAATGCGCTGCGCGCAAACGCCAGCTACGGCACCAGCTTCCGTGCGCCGACCTTCAATGAACTGTACTACCCGGGGTATGGCCTGGCATCGAACAAGCCGGAAACGGGCCGCAACGCGGAAATCGGCCTGCACTACAACGACGGCGTCTCGCAAGCCAGCGCGACCTACTACCATAACAAGGTCACCGACCTGCTGGTCAACACCACGCCATGCCCGGACCCGCTGTTCAACGGCAGCTATGGCTGCGCCTACAACGTCAACAAAGCCCTGCTCGAAGGCGTGACCCTGGCGGCCAGCCGCAAGTTCGGCGCCTTCAATGTCAGTGGCAATATCGACCTGCAGGACCCGCGCGATGAAACCAAGGACAAGCAGCTGCAGCGCCGTGCCAAGCAGCACGCCAATGTCGCCGTTGACTACACGCTGGGCGCGCTGACCTCGGGCGCCGAATGGCAGCTGTCGGGCAAACGCTACGACGATGCCGCCAACAAGAACATTCTGGGCGGCTATGGCCTGGTCAATCTGTACGCCACCTACCAGTTTGCTCCTGAGTGGTCGGTGCTGGCCCGCTGGAACAACATCGCCAACAAGAACTACGAACTGGCCCGTTTCTATGCGACGCCAGGCTCGAAAGTCTTCGTCGGCGTACGCTACGGCATGAAATAAGCATGATGTAATGATGTAAGCTGCGGGCAATGGCATCCACGCCATCGCCCGCAGTGCAGTCCTGCAGTCCCCGCTTCTTAAGGCAGTCAATGCACCCATTCTTTCGCAACATGCGCCACCGCGCCACCGTGATCATCACGGTACTGGCCGCGTGCGCCGTTGCCAGCCTGATTTTCTCCGGCATGATCGGCTCGATCGCGATCCCGCTCGCCGACCTGCCTTCCGCCCTCTTCCATCTGCTGCAAGGCAAGACCGATACCCTCGCCGCCACCCTGCTCGATCTGCGCCTCGGGCGCGCGCTGACCGCCTTTGTCACGGGCGCGGCGCTGTCGCTGGCTGGCGTCATGATGCAGGCCCTCCTGCGCAATCCCCTGGCCGATCCGTATGTGCTGGGTATTTCGGCCGGTGCTTCCGTCGGCGCCCTGGCCGCGCTGCTGTTCATGTGCGCGCTGTGGGTGGTCGATGCGGCGGCATTCGCCGGCGCCGTCGGCGTGTCCATGCTGCTGTACTTCTTTGCCCGGCGCGACCTGCGCGGCGGCGCGGCGGCCGAAGGCGGCGCTTCGCTGTTGCTGCTGACGGGCGTGATCCTGGCCTCGGCCTGCATGGCCATCGTCACCCTGATGCTGTCGATTGCCCCGGAAAGCCGCCTGCGCAGCATGATCTTCTGGATGATCGGCGACCTGTCCGGCGCGCCGGCGCGGCTGATGCCCTGGCTGGTCCTGGCGGGCGCCCTGTTCTTCGCCCTGCGCTGCGCGCGCTCGCTCAACATCATGGCGCTGCACGCGGAAGCGGCCAGCACCCTCGGCGTGCGCGTGGGCGCCCTGCGCAAGGGCCTGTTCTTCTGTTCCGGACTGCTCACGGCCAGCGCCGTCACCAGCGCCGGCAGCGTGGGCTTCGTCGGCCTGATCGTGCCGCACGCGCTGCGCTTTGCCTGCGGCCCCGACCACCGCCTCCTGATTCCAGCCGCGGCGCTGGCCGGCGGCACCTTCCTCGTGCTGGCGGACACCTTGGCGCGCACCGTGCTGGCGCCCTTGCAGCTGCCCGTCGGCGTCGTCACGGCGATGATTGGCGCGCCCGTCTTCCTGTACCAGTTGCACCGGCTGCGCCGGAGATGAAACAACCATGATCCGCACCTACCAACTTGGCCTGAAGGCAGGCACGCGCTCCCTCGTGGAAAACCTCACCTGGCAAATCAAGGATGGCGAATGCTGGAGCGTGATCGGCCGCAACGGCGCCGGCAAGAGCACCCTGCTGCGCGCGCTGGCCGGCCTGCGCGAACCGGATGCCGGCCACGTGACGGTGCAGGGCCGCGCCCTGGTCGACTGGCCGCTGGAGGAATTGGCGCGCGAACGCGCTTTCCTGGCGCAGGCGCGGCATGACGCGTTTTCCTACCGCGTCATCGAAACCGTGCTGTCGGCGCGCCACCCGTATCACGACAGCCATTACTGGGAAGGCAGCGACGACCAGCGCATCGCCCTGGCGGCGCTGGCCTCGATGGAAGTGGAACACCTGGCCGAGCGCGATGTGCGCAGCCTGTCCGGCGGTGAGCGCCAGCGCGTGGCAATCGCCGCCATGCTGGCGCAGGACACGCCCCTGCTGCTGCTGGACGAACCGGCCAACGCGCTGGACCTGGCGCACCAGGTCAGCGTCATGGGGCTGCTGGCCCGGCTATGCCGCGAACAGAACAAGACCGTGGTGATGGTGGGGCATGACCTGAACTTGGCGCACAGCATCTCGACGCATGCGCTGCTGCTGATGGGCGACGGCGGCTGGCTGGCCGGTCCCGTGGCCGACGTGATGCAGGCATCCATCCTGGGCGACTACCTGGGCCACCCGATCGAGATCATCGATCACGGCAAACGCAAGATATTCATACCGAAAGAGGATTTAACATGAGCGATAACAAACCCATCGACGCGGACACCGCCGCCATCAACGAGCGCCACCGCGTGCGCATGGAACGCAAGAAGGCCATCATCGATGCGGCCATCGCCAAGGCCGACAAGGAAATCGGCATCATCATCGTCAACACGGGCAATGGCAAGGGCAAGAGTTCGAGCGGCTTCGGCATGGCCATCCGCGCCATGGGACACGGCATGAAAGTGGGCGTGGTGCAGTTCATCAAGGGCGCCATGTCCACGGGCGAAGAAAAATTCCTGCGCCGCTTCCCCGATGAAATCAGTTTTCATGCGATGGGCGAAGGCTATACCTGGGAAACGCAGAACCGCGAACGCGACATCGAAAAGGCCGAACTGGCGTGGGAACAGGCGAAGAGCTTCCTGGCCGATCCCGCCTATGGCCTGGTACTGTTCGACGAACTCAATATCGCCCTCAAGTACAAATACCTCGACGTGCACAAGGTCATCGCCGACCTGCTGGAACGCCCGCACATGCAGCACGTGGTCATCACGGGCCGCGGCGCGCCCGATGAACTGATCGCCATCGCCGACACCGTCACCGAGATGGCCGTCGTCAAGCATGCGTATGCGGCCGGCATCGGCGCGCAACTCGGCACCGAGTGGTAACAGCGCCATGACGCGCACCCTGGTCTTCGGCGGCGCCCGTTCCGGCAAGAGCGCCTACGCCGAGCAGCTGGCCCGCGCATCGGGCAAGGAAGTGCTGTACATCGCCACGGCGCAGGCGGGCGACGGCGAAATGGCCACGCGCATCACGCATCACCGCGCGCAACGCCCGGCCGAGTGGACCACACTGGAAGAGCCGCTGCGCCTGGGAGACGCGCTCCTGCAGCATGCGCGCCCCGGCCGCCTGCTGCTGGTCGACTGCCTGACCCTGTGGCTGACGAACCTGATGTTTTCCAGCGGCGAGAGCTATCCCGACGTGGGCGATATCGCCCTGCCGGAGCTGTTCCACAGCGAGCGCGCGCACCTGCTGTACGCGCTGGCCGAAATCGGCGACACGGACTGCGACCTTGTGCTCGTCTCGAACGAAGTGGGCATGGGCATCGTGCCGTATGGCGCCATCTCGCGCTGCTTCACCGATGAAGCGGGCCGCCTGAACCAGGCCGTGGCCGCCGTCTGCGACAGGGCCGTGTTTGTCGCCGCCGGCCTGCCCCTGTACCTGAAAGGCGGCCCATGCTGAGCGGCTTGTCGCTGCCCATGCTGGCCGCCCTCATGACGGCCGGCGTGCTGCTCGACATGCTGCTGGGCGAGACGCGCCGCTGGCATCCACTGGTGGGCTTCGGCCGCCTCGCCAGCGCGCTCGAGCGCCTGCTGAACCGGGGCCGCGGACGCTTCCTGCGCGGCGCGCTGGCCTGGTCATTGGCCGTGCTGCCCATCAGCTATGCCGCCTGGTGGCTGTGCGGCCTGGCGGGCGCCGCCCTCCACGTCTTCCTGCTGTACCTGTGCCTTGGCTTGCGCAGCCTGCGCGACCATAATCAGCCCATCGCCGACGCCCTGGCCATGGATGACCTGGACAACGCGCGCCTGCTGACGGCGCGCATCGTCAGCCGCGATACGGCCAACGCGGACGCGGCCAGCCTGGCCAAGGCCAGCACAGAATCCCTGCTGGAAAACGGCAACGACGCCGTCTTCGGCACCCTGTTCTGGTTTGCCGTGGCCGGCGGCCCCGGTGCCGTGCTGTTCCGGCTCGCCAATACGCTGGACGCCATGTGGGGCTACCGTAACGAACGCTACGACTGGTTCGGCTGCTGCGCCGCGCGCATCGATGACATCCTCAATTATCTGCCGGCGCGCCTGACGGCCCTGTCGTACGTCTTGCTGGGCAAAAGCATGGCCGACAAGCGGCGGGCCTGGCACTGCTGGCGCACGCAGGCACCGACCTGGGGCAGCCCGAACGCGGGTCCCGTGATGGCCAGCGGCGCCGGCACCCTGGGCCTGGCCCTGGGCGGCGACGCCGTCTACGACGGTGAACTGGAACGCCGCCCGCCGCTGGGCAGCGGCCGTCCCGCAGAAGCGCGCGACATCGACCGCGCCTGGCGCCTGGTGGCCGAAACGGCCGTGCTGTGGCTTATCTGGGTGGCGCTGCTGGCAGGCCTGTTTTATCTACGGGAGACCTATCTTGCTTGAACATGGCGGCAACCTGCGCGACGCCGCGCGCGAATACGGCCGGCCCATCGGCGAGTGGATCGACCTGTCAACGGGCATCAACCCGCACGGGTATGCAGCGCCAGCACCGGATGCCAACGCCTGGCACCGGCTGCCGGAAGCCGATCCCGCCCTGGCCGCAGCCGCCTGCAGCTACTACGGCGCGCCAGCCATGCTGCCTGTGGCGGGCACGCAGGCGGCCATCCAGGCCCTTCCCCGCCTGCGCGCGCCATCGCGCGTGATGGTGGCGGCGCCCTCGTATGCGGAACACGCGCACCACTGGGCCCAGCACGGCCACCAGCTGCGCCAGCTGCCGTATGCGCAGCTGGGCGATGCGGTGGACCACTGCGACGTGCTGGTCGTCTGCAATCCGAACAATCCCACGGGCGAGCGCATCGCCGCTGAAGTTTTGCTGGAGTGGGCGCATAAACTGGCCGCACGCGGCGGCTGGCTGGTGGTCGATGAAGCCTTTGGCGACACGGAAGCGCATGCCAGCCTGGGACAGCATACGAGCCAGCCGGGCCTGATCGTGCTGCGCTCGGTGGGCAAGTTCTTTGGCCTGGCGGGACTGCGCCTGGGCTTTGTCGCCGCCCATCCCGCCTTGCTGTCCCAGCTGGCCGACCTGCTGGGACCGTGGACCGTCAGCGGTCCGGCGCAGCAGGTGGCGCTGGCCGCCCTCGCCGACACACACTGGCAGGACACCATGCGCGAGCGCCTGCGCGGCGAAGGCCTCCGTTTGCAGCAGCTGCTGGCCGCCCACGGTATCGCCAGCGGCGGCACGGCGCTGTTCCAGTGGTGGCCGGAAGCGCGCGCCGAAGCCTGCTGGCGCCATATGGCCGAACAAGGCATCTGGGTGCGCCTGTTCCGCCACGCCGCCCACGGCATCCGCCTGGGCCTGCCCCACGACGAACACGCCTGGCTGCGCCTGCAGCAGGCCCTCACCGCATGGAAAAACACATGAACACCTTGAAAATATCGCTGCTGCTGGCCGGACTGATCTCGCTGCAGGCGCATGCCGCCATCAGCGTGCGCGACGACGATGGCAATGTCGTCACCCTGGAAAAACCGGCACAGCGCATCCTGGCCCTGGCGCCGCACATCACGGAAGTACTGTTCGCGGCCGGCGGCGGCGAAAAGATCGTCGGCGCCGTCAGCTATAGCGACTATCCGGAAGCGGCAAAAAAAATCCCGCAGGTGGGCGACAACCGCCAGTACGACATGGAACGCATCATCGCCATGAAGCCGGACCTGATCGTCGTGTGGATGCATGGCAGCGCCGAACGCCAGATCGCCATGCTGCGCCAGTTGAAGGTCCCCATCTACCACAGCGAGCCGCGCAAGCTCGCCGACATCCCCAGCGGCATCGAGCGCCTGGGCCAGCTGATGGGCACGGAAGCGGTGGCGAAACCGGCCGCCGCGCAGCTGCGCGCCAAACTGGCCAGCCTGACGGCGCAATACGCGCAGCGCCCGCCCGTGCGCGTGTTTTACCAGGTGTGGGACAAGCCGCTGTACACCCTGAGCGGCGCGAGCATCGTCAGCGATTCCATGCGCGTGTGCGGCGGCCAGAACATCTTTGCCGCGATGAAGGTGGTGGCGCCCGTCGTCACGCCGGAAGGCGTGCTGCAGGAAGACCCGGAGGTCATCTTCGGCACCAGCGAAAAGAGCGACCCGCGCAGCGAAGGCGGCCTGGCCATGTGGCGCACCTTCCCGTCGATGACTGCCGTGCGCAAAAATAACCTGTTCCGCCTGAACGGCGACCTGCTGAACCGCGCCGGACCGCGCATGATCGAAGGCACGGCCGCCATGTGCGAACAGCTGGAGGTGGCGCGCCAGCGCCGCGCCAAGTCCGCGCCATGAGCCACTACGAGCGCATCGCCTGTCTGTCGACGGAAGCCGTGGAAACCCTGTATGCGCTGGGCGCGGAAGACGTCATCGCGGGCATCTCCGGCTTTACCGTGCGCCCGCCCCGCGCGCGCGAGGAAAAGACCAGGATCAGCGGTTTTTCGTCTTCGAAGCTGGAACGCATCCTGGCCGTGAAACCGGACCTCGTGATCGGCTTTTGCGACATGCAGGCCGATATCTGCCGCGACCTGGTCAAGGCCGGCATCGAAGTCCACCAGTTCAACCAGCGCACGGTCGACGGCATCCTGCGCATGATCGGCGTGCTGGCCGCGCTGGTACAGCGCGAAGAGGCGGGCAAGGAGCTGGTAGCCAGCCTGCGCGCCGACATCGCCGCCGCGCAAGCCCGCGCCGTAGCCTGGACGCGCAAGCCCGTGGTCTACTTTGAAGAGTGGAACGACCCCCTGATGAGCGGCATCGGCTGGGCGGCGGAACTGATCGGCATCGCCGGCGGCGCCGACGCCTTCCCGGAGCTGTCGACGCAGCCGGGCGCGAAGGAGCGCATCATCGCCGACCCGCAGGACGTGGTGGCGCGCGCGCCCGACATCATCATCGCCAGCTGGTGCGGCAAGAAATTCCAGCCCGCGCAACTGGCGACGCGCCCGGGCTGGGCAACGATACCGGCCGTGCGACACCAGATGCTGTTCGAGATCAAGTCGCCCGATATCCTTTCGCCCGGCCCGGCCGCCATCACGCATGGCTTGCGCCAGATCAGCGACATCATCGCGCAATGGCAGCATCAGCAGGAGCAAGCAACATGAAGACACCCTTCCCCGCCCTGATGGTACAGGGCACGACCTCCGACGCGGGCAAGAGCACCGTCGTCGCGGCCCTGTGCCGCCTGCTGAAACGGCGCGGCGTGACGGTGGCGCCCTTCAAGCCGCAAAACATGGCCCTGAACAGCGCCGTGACGAGCGACGGCGGCGAGATCGGCCGCGCCCAGGCCCTGCAGGCGCTGGCCTGCGGCATCGCGCCGCACACGGACATGAATCCGGTGCTCTTGAAACCGTCGTCGAACACGGGCGCGCAAGTGATCATCCACGGCAAGGTACGCGCGGAAATGGATGCGCGCGACTACCAGCAATATAAGACCATCGCCATGGACGCCGTGCTCGAATCCTACGCGCGGCTGCGCAGGCAGTACGACGCCGTCGTCGTCGAAGGCGCGGGCAGCCCGGCGGAAGTGAACCTGCGCGCGCGCGACATCGCCAATATGGGTTTTGCCGAAGCCGTCGACTGCCCCGTGATCCTGGTGGCCGACATCGACCGGGGCGGCGTCTTCGCGCACATCATCGGCACCCTCGCGTGCCTGTCCGACAGCGAGCGGGCACGCATCGTCGGCTTCGTCATCAACCGCTTCCGCGGCGACATCTCGCTGCTCACGCCAGGCATCGAGTGGCTGGAACAGCAGACGGGCAAGCCCGTGCTGGCCGTGCTGCCCTACCTGCAAGGCCTGTTCCTCGACGCGGAAGACGCCGTCGAGGCGATGCAGGCCGAACGGGGCGCCTTCAAGGTAGTGGTGCCGCAGCTGCCGCGCATCAGCAACCACACGGACTTCGACGCCCTGCGCGCCCATCCCGACATCGACCTGCAATTCGTCAAGCAGGGACAGCCGATTCCGCCGGCCGACCTGGTGATCCTGCCCGGCAGTAAAAACACACGCGGCGACCTGGCCTGGCTGCAGCAGCAGGGCTGGCCTGCCTATCTGGCGAAGCACCTGCGCTATGGCGGCAAGGTGATCGGCATCTGCGGCGGCTTCCAGATGCTGGGGCAGAGCGTGCGCGATCCGCTGGGCGTGGAAGGCACGGCGGGAGAGTCAATCGCACTGGGCCTGCTCGACATGGCGACTGATTTAACAAGCGAGAAGCGGCTGGAACAGGTACGCGGCCACTGCGCGTTTGCCGGCCCGGCCGACGCGCCCGTGGCCGGCTATGAAATCCACATGGGCGTCTCGCATGGCGCGGCGCTGGCGCAGCCAGCCTTCGTCATCGACGGCCGGCCCGAGGGGGCCGTATCGGACGACGGGCAAATCCTGGGCAGCTATTTGCACGGCATGTTCGACACGCCCACCGCGTGTTCGGCGCTGCTGCGCTGGGCGGGGTTGGAATCGGCGCACTCGGTCGATACGGCAGCCCTGCGCGAAGCCAGCCTGGAACGCATCGCCGATGCCGCCGTACCGCTGCTCGCTGCGCTCGATCACATGAAACGCTAGCAATTATTTTTTCAGGCACGTGCCCATGTACGTGCGATCAGTCGAAAACTCGACCGCCATGCTCGACGACACCGGCATGAACATCGAGTAATCTGCCGGCACGTCGGCCGGGTCCTTGAACACGGCGATGCCATCGAAATCGACGGCTTGCGCGCCCAGGCCCAGCTTGTTGACGGTGATGGTTTCCGCATGCGTCTTGCCAGTCGTGTTATTCGTCAGGGTGGCGGTGCTGCCGGCAACCTCGATCTTCGCGCTGATGCCCGGCGCCGCGCAGGCGTAGCTACCGGCGATTTCGGTGCCGATCTTTTGCTGTTTGGCGGCGACGATGGTACCGACGCGCAGCACGTTTTCCTGGTTGCGGCCATAGCGGTCGATGAACAGCGCCAGCCCCCGGTCGCCGGCATGCACGTGGACAATGCCGAATTCCTGCTGGCCCTGGCGGGCGATGATCAGGCCACGCGCCGCGTCACGGACGAAGGTCAGGCTGGCGTTTTCCGCTTCCAGTTGCGGAGAAACCGCAGAGCACACGCCTTGCGCATTGAACACACCGCCATTGCACAATTGCGCGCTACCATCGGCCGCCACCTTGAGACTGCCCTTCGGATTGAAGCGGTCGCCACCATTCGAGGCATTGCGCATGGCGCCCAGGAAGATATAGTTGCCGGCCAGCTTGGCCACGTCGGTGGCGGCATAGCCACTGCCGCTGACGTTGGAATTCATGCTGCCCAGCTTCACCGTACCTGTCAGCAGGCGCGTGCGCGCATCGACGGTAACGCTGAAATCCGTTGCCGTGTAAGTGGTGAGATGGCCGGTGGTGGACGCGGTAAACGTACCGCTGCGGTCGCTCAAGCCGAATTGCGTCGACAGGACACGGATGGCGTAGGTCTTCTTTGCGCTGTCGAACGTGATGCGCCAGGTGTCGCCGATATCGGCGGCCACGTCATACACCGTCTCGTCCGCATTGGCGCCAGCGATCACGGTCAGGCCAGCCTGTGCCGCGACCGCTTGCGAGGCGACCATCACGCTGTCGGCGGGGACGACAGGAGGCGTCACCACGACGGGCGGCGTGACCGGTGCTTCCGGCGTGCCGCCATCGCTGCCGCCACCGCATGCGGAAAGGGCCGCACCTAACAAAACGATTGAAATTGCATTCTTCATCAGTAACCTTCCAGGAATCCGCGACAAATTGCGAGCAAGAGACATCGCAACGACAGCGCTCATGCTAGGTCCGGCCGGAAGTTATTGCTATAGGACATATGTTCTATGGACTTTCTACGGCAACATCTCGGTCAGCACGGCCAGCGCCGCCGCCAGCGCCGTCTTGTTTCCCACGTCGAGCTTGGCATACACGCTGTGCAGCTGATTCCTGACCGTGGCCGGCGATACGCCATGCCGCCGGGCAATGTCCTTGTAACTGAGGCCACTGGCCGCAAGCCGCGCCACCGCTGCTTCGCCCCCGGTCAGCGGCCGCCCCGCCGGGCGTTGCGCCAGCTGGATATGCAAGTAGCCGCCAGACTCCGCCACCTGCGCTACCAAGGTTTTACCCACATAGCGCCCCGGGCCGGGGCGCCGCAGTTCTTCAACCAGGTCTGCTGGCAACATGGGCGGTTCCCACTCAGGCCATTCCCGCTGCAGCATGTCGGCGGCAATCGGCTCCACATATTGCAGACAGCCATTCAGGCTGGCCAGCAGGCGCACACTGCCGGGTGGCTCCACGTCCGGTGCCCGAAACAAACGGCTGTTGATCGCCTGCGCCTGGGTCAGGTGCGGCAACAGCAGGTTACCCAACTCGGTCTCGGCAGCGGAATACGCGCGTTCCGGCCCTGCCCGCCACAAGGCAACCAAGTCCAGGTTGGCGTGGTGAGTGGCCGGTGAAATTAGTACCATGCTGTGGGCAATCGCATATTTCCTGCAATAGGCGTGCAAGTCGAGGTATCTCCTGTCGATATCGACCGACTCCATCGTCACGCAGCGGCCGCGCGAACGGCAGGCCTCGGCCAGGATGGCATCGGGGCTGACGAGCGCCTTGCGGTCGGCCAGTTTCTCGATCGGTTGCTGATACATATGCAGGCTGTGCAGCGAAATCGCCATATCAGGGGAAAAAGAGGCGGCGATGATGGCGGCGGAATCGAAGGGCAGCGCCTGCCTCAGCATATCGAGCGCCTGCCCCTGGAACTCGCCCGACGTGCATTCCTGGGCCGTGCCGTACAGATTCAGGATCAGGTGATTCAATTCTCTCATGGTGCAATGAGTCCGCTTTCATCCAGGAATGGCGGCATTGTGCTGCGCGGCAAAAGCCATGTCAACATTGCAACCACGGCAAACCGGAGGGCACGGGCGGCACGTCTGCGCCATTTATGTAACAATTCATCGCACTGTCGGCTCCGTTTCTCTTCCCCAGGCTCGCATCCATGACCAGTTCCCCCATAAAAAGCTACCTTCCCTGGGTGGTCGCCACCGCCCTGTTCATGGAGCAACTCGACTCCACCATCGTCAACACCGCCATTCCCGCCATGGCCGCCAGCCTGAATGTGACGCCGCTGAGCTTGAAGGCGGTCGTCACCAGCTATATTTTGAGCCTGGCCGTGTGCATTCCCATCAGCGGCTGGATGGCCGACCGTTTCGGCACGCGGCGCGTATTTTCCGCCGCCGTTGCCATCTTCACCATCGCCTCCATCCTGTGCGGCCTGTCCGTCAATTCGCCGATGCTGGTCGCAGCGCGCCTGCTGCAGGGAGTGGGCGCGGCCATGATGATGCCCGTGGGCAGGCTGACCATCATCCGCACCTTTCCCAAGTCACAATTGCTGGCGGCCATGAATTTCGTCATCATCCCGGCCCTGATCGGCCCGCTGCTGGGCCCCACCGTGGGCGGGCTGATCGTGCACTGGCTGTCGTGGCGCGAGATTTTCTTCGTCAACGTGCCCGTGGGCCTGGTGGCGCTGTACCTGGCGCACCGCTACATGCCCGACTATTACGGTGACAAGCCGCGCCCGCTGGATCTGATCGGCCTGGTGCTGTTCGGCACGGGCATCGCCCTGCTGTCGTGGCTGCTGGAAATCTTTGGCGAACACAAGATCGATCCCACCTCGGCCGCCGTGCTGCTGTTCATCTCCATCAGCCTGCTGGCCGCGTATGCCTGGCATTCGAGCGAAGTGCTGCACCCGCTGCTGCGCCTGACCCTGTTCAAGATCCGCACCTTCCGCGTCTCGGTCGTGGGCGGCTTCGTCACGCGCCTGGGTGTGGGCGGCCTGCCCTTCCTGCTGCCGCTGCTGTACCAGCTGGGCCTGGGCTTGCCCGCCTGGCAGTCGGGCTTGCTGATGATGCCGTCGGCGGCCGCTGCCATGGGCATGAAATTCATTTCCGCGCGCGTGCTGGCCCGCTTCGGCTACCGCCAGGTGCTGATCGTCAACACGGTCTTGATCGGCGTCACCATCGCCATGTTTTCGCAAGTGAGCGCGGGCACGCCCCTGTACGTGATCGTCTTCATCAGCCTGTGCATGGGCTTTTTCAACTCGCTGCAGTTTTCCAGCATGAACACGATTGCCTATGCCGACGTCGACAAGAGCGACTCCAGCATGGCCAGCACCATCGCCAGTTCCATGCAGCAACTATCGATGAGCTTTGGCCTGGCCTTCGGTTCGCTGATCACGGGCTGGTATCTGGGCGACATGCCGCAGTCCGACCGTGCCATGCTCAGCACGGCACTGCACCATGCTTTCCTGACCCTGGCGGCACTGACGATCCTGTCCTCGCTGACCTTCTGGACCTTGCGCCGCGACGATGGCGAAAGCATCAGCAAGGGCAACGATAGCGATGCAGATGACGCGGACGACGTCAAGGCCCAGGCCGTTGTACAGACGGAAGTGCAAACGACGAAAGGCTGAGCCAGATCAAGCCTGCCCCTGCCGCGGCTGGCGCTTTCACCTGGCCCTGCTACCGTGACGGCAGGAGGCGCACATGGCGGCCGAGCGGCGGTTTGCATGGAAGGGAACGGACCGGCATGGCAAGGCGGTCGATGGCATCGTGCGCGCCGCCGATGCGGCCGCTGCCGGCCTGGCCCTGCGGCGCCAGGGCATCCTGGCAAGCAAGATCAAGGCCGCCCGCGCCGGGCCGGGCAAGGCCATCACGCACAAGGATATCGCCCTGTTCACGCGCCAGCTGTCGACCATGATGGCGGCCGGCGTGCCGCTGCTGCACGCCTTCGATATCGCCGGCAAGGGCCACGCCAAGCCCGCCATCACGCAGCTGATGCGCGACCTGCGCCACGACATCGAAGCGGGCAGCAGCCTGCAACAGGCATTCCGCCAGTTCCCCCTGCTGTTCGACGAGCTGTATTGCAACCTGCTGGCGGCCGGCGAACAGGCAGGCATCGTGCAGGAATTGCTGGCGCGCCTGGCCACGCACCAGGAAAAAGCCATCGCCCTGCGGCGGCAGGTGCGCGGCGCGCTGATGTATCCGCTGGTCATCGTGCTCGTCGCCATCGTCGTCACGGCCATCATCCTGAGCGTGGTCGTGCCCGCCTTCCGCCAGGTCTTCGACAGCTTCGGCGCGCCCTTGCCGCTGCCGACGCTGGTCGTCATGCGCGTATCCGCCTTCTTTGTCCGCTACTGGCTGGCCTTGCTGGCGGTGCTGGTGCTGGCCTGCGTGCTGCTGCGCGTGGCCTGGCGCCGCTCTCCCGCCCTGCGCCGCCACGCGCAAATGCAGACGCTGCGTCTGCCCCTGTTCGGCCCGCTCCTGCGCAAGGCGGCGATCGCCCGCTGGACACGCACCCTGGCCGCCATGTTTGCCGCCGGCGTGCCGCTGCTCGACTCGCTCGGCCTGGTGGGCGCCGCCGCCGGCCACGCGCTATACCGGGAAGCGACAATCCAGATCGACCGCGAGATCCGCGCCGGCGGCAGCCTGGCCCTGGCCATGGAGCACAGCGGCGTGTTTCCCCCGCTGCTGACCCAGCTGACCCTGATCGGCGAGGAATCGGGGGCGCTCGACGCCATGCTGTCGCGCGCGGCCGACATCGTCGAAGCGGAAATCGAAGCGACCGTCGCCGTGCTCGCCTCGCTGCTGGAACCGGCGCTGATGGTGGTGCTGGGCGTGCTGGTCGGCTCGCTCGTCATTGCCCTGTATTTGCCGATTTTTAAGCTCGGCGCCGTCATTTGACAGATCGCCCCATGCAAAACGGCCCCATGTGGTGGCGGATGTTTTACACTGCGGCAGTGCCAGGCAATGTTTGCGCGGCAACAACTTTCACCTCAGACAAATCACCATGCTGCAAGATACCCTGTTGTTCGCCGCGCCAGGCAATCTGCCTGTCGCCCTCGTCGCCGCCCTGTTCGGCCTGATCGTCGGCAGCTTCCTGAATGTGGTGATCCACCGCATGCCGAAGATGATGCAGCGCGACTCCGACAATTACGTGGCGGAAGAAAGCGGCCAGCCGCTGCCGCACACGGACCGCTACAACCTGATGCTGCCACACTCGAACTGCACCGCCTGCGGCCACCGCATCACGGCCATGGAAAACATTCCCGTCGTCAGCTACCTGTTGCTGCGCGGCAAATGCAGCGCCTGCCAGGCGCCCATCTCGGTGCGCTATCCGCTGGTGGAACTGCTGACGGGCGCGCTGTCTGCCGTCCTGATCTGGCATTTCGGCAGCGGCTGGACGGGCCTGGCCACGCTCGTGTTTGCCTACCTGCTGATCGCCATGACCTTCATCGATGCCGATACGCAAATGCTGCCCGATGACCTCACCTTTCCCCTGCTGTGGGCGGGCCTGCTCGTCAATATCAACGGCACCTTCGTGCCCCTGCAGGACGCCGTCATCGGCGCTGCCGCCGGCTATCTTGCACTGTGGAGCGTCTACTGGGCCTTCAAGCTGGCGACAGGCAAGGAGGGAATGGGCTATGGTGACTTCAAACTGCTGGCGGCACTCGGTGCGTGGCTGGGCTGGACCATGTTGCCGACAATCATATTGTTGTCGTCGCTGGTGGGCGCCGTGGTCGGCATCGGCCTGATCGTTTTCGCCAGGCGCGGGCGCGACAAGCCGATCCCGTTCGGCCCCTATCTGGCGGCGGCTGGCCTGATCGCGCTGCTGTACCGCACGCCCCTGTCGCAGCTCACGCTGGGCCTGGCCGGCTGACCGGCCACACTGGATAAATACATGCACATACAAAACGCCCCCTATTTCAGCGTGGGACTCACCGGCGGCATCGGTTGCGGCAAGAGCACGGTGGCCGACATGTTCGCCGCGCTGGGCGCGTCCATCGTCGATACGGACCAGATCGCCCATAGCCTGACGGCGCCGAATGGCGCTGCCATGCCCGCCCTGGTGACGGAATTCGGCCCCGACTGTGCCGATGCGCGTGGCGCCCTCGACCGCAAGAAAATGCGCGAGCTGGTATTTTCCGACCCTGCCGCCAAGGCCAGGCTGGAAGCCATCCTGCATCCGCGCATCCGCCAGGCCACGTTGACGGCCGCCGCCGAAGCGACGGGCAGCTACGTGATCTTTGCCGTGCCCCTGCTGGTCGAGTCGGGCGGCTGGGTGGAGCGGGTCAACCGCGTGCTGGTCATCGATTGCCTGGAAAGCTTGCAGATTGCACGTGTGATGGCGCGCAACGGATTATCGGAAGAACAAGTCAAAGCCATCATGGCCACGCAAGCGACGCGCGCCATGCGCCTGGCGGCGGCGGACGACGTCATCGACAACAATGGCGATTTGGCCGCCCTGGCACCGCAGATTGCCCAGTTGCACGATTTATATCTGGCATTTACAAAAAGAATGGCCGGAATCGGGTCGCAACGTTTGTAATTTGTCGACGCTTGGTTCAAAATCACGGGATTGTTTGCAGGTCCTTACTTAAGGGAATTATTTTGATTGTCTACGAATACCCTTTCAACGAACGCATACGTACCTTGTTGCGGCTGGAAGACCTGTACGACAAATTCAAGTTCTTCATCCAGCAAGAGCATGCAATGCAACACCATGTCGCCTTGGCAACAATTTTCGACATGCTTGAAGTGGCCGGCCGCGCCGATTTGAAATCGGACCTGCTGCAGGAACTCGAACGCCAGCGCCAGAGCCTGCTGGGCTACCGCAGCAATCCGAACGTGGAACCGGAAACCCTGGACGCCATCTTGGGCGAACTCGACAGCGTCAGTGGCGCCCTCGTGGCGGCGCAAGGCAAGACGGGCCAGAATATCCGTGACAATGAATGGCTGATGAGCATCCGCGGCCGCACCATCATCCCGGGCGGCGCCTGCGAATTCGATTTGCCGTCATATTTCGCCTGGCAAAAACGCAGCTCGGAACAGCGCCTGGCCGATATCCAGGCCTGGTTTGCCCCGCTGGCCCCCCTGTTCGATGCGCTGGCCCTCGTGCTGCGCCTGCTGCGCGATTCCGGCGGCCCCGTCAAACTGATCGCCAGCGGCGGCAGCTACCAGCAAATGCTGCAGGGCAAGGTGTACCAGATGTTGCGCCTGAGCCTGGATGAAAGCAGCGGTGCCATCCCGGAAATTTCCGCCAATAAATACATGCTGTGGGTACGTTTTACCACCCAGGGCGGCGATTTGAAACCCAAGCCGCTGGAAGAAGATGTACCATTCGAGCTCACGCTCTGTAATTTTTAACTGTAATTGCCATGACTGTAGTCAACTGCCCTACCTGCGCCGCCAAAGTCGAATGGACTGAAGCCAACAAATACCGCCCCTTCTGCTCGGAGCGCTGCAAGCAGATCGACCTGGGTGCCTGGGCGGAAGAGAAATACACGATCCCCGCCGCCGACCATTTCGAAGATCCGCTGGCAGACGAAGACAACAAGCCCCAATAAGCCTCAGCGAAACGGATTTTCCAGGCACAGCCCCTGCGCCACGAAACTGTCGAGCCTGCCACTGACCACCGTCAAGCCATAGGCGATGCCCATCGCCGCGATCTGCCTGTCCACACCCTGTACGGCGCCACGACCCTGCAAACGGGCACAGACGAGCGCGCAATCGAGGTCGAAGTCAAGCAGCCGCGCCGCATAATCGGCCAGCAGCGCTTCCAGCCAGCCTTCCAGGGCCAACGCTTCCAGGGATGCTTCGCGCCGCCAGCTGCACTGTATGCCTGCGCGCAATTGCCCGATCACCTGTACCGGTAAGTAGCGCGCCTCGGGCGCCACCCGCTCGAAGAAAGCGGCAATGCCCGCCGGTGCACCTGTCCCTTTGCGTGCCGCAACGATCACATCCGTATCGACCAGATAGGCGCCCATGGCGGCTCAGGAGCGGCGCTCGAAGTCCCCATCGGCTCCCACGTCGGGCATGCCGCGCAAAATATCGTCGAGCGGCCGCTTCGGCAACGGCCGCAAGGCGCTGCGCAGGATGTCGCGGTGCTCTTCCTCGATGCTGCGCCCATGGGCGCGGGCACGCTTGTGCAGCGCCGCGAGCAGCAGTTCATCGGTATCGGTGAAGGTCAGGGTCAGCGGCATGCGAACTCCCCAGTGCGTCATGAGAGCACTGTAGCGCAAAATACCGGCGTTACAAGGGAAGGACAGCACAGGTTTGCGCCAGCGCAGCGCACGGGCTGCATGCTGGCACAAATCGGACTCAGGCGGCCAGGGATTCCCGGCGCACCTCATCGAGCCATTCCAGCAAGGGAATGGTGGCGGGCAGCAAGGGTTCCACGCCCACCGTGCCTTGCCAGGCGAACGCCTGCCCTTCCAGGCTTTGCGGCTCGCCGCGCCAGTCGCGGCTGATGTAGAAATGCAGGCGCACATGGGCGTGCGGATATACATATTCGACGCCGCACCAGGCCTCGGCGCTGTCGATGTATAAACCCAGCTCCTCGACAAACTCGCGTTTCAAGGCGTCGAGGATGGCTTCACCCGGCTCGACTTTGCCACCAGGAAACTCCCAATAGCCGTCATACGGCTTGCCGGCCGGGCGCTGGCCCAGCAGCACGTCACCATTCGGCTTCATCAGGATGCCGACGGCCACGTCAACCGGCTGGATTTTTTCATTCAATGTCATCTCGCTCATTGCGGCAGCTTTCCCGCAGGTAGTTTCCCAGCATAGTCGCGCGCGAATTGCCACGCCACCCGGCCCGAGCGCGAACCGCGCTGCAAGGCCCAGCGCAGGGCGTCGCCGCGCGCTTGCGCGACCTGTTCCGGCGTGCAACCGAACGAGGCCAGCCAATGCGCGGCAATATCAAGGTAGTCATCCTGCTTGAACGGGTAGAACGACAGCCACAGGCCGAAGCGCTCGGACAGCGAGATTTTCTCTTCCACCGTCTCACCCGGATGCAGATCGCCATCGTCGTCCGTCTTGTAGCTGCTGTTGTCCGACATGCGTTCCGGCATCAGATGACGGCGGTTCGAGGTGGCGTAGATGAGCACATTGTCCGATTGCGCGGCAATGCTGCCGTCTAGCGCCACCTTCAGCGCCTTGTAGCCGCTTTCGCCCTCTTCGAACGACAGGTCGTCGCAAAAAATGATGAAGCGCTCGGCGCGGGCCGCCACCAGGTCGACGATGTCGGGCAAGTCGGCCAGGTCGGCCTTGTCCACTTCGATCAGGCGCAAGCCCTGGTCGGCGAACTGGTTCAGGCACGCCTTGATCAGCGAGGACTTGCCCGTGCCCCGTGCACCCGTCAGCAGCACGTTGTTGGCCGGACGGCCGCTGACGAACTGGCGCGTATTCTGCTCGATCTGCGATTTTTGCGTGCCGATGTTGTGCAAGTCATCGAGGGCGATGGTCGACACGTGGGCCACGGCCTGCAGATACGGCACGGCGCCAGGGCGCCGGCGCCAGCGGAAGGCAAAGCTGTTCCAGTCCGGCGCGGGCGCGGCCTGCGGCAGGATCGCTTCCACCCGCGCCAGCAACGCCTCGGCACGGATAAGGAATTGATCGAGGCCGGTCATGAGCGGTAATCGGCGTTGATCGACACGTAGTCATGCGACAGGTCGCACGTCCACAGGGTGGCCGTCGCATCGCCGCGCGCCAGTTTCACGCGAATCGTGATTTCGCTTTGCTGCATCACGCGCTGGCCATCCTGCTCCTGGTAGTCGGGATTGCGGCCGCCATTCTTGGCCACCCACACGTCGTCCAGGTACAGGTTCAATTGGCCCACGTCCAGGTCGTCCACGCCCGCATAGCCGATGGCGGCCAGGATGCGGCCCAGGTTCGGGTCGGAGGCGAAGAACGCCGTTTTCACCAGCGGCGAATGGGCGATGGAATAGGCGATCTTGCGGCACTCTTCCACGTTGCGGCCGTCTTCCACGGTCACGGTCATGAACTTGGTGGCGCCTTCGCCGTCGCGCACGATGGCTTGCGCCAGGAAGGTCGACAGTTCGGTCACGGCAGCGGCCAGTTCAGCGTAGTGCGGCGAATCGATGGAATCGATGACCAGGCTGCCGGCGCCCGTGGCCACCAGCATGAACGAGTCATTGGTGGACGTGTCGCCATCGATGGTGATGCAATTGAACGACTTGTCGGCCGCCTGTTTCACCAGCTGGTCCAGCACGGGCTGGGCCACGGTGGCGTCAAAGGCCAGGAAACCCAGCATGGTGGCCATGTTCGGCTTGATCATGCCGGCGCCTTTGCTGATGCCCGTCAGGGTCACCGTGTGGCCACCGATGGTGACCGTGCGCGAACCGGCTTTCGGCTGCGTATCGGTGGTCATGATGGCTTCGGCGGCCGAGAACCAGTTGTCCGACGTCAGCGCGGCGACGGCTTGCGGCAAACCGGCGACCAGGCGCTGCACCGGCAGCGGTTCCAGGATCACGCCCGTGGAAAACGGCAGGATTTGCTGCGGCGTGCAGCCCAGCAGTTCGGCCAGCGCGGCGCAGCTGGCCTGCGCGTCGGCCAGGCCCGATTCGCCCGTGCCCGCATTCGCGTTGCCCGTGTTAACCAGCAGCGCGCGGATCGGCGCGGCGCCGGCCGTCACGGCCGCCAGGTTGGCTTTCGAGATTTGCACGGGTGCGGCGCAGAAGCGGTTCAGGGTGAACACGCCGGCCACGGTGGCCGTCGGCGCCAGTTTCAATACCAGCAAATCCTTGCGATTGGGTTTCTTGATGCCGGCTTCGGCAACACCGATTTCAATGCCGGCGACGACTTTCAAGTCGGCGGCGACGGGCTTGGGAGAATTGACGGCCATAGGAGTTCTTCTGCGAGGGAAAATGGAAGCGCTATTGTAGCGCCTTCGCGCCGCAGGTGAACATGCGGCAAGTGAATAGTCGCGGCGGTCGCGGCAGCGTCGCAGCGGACTGGCAGCATGGCCAGGCTTGCGATTTATCAGAACCATGCCACCAGGCGACGCTAAGATGGAGGAACCGATGATCGCGGGTCTGGCGCAAGCGCCCTGGGAGACGTCATGGTGCACGGCAAATCATATCGAAGCCTGGGGAAGGGAACGGTGTGTTCATATCCGCTGTACTTGCTTTGCCTGCTTGGCCTGTCAGCCGGGCTGACGGCATGCACGGCGCCGCGCGGCCCCGCCGACAACACCGACCGCGCCACCCTGCCTGCGCCCGCGGAACAGGAGACTGCGCCGCCGGTCGTCCACGCGCCGCCAGCCCAGGATGCCCCGCGTCCTGACGCGCAAGCTCCTGCGCCTCCGGCAGTCCCAGTCCCGCCGCCCGGCGACACGGCCCGGCCACCCGAAAGCAGCCGCTGGAGCAGTTCATGGCCTGGCCTGGGCGGGCTGCTCGGCAACCTCGGCAAGCTTGGCGGCGCAGCCATCGGTGCAGGCCACGCCAAGGCCAAGGCCGCCCCACCCGCCAAGGCCCATGGAGATAGCGGCGCCACGCAAGTCACCGTGTACTACGCCACCGACAGGCAATACCAGCCGGAGCGCAACAACTATGGCTGGCAGCCCAACCGCGCAGCGCCCTATCTTACCTACGGCAGCGTGCAGGTGAGCATCCCTGACAAAAGGGCGCCGGGCGAGCTGCCGCTGCCGCCCTGGTATGCCATCCTGGCCGGCGACGATGCGCAAAAATATGTGCTGATCCAGGGAGTTACGCGCCTGTCGCGGGCGGAATTTCTCGCCACCGTCCAGGCCAGGATACGGGCAGCCCCGGAACGGCACGCCGCCTTCATCTACATCCATGGCTACAGCAACTCCTTCGACGATGCGGCCCGGCGCACGGCGCAGATGGCGGTCGACCTCGATATCGGCGCCCTGCCCGTCTTCTACAGCTGGCCGTCGAAAGGCACCTTCGCCGGCTATGAATTCGACGAAAATTCCGCCGAATGGACCCAGGCGCACCTGCAGGCCTTCCTCGCCGACTTCGCCGAGCACTCCTCCGCCACCGATATCTACATCATCGCCCACAGCATGGGCAACCGCCCCATGACCGTGGCCCTGGCCAACCTGCTGGAAAAACGCCCCGACCTGCTGCCACTGTTCAAGCAGGTCGTGCTGGCCGCGCCCGACATCAATGCCGACGTCTTCCGCGACCAGATCGCCCCCCGCTTCGCCAGCCTCAAGCTCCCCGCCACCCTGTACGCGTCCGCGAACGACAAGGCCATGCGCGCTTCCTACAGCTTTGCCGACTGGGACAGGATAGGCGACATCCGCGGCCCCGTCGTCGGCATCCCCGGCATGGAACTGGTCGATGCCTCCGCCGTCATCATGAACTTCATGGGCCATGATTACTTCGCCAGCAACCGCGTCCTGCTGACCGACATCGCTACCATGATCAAAACGGGGCAGCGGGCCAGGAACCGCGGCGGCCTGAAAGGCATTCCCTCGCAGGCGCCGCAGTACTGGGCGTTTCCCTGAGCAGGCGGCCACGCGCGGCTGGCAAAAAAAAACGGAGACCGCAGTCTCCGTTTTTTTCAAGCCGGTACCACCGGCTTAGGCCAGCTTGCCGTGGCAAGCCTTGTACTTCTTGCCGCTGCCGCAAGGGCATGGATCGTTGCGGCCCACTTTGACGCCCATGCTCACGCTCATGTCGTCGACGTTATCCATGTTACCGCCAGGCGCAGGCGCCAGCAGTTCTTCCGGCGCCGCGTTCGGGTCGAATTCGGCGTGCTGGTAGTGCACGTTTTCCACGTGCGACTGCTGCATCGCCTGTTCGGCCGCATCGACTTCTTCGCGCGACTGGATACGCACCGTCATCACGTGCTTCGTGACGTCGTTCTTGATCATGTCGAGCATCTGGCCAAACAGTTCGAACGCTTCGCGCTTGTATTCCTGTTTCGGGTTCTTCTGCGCATAGCCGCGCAAGTGGATACCCTGGCGCAGGTGGTCGAGCGCTGCCAAATGTTCGCGCCAGTGGCTGTCCACGCTTTGCAGCATGACATTGCGCTCGAAGCCGCCAAACGATTCCTTGCCGACGATGTCGATCTTCGACTGGTACACGGCGTCGGCCGCGGCCAGCACTTTTTCCAGGATTTCTTCGTCCGTCAGGGTCGGATCGGCTTCCAGCATTTCATGCAGCGGCAAATCGATCAGCCATTCGCTGGACAAGGTCTTTTCCAGGCCCTTGATATCCCACTGCTCTTCCACCGATTCCTGCGGCACGTACTGGTGCACCAGGTCGGTGAACACGCCGTGGCGCAGGGACGCGATCATTTCCGAAATGTCGGTCGTTTCCAGCAGCTCGTTACGCTGCTGGTAGATGACCTTGCGCTGGTCGTTGGCGACGTCATCGTATTCCAGCAATTGCTTGCGGATGTCGAAGTTGCGCGCTTCCACCTTGCGCTGGGCCGACTCGATCGAACGCGAGACGATGCCTGCCTCGATCGGTTCGCCTTCCGGCATTTTCAGGCGGTCCATCACGGCGCGCACGCGGTCGCCCGCGAAGATGCGCAGCAGCGCGTCGTCGAGCGACAGGTAGAAGCGCGACGAGCCAGGATCGCCCTGGCGGCCGGCACGGCCACGCAGCTGATTGTCGACGCGGCGCGATTCGTGGCGCTCGGTGCCGATGATATGCAAGCCGCCCGCATTGACCACGTGGTCATGCAGCGACTGCCATTCATCGCGCAGCTTCTGCGACTGGGCTGCCTTGTCGGCGTCGCTCAGTTCAGGATTGGCTTCGATGAACTTGATCTGGTTTTCCACGTTGCCGCCCAACACGATGTCGGTACCGCGACCGGCCATGTTGGTGGCAATGGTGATGGCTTTCGGACGGCCTGCCTGGGCGATGATTTCCGCTTCGCGCGCATGCTGCTTCGCATTCAGCACGTTGTGCGGCAGACCGGCCTTGGTCAGGATGCCCGACAGCAATTCCGAGTTCTCGATCGAGGTCGTGCCCACCAGCACGGGCTGGCCGCGCTCGTAGCAGTCACGGATGTCGTTCAACATCGCGTTGTACTTTTCCGCCGACGATTTGTAGACCTGATCCTGGCGGTCCTTGCGCTGCAGCGGACGGTTTTGCGGAATCACGACCGTTTCCAGGCCATAGATTTCCTGGAATTCGTAGGCTTCCGTATCGGCCGTACCCGTCATGCCGGCCAGCTTGGCGTACATGCGGAAGTAGTTCTGGAAGGTGATCGAGGCCAGAGTCTGGTTCTCGTTCTGGATTTTGACGCCTTCCTTCGCTTCGACAGCCTGGTGCAGGCCGTCGGACCAGCGGCGGCCCGTCATCAGGCGGCCCGTGAATTCATCGACGATCACCACTTCATTGTTCTGCACCACATAGTGCTGATCCTTGAAGTACAGGGCATGCGCGCGCAGGGCCGCATACAGGTGGTGCACGAGGGTGATGTTGGCCGAATCGTACAGCGAGGCGCCTTCCGGCAGCAGGCCCATTTCCATCAGGATGCGCTCGGCCTTTTCGTGGCCCGCTTCCGTCAGCAGCACCTGGTGCGCTTTTTCATCCTTGGTGTAGTCGCCCGGCACTTCCACTTTACCCTTGCCATCCGGCGTTTCTTCGCCGATCTGCAGGGTCAGCAGACTTGGGACTGCATTGATCTTGTGATACAGGTCGGTGTGGTTCTCGGCCTGGCCCGAAATGATCAGCGGCGTACGCGCTTCATCGATCAGGATCGAGTCGACTTCGTCGACGATGCCGAAGTTCAGGCTGCGCTGCACGCGCTCGCGCGCTTCGTAGACCATGTTGTCACGCAGGAAGTCGAAACCGAATTCATTGTTCGTGCCATACGTGATGTCCGAGGCGTACGCCTGCTGCTTGGCGCTGTGCTCCATCTGCGACATGTTCACGCCCGTCGACAGGCCCAGCCACGCATACAGGCGGCCCATGGTCTCGGCATCGCGCTGCGCCAGGTAATCATTGACGGTGACGATATGCACGCCCTTGCCCGACAAGGCATTCAGGTAGGCCGGCAAGGTTGCCATCAGGGTCTTACCCTCGCCCGTGCCCATCTCCGCGATCTTGCCATAGTGCAAGACCATGCCGCCGATCATCTGCACGTCGAAGTGGCGCATGCGCAGGACGCGCTTGCTGGCCTCGCGGCAGACGGCGAACGCCTCCGGCAACAGGGCATCGAGCGATTCGCCAGCGGCGATGCGTTCCTTGAAGGCAGGCGTCTTCGCTTGCAGCTCGGCATCCGACAGCTTTTCGATGACCGGCTCGAGCGCATTGATCTCGCGTACCGTTTTTTGGTATTGCTTGAGCAGCCGCTGGTTGCGGCTACCGAAAATCTGGGTCAGTAATGACATGCTTGAATTCTTGAAAAAACGCCGTTAAAAAAAGCTCGGTAGGGAACAACGAGGTAGGTATCGTGTCACCGCACGGAGTTCGACTATGGCAAAAGACGATGATTTTATCATGCGTTCCCGACATGGTTGGGGTAATGCGCCATATAACAATAGCTTAATGACAAACAAATGGCAGAAATTGCGGACATTTTCCATGCTGTAAGGCAAGACCCACAGCCGGCCGGGGTTTCCGCGGCCGCCCCGCTCGTCAGGCGCGGGCCACTTGTGATATGTTTCGCCCATGCGAACTCCCACTTACTCTCCGGCGCCGCGCCGCGGCTACGGCTTTGCCCGTTCAGGCCCTGCCGTCACGGGCGCGACAGACTTTCTGCGCGGCAATGCGACGATGGCATCCCTGATGCCCACCGTCCAGCGCCTGGCCGCCCTGCAAAAAGACTGCGCCAAGGCCCTGCCGGTGATGTTCGAGCACTGCGATATCCTGCAGTTCGAAGGCGGCCAGCTGGTGCTGGCGACGCCAAACGCGGCGCTGGCGGCCAAGCTCAAGCAGCAATTGCCGAAACTGCAAGGGGAGCTGGAAAGAAAGGGCTGGCAGATTTCCGCCATCAAGCTGAAAGTGCAAGTGATCAAGAGCATCGCGCCCATCGTGCATACGCGGGCGCTGGTCTTGCCGGAAAAAGCCATGTCCGCCCTGGAAGAACTGAGCGCGGCCCTGCCCGCGTCGAAGCAGAATGAACAGTTGATCGCGGCGCTGCGCAACATGCTGCGCCACCACCGCGAACCTCAAGATTAAGAGTGCCCGGCAACATTTGACACCTCGGAAAACCATAGCGAGCGGCAGGGAGAGGTGGCTAAGCAGCGCAACCGTACGATGTACGGAGGCGCCGAGCCGGTGAGCATCGCAGGCCGCCTATACCGACGCGCACGAGGTTTAATGTGGTGGCGTTCAGATCAGGTAAGCGACCATTCGCGCTGCATTTGCCGTAAATACGACTGCGGCGCTTCCTCGTTCGTGGCGAACGAGACGATTTCATACGCATCGGGCTGCTCCAGCAGCGCCAGCAGCAGCTGGTTGTTCAGCGCGTGGCCCGACTTGTGCGCCGTGTAGTAGGCCAGCAAGGGGTGTCCCACCAGGTACAGGTCGCCGATGGCGTCGAGAATCTTGTGGCGCACGAACTCGTCTTCATAACGCAGGCCGTCCGCGTTGAGGATGCGGTACTCGTCCATGACGATGGCGTTTTCCAGTGAACCGCCACGCGCCAGGCCCATGCCGCGCAAGCTTTCCACGTCCTGCATGAAGCCAAAGGTGCGCGCGCGCGCCACGTCATGCACATAGGACACGTCACCGAAGTCCACGGAGGCGCGTTGCATCGTGCCATCGACGGCCGGATGATTAAATTCGATGAAGAAATCGAGCTTGAAGCCGTCGTACGGCGACAATCGCGCCCATTTCTCCGCATCGCCCTTGCCGTGGCGTACTTCCACGGGCTTGACGACCTTGATGAATTTCTTCGCCGCTTCCTGCTCTTCCACCCCCGCCTGCTGCAACAGATAGACGAAGGACGAGGCGGAACCGTCCATGATGGGAATTTCTTCCGCATTCACATCGATAAACATATTATCGATGCCCATGCCGGCCGCGGCCGACATCAAGTGTTCCACCGTGGACACCCGCGCGCCATCCTTGATCAGCACGGAAGCCATGCGCGTATCGCCCACGGCCATGGCGCTGGCGGGAAACTCCACGATGGGATCGAGGTCGATGCGGCGAAACACGATGCCCGTGTCGATCGCGGCGGGCCGCAGGGTCAGCTGGACCTTGGTGCCAGAGTGCAAGCCGACACCGATGGTGCGGACCAATTGTTTGATAGTGCGTTGTTTTAACATCTGTCGATTATATCCATTTGGCGTCTTTTCGTTGCGGCGCGGCATGGGCCGCGCCAGAAAAACCACAATGCGCCGTCAGGGATGCTCGCTTTCCGCATGCACGGCTTCGCGGCGCACCAGATAAATGCCGCTGCCGATGATGATGGCCGCGCCGATCAGCGTGTAGTGGTCGGGCAAGGCGCGCCACAGCAGCCAGTCCAGGGCCATGCCCCACGCCAGGGCCGAATATTCGAATGGCGCCACGCTCGATGCCTTGCCATGGCGAAACGCCTCCGTGATCGCCAGCTGGCCCAGGAAGCCGCTGACGGACAGGCCTGCCAACAGCCACCAGTCGTCGCGGCGGATGCTCACCCACTCATGCGCCGACAGGGCCACGCCGCCGAGGGCCATCATCACCATCAGCCAGAAGACCATGCTTTCGCTGGCATCCGTGCGGCTGAGGATGCGGCCCGTGACGGCCGAAATGGCGTAGCAGGCGGCCGAACCCAGCACGGCCAGGCCGGCCAGCGAGAAGAAGCCGGTACCGTCCGGACGCAGCGCCACCAGCACGCCCAGCAGGCCAACGGCAATGGCGCACCAGCGGGCGAAGTCAACCTTCTCCTTCAAGATAAAGACGGACAGGACCGTGATCAGCAAGGGGGCGACGAAGAACAGCGCATACGTCTCGGCCAGCGACATGCGCTTCAAGCCATAGGCGAACAGGGTAATCATCAGCACGCCCAGGGCGCCGCGCAGCAGGTGCAGCGGCCAGCGCACCTGCATCACATTGTTAAAAGCGCCGCGGTACAGCAGGTACAGGCAGACGAGCGGCAAGGACGACAGGGCGCGCAGGGCCGTCACCTGCATGGGCGGATAATGGGCGGACAGCAGCTTCATGGCCGTGTCCATCAGGGAAAACATGGCGACGGCGACCAGCATCACGTAGATGCTGCGCAGGTTGGGATTGCGGGGTAACAGGACAGCCTCCTGGCGACAGAGCGGGGCCGTCATCATGGCGACGGCCGGAGCCAGGACAGCATGGCGGGAGCCAGGCGGTCGCCCCGATTATAACAAGCGCTGCCATTTTACATTTTCAAAGGGGCAACTATACGGGCAGCAGCATCACCAGTTTCAAGTCGTGCTGGCGCGCAAGGTGCAAGGTCACCTGATGAAATGCCAGCAAGCCTTGCTGCGGATGCTGGAAGCGGCGCAATCCCCCGTCGCGGCCTTGCACCTGCTGCGCCTCCCACCACTGGCGAAATGGCGCGCTGGCGCCGGCCAGGTCGGCGATCAGGCCGGCCAGCGGCGCCTGGTCCGCATGGCGGCCGATATCGGCGCGGAACTCCGCCACCAGCCGCTGCGCCCGTTCGGGCCAGCCGACGACCAGCTCACGCGCGCCAGGTTCGAGGAACATGAAACGCAGCTGGTTCGGCCCAGTGGCATCGGCATACAGCCAGCCCGCGAACAGGCTGGCGGCGGCGGCATTCCACGCGACCGCATTCCACGCGCGATCCAGGATGTAGGCGGGTGACGCGATGGCGGCGACGATGGCGGCCAGCTCGGCGGCGGCGGGACCATCGCCCTCGCCTGCCCCGTGGCTCGGGTCATGCTTGTCGGCCACCTCGAACAGGTAGGCGCGCTCGGCCGCGCTCAGCTGCAGCACCTGCGCCAGGCGCGCCAGCATCTTGGCCGACGCGGACACAGGCCGCCCCTGCTCCAGCCACGTCAGCCAGGTGGGGCTGACGTCGCACAGCTGCGCCAGCTCCTCGCGCCGCAAGCCGGGCGTGCGCCGCCGTCCGCCGCCGGGCAAACCGGCCATGGCGGGCGTGACGGCTTCGCGCCGGGCGCGGATGAATTCAGCGAGTTTGGTGGACATGAGCGGCCTGCATGGTAGTCGATATACCAGTATAAGTTATGGTCTTGTTACAGGATAATTTTATCCTTATTCTGCAGGTACTCACCCATCAACAGGAGAACACCATGCAGCAGCACGATGTCGTTACCGAACAGTTTGGCAAGACGGCCAATGCCTACCTGAGCAGCGCGGTCCACGCGCAGGGAGCCGACCTGGTGCTGATGCAGGAATGCGCGCGCCGCCATGGCAAGCCGGTGGTGCTGGACCTGGGCTGCGGCGCCGGCCACGCCAGCTTTGCCGTCGCCCCCGTGGCGCAATCGGTCATCGCCTACGACCTGGCGCAGCCCATGCTCGACGTGGTGGAATGCGCCAGGGTGCAGCGCGGCTTGCACAACATCAGCACGCAGCAGGGCGACGTGGCCCGGCTGCCGTTTGCCGACGCCAGCTTCGACATGGTCGTCACGCGCTTTTCCGCACACCACTGGAACGACGTGGCGGGCGCGCTGGCCGAAGCGTGGCGCGTGCTGCGCCCGAACGGCACCTTGCTGGTGATCGACATCGTGGCGCCGAAAACGGCCCTGTACGACAGCACCTTGCAGGCAGTGGAAATGCTGCGCGACGCCTCGCACGTGCGCGACTACCGCAGCTGCGAATGGGGCGCCAAGTTCGACAACGCGGGCTTCACGCACAGCTTGCGCAGCGTGTGGAAACTGACGATGCAGTTCGACGAGTGGGTGGCGCGCATGCGCACCCCAAGCGAGCGCGTGGCGGCCATCCGCAATCTGTTCGACGGCGCGCCCGAGGAAGCGCGGCGCTATTTCGCGTTGCAGGACGATTATTCGTTCAGCATCGACGCGGCCATGTTCGAGGCAATAAAACCGCAGGTGCAATAAAAAAACGGCGCCGATGGCGCCGTTTTTACGTCAAAAAAGGATACGTCCCTGAAAAATGTTCAGGACAAGGCGCATTGCCGCAGGCAGTACGAGTAGTATGCCAAGGCAGTGCAACGCCGCCATGGACTTTTTCTCAGGGACTTAAGCCAGTTGGCCCAGCAAGGTTTCCGCGTTCGACACTTCGAACTTGCCGCCTTGCTCGATGTTCAATTGCGTCACGACGCCATTGTCGACCAGCATCGAGTAGCGCTGCGAACGCGTGCCCATGCCGTGCTTGGAGAAATCGGCGTCCAGGCCCAGGGCCTTGCTGTAGGCGGCGTTGCCGTCAGCCATCATGCGCACGACGCCGGTGGCTTTCTGGTCGCGGCCCCAGGCGCCCATCACGAACGCGTCGTTGACGGAGATGCACCAGATTTCATCGACGCCCTTGGCCTTCAGGTCGGCGGCGTGCTTGACGTAGCCTGGCACGTGCTGTGCGGAGCAGGTCGGGGTGTAGGCGCCTGGCAGGCCGAAGATGGCGATCTTCTTGCCCTTGACCAGGTCTTGCACGTTGAACGTGTTCGGGCCCAGTGTGCAGCCTTCGGTTTCGCTTTCGATGAATTCAGCCAGGGTGCCTTCTGGCAGGGTGTCGCCGATCTTGATGGTCATGTTGACTCCTTGTGTACTGTCGGTTGAAGACGCTGCCCGCCGCATGGAGCGGACAGCGCCCGTGATCTGGTTCTGCCGGCATGATGCCGACACTGCGCGATAGTATGCCTGACTTGCCGCATTTGTGCAGAAAGTGGCCGGAAAGGCAAAGCCAAAAATCAAAAAACGGCAAAAAAAACGGCGGCCCTCAGGCCGCCGTCATCGTTACTGACATCAGATCACCTTAATCTGCTTGCTTACGCAGGAACGCTGGAATGTCGTAGGTCTCCATGCCATTCTTTTCCATCGCGCGCACCTGCTCGGAAGCCGATTCGCGGCGCCATACGGCCGGCGCCTTCATGCCGTCGAAACCGGCTGCCGGCGTGGCCACGCCCACCGTCGTCGTCGCCGCCTGTGCGCCGCCCATCGCTGCCGACGGGGTCAGCGGACCGTTGTGGGTGCCGGTGCGCAGCACTTGCTGCGGTACCAACTGGATGTTTTTCTTCGCGCGTCCCAGGCCCGTCGCCACCACGGTGACGCGGATATCGTCGCCCATGGCGTCGTCGTAGGCGATGCCTTGGGCGATCGACGCGTCCGGCGCCGCAAACGCGCGCACGGCGGCCATGACTTCCTTGATCTCTTTACCCTTCAAGCCACGGCTGGCCGTGACGTTGACCAGCACGCCGCGCGCGCCGGACAGGTCGATACCGTCCAGCAGCGGCGAAGCGACGGCCTGTTCGGCAGCGATGCGCGCGCGGTCGACGCCGGACGCCGTCGCCGTGCCCATCATGGCCTTGCCCTGCTCGCCCATGATGGTTTTCACGTCGTTGAAGTCGACGTTGATATGGCCTGGCACGTTGATGATCTCGGCGATGCCGGCCACCGCGTTGTTGAGCACATCATCGGCGTGCTGCATCCATTCCAGCATGCTTTCGTCTTCGTAGATCTCTTCCAGCTTTTCATTGAGGATGATGATCAGCGAATCGACGTGCAGCGACAGCTGCTCCAGACCTTCGTCGGCGATATCCATGCACTTCTGGCCTTCGTACGAGAATGGCTTGGAAACCACGGCCACCGTCAGCGCGCCCAGTTCCTTGGCCACTTCGGCCACGATGGGAGCGGCGCCCGTGCCCGTGCCGCCGCCCATGCCGGCGGCGATGAAGACCATGTGCGCGCCGCGCAGCGAGTCAGCGATGCGCGTGCGCGATTCTTCCGCCAATTGACGGCCGACGGCAGGCTTCATCCCGGCGCCCAGACCCGTGTCGCCGATCTGGATGATGTTGTGGGCCTTCGAGGTTGACAGGGCCTGTGCGTCGGTATTGGCGGCAATGAACTCCACGCCCGACATGCCTTTGTTGATCATGTGTTGGACTGCATTGCCACCCGCACCGCCGACGCCGACGACCTTGATGACGGTACCTAAAGCTGTGTTATCGACCATATCGAACTCCATGATGTGCTCCTATCAGAATGCGGTTTCCAAGCGCCAGGCCTCATATTGGTAGGAGAACTGGAGATTGAAAACTGCGGTTAAATATAAAATTAAGTTATGTGTGTTTACCTGCGATGCTGCCAAAAAACCTGTGCTGCCGGGCGAAAATCATGCCCTTAAAAATTCCCTAAAAACCATTCCTTCATGCGCTGCCAGACTGCCTTCACCGAGCCGTCCTGACGCGTCACGATGTGGCCGCGCAGGTATTGCTTTTTCGCTTCCAGCAGCAGGCCAAGCACCGTGGCATAGCGCGGACTGCGCACCACATCGGCCAGTTGGCCCCGATACTCCGGCGTGCCCAGGCGCGCCGGCTTCAGGAAAATGTCTTCCGCCATTTCCACCATGCCGGGCATGATGGAGGTGCCGCCAGTGAGCACGATACCCGACGACAGCACGCCTTCGTAACCGGATTCGCGCACCACCTGGTGCACCATGGCGAACAGCTCTTCGACGCGCGGTTCGATCACGGCGGCCAGCGCCTGGCGCGACAGGTTGCGCGGGCCGCGGTCGCCCAGGCCAGGCACTTCCAGCGATTCGCCGGGATCGGCCAGGACCTGCTTGGCCACGCCATAGCGGATCTTGATTTCTTCCGCTTCCGCGGTCGGGGTGCGCAAGGCCATGGCGATGTCGTTGGTGATCTGGTCGCCGGCGATAGGAATGACTGCCGTATGGCGGATCGCGCCATCGGAGAACACCGCCACATCGGTCGTGCCGCCGCCGATGTCGATCAGCACCACGCCCAGTTCCTTTTCATCGGGCGTGAGCACGGCGTCGGCCGAGGCCATCGGCTGCAGGATCAGGTCCGACACTTCCAGGCCGCAGCGGCGCACGCACTTGACGATGTTCTGCACCGCCGACACGGCGCCAGTGACGATATGCACCTTCACCTCCAGGCGGATGCCGCTCATGCCGATAGGCTCGCGCACATCTTCCTGGCTGTCGACGATGAACTCTTGCGGCACCGTGTGCAGCAATTGCTGATCGGTCGGAATGTTAACCGCTTTTGCCGTCTCGATGACGCGCGCCACGTCGGTCGCCGTCACTTCCTTGTCCTTGATGGCCACCATGCCGCTGGAATTGAAGCTGCGGATATGGCTGCCGGCGATGCCCGCATACACATTGCGGATCTTGCAGTCGGCCATCAGCTCGGCCTCTTCCAGCGCGCGCTGGATGGACTCCACCGTGGCCTCGATATTGACCACCACGCCTTTTTTCAGGCCCTTCGATTCGTGCTGGCCCAGCCCGATCACTTCGTGGCGCCCGTCGGACATCACTTCGGCTACCACCGCCACCACTTTCGAGGTGCCGATGTCGAGGCCGACGATCAGGTTTTTCGCGTCTTTTGTCATTTCTGTCGCCTAGTTTTTTGGGCTAATAATTAATTGATTAATTGGGTATTCGGTCAAGCCGGTTTTTTAATCGGACTGCTGTTCTTTTTCTTCATCACTGGCTTGCCATCCTTGCCTTCGGCCGGTATCACGAGGCCAGCGGAACTCAAGGCCAGGCCATTCTGGTAGCGCATGTCGATCGTGTCGATATTTTCCAGGCGGCTCGCCAGCTGCGGATAAATCCCCACCAGCCGGTCGACCCGCGCCTTCAGGGTCGTATGATTCTGCTCGCGCCCCAGCGCCACGCTCATGCCGTTATTCAGTTTCACGGTCCACGCGTAACGGCTCGACAGCGACAGGCTTTCCGGCACCATCTTCAGCGGCGCAAACCATTTTTCCAGCTGCACGTAGGTGGCCAGCACTTCCTTCTCGCTGCCGTCCGGGCCCGAAAACGCGGGCAGCTCATGGTCGTCTTCCGCTTCGGCCACATTGGCCGTAAACACGTCGCCCTTGACCGACAACAGGCGTCCATCCTCGCCCCACGTGCCCAGCGCCTCGTGTTCTTCCAGTGCCACGATCAGCTGGTTGGGCCACTCGCGCCGCACGCTGGCGCGGCGCACCCAGGGCACCGCCTCGAACACGCCGCGCACGCTTTCCAGGTTGGTCGTGAAAAAATTACCCTTGATGCGCCCCAGGGTGCCGCTGCGCAGGGTCAGGTAGTTCACGTGACGCAGGCCCTTGTCGTCCGCGCTTTCCACCTTGATGGTGCGCAGGTCGAACATGGGACGTTGCGATACCCACCAGACGCCGGCCGCCACGCACACGACCAGAACCGCGGCCAGCAAGCCGTTGGCAGTCGTATTCAGGCTTTTAGCGTCATGCCACATATCAGTGCTGTCCCTTGTGCATTTTCAGGCGCGCGCCGGAGACGATTTCCAGGCACAGGTCTTCATAGCTGATGCCCACCGCGCGCGCCGCCATCGGCACGAGCGAATGGCCCGTCATGCCGGGCGAGGTATTCACCTCCAGCAGGAACAGTTTGCTGTCGGCCGCGCGCATCAGCACATCGACCCGTCCCCATCCTTCGCAGCCAAGGGCACGGTAGGCTTCCACGGCAATGCGCTCCATCTCCGCCACGATCGCCGGGTCCAGCTGCGGCGGGCAGAAATACTGCGTATCGTCGGTAAAATACTTGTTCTGGTAGTCGTAATTGCCTTGCGGGGCGACGATTTCAATCGGCGGCAGCGCGCGCGCCGTGACGCCCTTGCCCAGGATCGCCACGGTGAATTCGCGACCCTGGATGAATTCCTCTGCCAGCACCGAATCATCGAGGCCGGCGGCGATATCGTAGGCCGCCTGGAAAGCCGAAGCCTCCTTGACAGTCGTGATGCCGATGCTCGAGCCTTCATGCGGCGGCTTGACGATCAGCGGCAAACCCAGTTCCGCCGCCACCTTGGCCAGGTCGGAGCTGTCGTCCAGCACAGCGTACTGCGGCGTCGGCAGCTTGTGCATCAGCCAGATCATCTTGGTGTAGACCTTGTCCATGCCCACGGCGCAAGCCATCACGCCGCTGCCCGTGTAGGGGATGCCCAGCTGTTCCAGCGCGCCCTGCAGGCTGCCGTCTTCGCCGAAGCGGCCATGCAGCGCGATGAAGACGCGGTCAAATTTCTCAGCGGCCAGTTCGGCCAGGCTGCGCTCGCCCGTGTCGAAGCCGTGCGCATCCACGCCATGGCTTTTCAGCGCGGCCAGCACGCCCGTGCCGGACATCAGCGACACTTCGCGCTCGGCCGAGCTGCCGCCGAACAGGACGCCGACCTTGCCCAATTGTTTTACATCGATAGCTGAAGCTTGGTTCACATCAGGCCTTTACAGTGTTGGATTGATACGTAGTCAGTTGTTGCGGGATGCCGCTGATGGAACCCGCCCCCATGGTCAGCACGACGTCACCGTCGCGCGCCACGCTCATGATGGTGTCGGCCATGTCGGTCATGGATTCGACGAAAATCGGTTCGATCTTGCCGCGCGCGCGCAGCGCATGCGCCAATGCGCGGCCGTCGGCGGCAACGATGGGCGCTTCGCCTGCCGCATACACTTCGGACAGCAGCAGCACGTCGGGCACGCCCAGCACCTTGACGAAATCCTCGAACAGGTCGCGCGTGCGGCTGTAGCGGTGCGGCTGGAACGCCAGCACCAGGCGGCGGCCCGGATAGGCGGCGCGTGCGGCTGCCAAAGTCACTTCCGTTTCCACCGGATGGTGGCCGAAATCGTCGACCAGGGCGAAGCTGCCGCCATTGGGCAGCGCCACGTCGCCATAGCGCGTGAAGCGACGGCCCACGCCGGAAAACTCCGCCAGGCCCTGCTGCGTGGCGCTGTCGGCGATGCCGATTTCGCGCGCGATGGCGATGGCAGAGCAGGCATTCTGCACATTGTGCATGCCGGGCTGGTTCAGTACCACGTCGAGGTCGGGATAGCCTTCCTGCAGCACGGTGAAATGCATTTCCAGGCCCACGGCGCGCGCATTGATGGCTCGCACTTGCGCGTCTTCCGCGAAACCATAGGTCGTGACCGGCTTGGTCACGGACGGGATGATGGCGCGCACGTGCGGATCATCGATGCACAGCATGGCGCGGCCATAGAATGGCAGGCGGTGCGTGAACTGCACGAAAGCCTGCTTGAGCTTTTCGAAATCGTGCTCATAGGTGTCCATGTGATCGGCATCGATATTCGTGATCACTTCGATCATCGGCGTCAGGTTCAGGAACGAGGCGTCCGATTCATCGGCCTCGGCCACCAGGTAGTCGCCCGAACCCAGCTTGGCGTTCGCGCCGGCGCTGGTCAGGCGCCCGCCGATGACGAAGGTGGGATCGAGGCCGCCCTGCGCCAGCACGGAGGCGACCAGGCTGGTGGTGGTGGTCTTGCCGTGCGTGCCGGCGATCGCGATGCCGCGCTTCAGACGCATCAGTTCACCGAGCATCACGGCACGCGGCACCAGCGGGATCTTGCGCGCGCGCGCGGCTGCCACTTCCGGATTGTCCTGCGGGACGGCGCCCGACGTCACCACCGCGTCGGCGTCGCCGATATTTTCCGCCGCATGACCGAGCATGACGGTCGCGCCCAGGCTCGCCAGGCGCTGCGTTGCCGCATTGCTGCCCAGGTCGGAGCCCGACACCTTGTAGCCCAGGTTGACCAGCACCTCGGCGATGCCGCTCATGCCGCTGCCGCCAATGCCGACAAAGTGGATATTGTTTACTTTATGCTTCACAGAGCTAACCTCATGCCAGTTTTTCCAATACGTGTGCGATCGCCTCATTGGCGTCGCGCTTGCCTGCTGCCAGTGCCGCCTGCGCCATCTGCTGGCAGCTATCGCGGCTCAGCGATGCCAGCAGGGCGCTCAGCGACGCCGCACTCATTTCCGTCTGCGGCAAATGAATCGCCGCGCCTTGTTTCGCCATCCACTGCGCGTTGTCGCGCTGGTGGCTGGTAGTCGACGCCACCAGCGGCACCAGCACGCTGGCCACGCCGGCCGCCGTCAGCTCCGACAGGGTGATCGCGCCAGCGCGGCAGATCACCAGGTCCGCTTCGGTATATGCCTTGGCCATGTCATCGATGAAGTCGACCACATTGGCTTGCACGCCCGCCTGCGCATACGCGGCATGCAGGGCGTCGATATTCTTCTTGCCCGACTGGTGCGTCACCAGCGGACGCTCGCCTTCCGGCATCAGCGCCAGCGCCGCAGGCAGACTGTCGTTCAGCGCCTTCGCACCCAGGCTGCCACCCACCACCAGGATGCGCAGCGGCCCGCTGCGGCCAGCAAAGCGCGCGGCCGGCGGCGCCATGGCCAGAATCTCGGCGCGCACGGGGTTGCCCGTGACGACGGCCTTGCCGGCGGCGCTGCCGAAATCGGCGGGAAAGCCGAAGCATACTTGCTGCGCCAGCGGTACCAGCGTCTTGTTCGACAGCAGCAGCGCGGCGTCGGCATTGACCAGCACCAGCGGCACGCCCTTCAGGCGCGCCATCAGGCCGCCCGGCACGGTCACGTAGCCGCCCATGCCCATCACCACGTCCGGCTTGCGGCGCGCGATGAAGCGGCGGATGGCAAAGAAACTGGCCAGCATCCTGAAGCCGCCCTTAACCGTGTGCGCCAGGCCCTTGCCGCGCATGCCGGAGAACGCGATGGCGTCCATGGGAATGCCGCTCTTCGGCACCAGGTCCTGCTCCATGCCGTGGGTCGTGCCCAGCCAGCTCACTTCCCAGCCGCGCGCGCGCATGGTTTGCGCGATCGCCAGGCCAGGGAAAATATGGCCGCCGGTGCCGGCCGCCATGATCATCAGTCTTTTCGTCGGTTTCAATGTCGTTACATTAGTCATAGCCGGCCTCCGCGCATCAGGATCCGGTTTTCGTAATCGATGCGCAGCAAAATCGCCAGGCCGATACAGTTAATCAGTACGCCCGTGCCGCCATAGCTCATCAAGGGCAAAGTCAGGCCCTTGGTCGGCAGCAGGCCCAGGTTCACGCCCATGTTGATGAAGGTCTGCACGCCGATCCAGATGGCGATGCCCTTCGCCGTCAGGCCCGCGAACGTCTGGTCGATGGCGATCGCCTGGCGGCCGATGTCGAAGGCGCGCTTGATGATCCAGTAGAACAGGCCGATCACGACCAGCACGCCCACCAGGCCCAGTTCCTCGCCGATCACAGCCAGCAAGAAGTCCGTGTGCGCTTCGGGCAGGTAGTGCAGTTTTTCCACGCTGCCGCCCAGCCCCACGCCAAACAGTTCGCCGCGCCCGAAGGCGATCAAGGAGTGCGTCAGCTGGTACGCCTTGTTCAGCGCATTGTCTTCCTGCCACGGGTCGAGATACGCAAAAAACCGCTCGCGGCGGAATTTCGACAGGGCGATGATGGTGACGAAGATCGCCGTCAGCATGGCGCCAATGCCACCGAACCAGATGGCGTTGACGCCGCCCAAAAACAAAATGCCCATGGCGATGCAGACGATCACGCCGAAGGCGCCCAGGTCAGGCTCCATCAGCAGCAGCAGGCCGACGAAGCTGACGGCCAGCGCCATCGGCATGAAGCCCTTGGTCAGCTTGTGCATGTATTCCTGCTTGCGCACCGTGTAGTCGGCCGCGTACAGCACCATCACCACCTTCATCAGCTCGGACGGCTGCGGCCGCAGGCCCGGCAGGTTCAGCCAGCGGCGTCCGCCGTTGACGGACACGCCCAGGCCCGGTATCAGCACCATCACCAGCAGCACCAGGGTGCCGATGAACAGCCACGGGGCGATCTTTTGCCAGGTGGCGATGCGGATGCGGAACACCATCGCCCCGACGATGATCGATACGCCGATGAACAGCGCCTGGCGCACGACAAAATAATTGTTCGTGTAGGCGGCGAACTTGCGCGCGTCCGACAGCGAAATCGACGCCGAGTACACCATCACCATGCCCAGCAACATGAGCAGCAGCACCACCCACACCAGCGGCTGGTCGTACTCCATCATCTTCGACTGCCGCGCGCGGCCGTCCAGCGGCTTGGCAGCCGAGCCGGAACCGAAGCGGAATGGCAGTTGGAAGGCCATCAGATATCCTGTCCGTTTTCCAGGGCGATGTCGCGCACGGCGTCGACAAACACCTGCGCCCGATGCGCATAGTTCTTGAACATGTCCATGCTGGCGCATGCGGGCGACAGCAGCACCGCGTCACCGGCCAGCGCCAGGCTGCTGGCGCGCTTGACGGCTTCCGGCAAGGTGGCGCAGTCGAGAATGTCGACGCCGGCCGGCTCGAGTGCGGCGCGCAAGGCTGGCGCATCGCGGCCGATCAGCACCACGGCACGCACGTAGCGCGACACGGGTTCGGCCAGCGGCGAGAAGTCCTGCCCCTTGCCATCGCCGCCGGCGATCAGCACCAGGCGCTGCTCGGTGCCGCCGAAGGCCTTGCCCAGGCCGGACAGGGCCGCGACGGTCGCGCCCACATTCGTGCCCTTGCTGTCGTCGTAATATTCGACGTCGTTGACGGCGGTGATCAATTCCACCCTGTGCGGCTCGCCCTGGTATTCGCGCAAGCCATGCAGCAGCGGCGCGAACGGCAGGCCGATGGCGCGGCACAGGGCCAGGGCCGCCAGCGCGTTCGCTGCATTGTGCTGGCCACGGATCTTCAGCGCATCGGCCGGCATCAGTTTTTTCGCCATCGTCGGCACCGGCTCCGGCGCCGGATCATTCTTCCTGCGCTTCTTCTCGATCACTTCTTCGCTGGGCACGGCTTGCGCCAGCCAGAAGATGCCCCGTTCATTGACCAGGCCAAAGCTGTCGACTTCCGCCGGTTCGCCCGTGCCGAAGGTGACGGTCTCGCGCAGCGGATCGGCCATGCGCATGACGGCCGCGTCGTCGCGGTTCAAGATGCGCACGGTCTCATCGCCGAAGATGCGCGCCTTGTCGGCAGCATAGGCAGCCATGTCGCCATGCCAGTCCAGGTGGTCCTGCGACAAGTTCAGCACCGTGGCCGCATCGGCCTGCAGGCTGAAGGTCGTGTGCAGCTGGAAGCTGGACAGCTCCAGTATCCACGCCTGCGGCAAGGTGCTGGCGACGGGCTCCGCCACTTCAGCGTCCGCATCCACCTTCTGCGGCGCCGGCTCGGCGTCGAGCACCTCGCGCAGTACGTCGAGCGCCGCCGGGCTGATATTGCCGGCCACGCGCGTGGCCAGGCCGGCGCGTTCGCACAGCAGCCCGACCAGGCTGGTGACGGTGGTCTTGCCATTCGTGCCCGTGATGGCGACGACTTTCGGCGCATAGCCGCGTTCCGCCTTCAAAGCGGCCAGCGCTTGCGCGAACAGTTCGATCTCACCCCACACGGGAATGTTTTTCCCGGCGGCGGCCGGCGCGATAGCAGCCAGTTCACGGTGCGGTGCCAGGCCGGGGCTGACGGAGACGAAATCGACGCCATCGAGCAAATCCGCCGTGAAGGCGCCGGCGATGAATTGCGCCTGCGGCACGGCGGCCTGCAGCGCGGCCAGGCGCTCAGGGTTTTCCCTTGTATCGGCCACGCGCACGCAGGCACCGCTGCGGGCAAGCCACAGGGCCATGGCCAGGCCCGACTCCCCGAGGCCCAGTACCAGTGCGGTTTTAGCGTCGTACATCATCAGCGCAGCTTCAAGGTGGTCAGGCCGAGCAGCACCAGCATCATGGTGATGATCCAGAAACGCACGACAACCTGCGTCTCTTTCCAGCCTTTTTGTTCAAAATGGTGATGCAGTGGCGCCATCAGGAAGACGCGGCGGCCGGCGCCATAGCGTTTCTTGGTGTATTTGAACCAGACGACCTGGATGATCACGGACAGCGTTTCAACGACGAAGATGCCGCCCATGATGAACAGGACGATTTCCTGGCGCACGATGACGGCGATGGTGCCCAGTGCGCCGCCCAGTGCCAGCGCGCCCACGTCGCCCATGAAGACCTTGGCGGGATGCGTGTTATACCAGAGGAAGGCCAGGCCGGAACCGGCCAGCGCGCCGCAGAAGATCACCAGCTCGCCGGCGCCCGGAATGTGCGGGATGAACAGGTAGCGCGCATACGTGGCGTTGCCCGTCAGGTAGGCGAACAGGCCCAGGGCCGTGCCCACCATCACGGTCGGCATGATGGCCAGGCCGTCCAGGCCGTCCGTGAAGTTGACAGCGTTGCTGGTGCCGACGATGACGCAGTAGGTCAGCGCGATGAAGCCCCACACGCCCAGCGGATAGCTGATGGTCTTGAAGAACGGGACGATCAGGTCGGCCTTCGGCGGCAGGTCCATGGCGAAGCCCGACTGCACCCAGGCGTAGATCAGGTTCCACACGTGGCCGGCGTCCGGTTCCGACACGGAGACGGAGAACGCCAGGTAAAACGCGGCGATGATGCCGATCAGCGACTGCCAGAAGTATTTTTCGCGCGAGCGCATTCCTTCCGGATCCTGGTGCACCACCTTGCGGTAGTCATCGGCCCAGCCGACGGCGCCAAAGCCCAGCGTGACGATCAGCACGGGCCAGATGAAGCGGTTCGACAGGTCGGCCCACAGCAAGGTGGAAATGCCGATGGCGATGAGGATCAGCACGCCGCCCATGGTGGGGGTGCCGTGTTTTTTCAGATGCGTTTGCGGACCGTCCGTGCGCACGGCCTGGCCGACCTTCATGCGCGTGAGCATGCGGATCACGGCGGGACCGGCGCACAGGCCGATCAGGATCGCCGTCAACGTGGCGAAGACGGCGCGGAAAGTGATGAAATTAAAGACCCGCAGTGGGCCAATGTCGTCCTGGAAATAATGAGCGAGCCAGAGCAGCATGATTAGTGAGCTTCCTTGTTTTTGTTGTTTGAACCAATCAAATGCTGCACGGCCCGTTCCATTTTCATGAAGCGGGAGCCCTTGATTAATACTGTTGCATCCGAACGGCCGGACAAATGCGCATCGAGCGCCGCCAGCAAACCGTCGAACTGTTCGAAATACTCCACGACCGTGCCTGATTCCTGGCTCGCAGCTGCCTGCGCCGCATTCACCAGATGGCGCGCCAGGCCGCCCGTCGCCAGCACGTATTCAATGCCTTTGGCGGCGGCGTAGGCGCCGATCTCTTCGTGGAACTGCTGTCCCTGCGTACCGACTTCACCCATCTCGCCCAGCACCAGGATGCGCGGCGCTGCCGCTTGCGCCAACACGTCGATGGCCGCGCGCGCCGAGTCCGGATTGGCGTTATACGTGTCGTCGATGATGGTGGCACCATTGGCGGCGCGCTTTTTCTGCAGGCGGCCATTCACGGGAGAAAACGCCTCCAGGCCCTGCTTCACATGCTCGATGGCGATGCCGGCGCCAATGGCGCATGCCACCGCCGCCAGCGCGTTGCGCACATTGTGTTCGCCGGCCGCCTGCAGGCCCACAAAAAACTGGCGCAAGCTGCCGTCCTGCGCGCGCACGCTGATGAACATGTCGCTGCCAAAATCCTCGGCCGCGCGGTGCGTGCAGCTCACGTCCGCCTCTTTCGACAAGCCGAAGGTGATGACGGCGCGCGCGCCGGCCAGTTCGCGCCACAGGGGCGTGAATTCGTCGCCGTGCGGGAAGACCGCCACGCCGTCGTCGGCCAATGCCGCCAGCGCCGCGCCGTTCTCGCGCGCTACCGCTTCCACCGTATGCATGAATTCCTGGTGTTCCCGCTGCGCGTTGTTGACCATCGCCAGCGTCGGCGCGGCAATCGCCGCCAGGCGCGCAATTTCTCCCGGATGGTTCATGCCCATCTCGATGACGGCCGCCTTGTGCTCTGTATTCAGGCGGAAAAGCGTCAGGGGCACGCCGATTTCGTTATTCAGGTTGCCGCGCGTGGCCAGCCGTCCCTCGTCGCCAAAGGCCGCTGCCAGGATGGACGAAATCATCTCCTTGACGGTGGTCTTGCCGTTGCTGCCGGTGACGCCGATGACGGGCAGGCTGAAACGGCTGCGCCAGTAATGGGCAATGCGGCCCAGCGCCACCAGGGTATCGGGCACCACGATGGCCGGTACCGTGGCGCTGTCCCAGCCTGCGGGCAGGCGCTCGAGCACCACGGCGGCGACGCCGCTGGCGGCCACCTGGCCGAGGAAGTCATGTGCGTCGAAGCTCTCGCCGCGCAGGGCGACGAACAGCGAACCGGCTTGGGCGCTGCGGCTGTCCGTGGATATGCCGGAAAAACTGGCGTCGCCCGTCAGCTGCGCGCCTTGCAGCGATGGCATCAGTTCCGTCAGGGTTGCGTGCATGAGGCGATCCATCAGTTCGTCCTCATCATGGTCAGGCGCGCGGACAGGGCCAGCTGCGCATGGTCGGCATCGGAGAACGGCAGTTTCTTGCCCTTGATTTCCTGGTATGGCTCATGGCCCTTGCCCGCCAACAGGATCACGTCCGGCTTGGCCGCGTGCTTGATGGCCGACAGGATGGCCGCGGCGCGGTCTTCGATGGCCTGCGGCTGCGGGCCGTCGGCACGCATGCCGGCGACGATCTGCGCGATGATGGCGTGCGGATCCTCGCTGCGCGGATTGTCGCTGGTGACGAGCACGTGGTCGGCCAGCTGCGCGATGGCGCCCATCTGCGGGCGCTTGCCCGGATCGCGGTCGCCGCCGCAGCCGAACACGCACCACAGGTCGCCGCCCCGTTCCTGCGCCACCTGGCGCAAGGCGGTCAGGGTCTTTTCCAGCGCGTCCGGCGTATGCGCGTAGTCGATGACGACCATCGGCGCTTCCTGGCCGCCCACCTGCTGCATGCGGCCCGGGGCCGGCTGCAGCGATTCGATGCCGTCGATGGCCGCGCGCAGGCCGGTGCCGTGCGCCAGCAAGGCCCCCAGCACGGCCAGCGCATTACTGATATTGAAGTGGCCCACCAGCTGCGTCTTGACCAGCGCCACGCCGAGCGGGCATTCCAGGTGGAAGTCGGTGCCGGCATTGCGGCTGCGGAACTGGCTGGTGCGCAGCATCAGCACCCCCGGCAGGTCGGGCAAGGCCGCCGCATCCTGCAAGGTGTAGCCGATGACGGGATACTCGCCGGCCAGCTTGCCGTCCACATGGCGCGCCAGGCGCAGGCCCATGGCGTCGTCCAGGTTGATGACGGCCGTTTTCAGGCCGGGCCAGTCGAACAGCTTGACCTTGGCCGCCTCGTAGGCAGCCATGTCGCCGTGATAATCGAGATGGTCGCGCGTCAGGTTGGTAAACATGGCGACGTCGAAATGCATGCCTGCCGCGCGTTCCTGGTCCAGGCCGATCGACGACACTTCGATGGCGACGGCCTGCGCGCCAGCATCGCGCATGGCGGCCAGTTTGCGCGCCAGCAGCACGGCGTCGGGCGTGGTGTAGCCGGTGACGTCAAAGTCGATCCCGCCGCGCGGGCGGCACAGGCCCACGCCCAGTGTGCCGATCACGGAGGAAGTGACACCGAGGCGCGCCAGCGCCTGCGCCAGCCACAGGGCGCACGAGGTCTTGCCGTTGGTGCCCGTCACGCCGGCGCTGAACATGGCGCTGTCCGGCATGCCGTAGAACGCGTGGGCGACAGGGCCGGCCAGGCGTTTCAGCCCGGCCACGGCCAGGTGCGGCACGTTCCAGGCCGCGTCCCAGGAAAAGCCGGCATCGTCGAACAAGATGGCGGCGGCACCCTGCTCGATGGCCGCAGCGATGAAATGGGTGGCGCCCGCATAGGCGAAAAACACGTCGCCGCGCTGCACGCGGCGCGAATCGGACGTCAGCTGCCCGGACGGGGCAGCCGCTTTGATCCACAAACTGATGTCTTGTATGGTCATGAGTGACTTCACATGGCCTCCGGGCCGGCATTGGCCGGGACCACGATTTCGGTAACGGAGGAGTCGGGCGGTACGTTCATCGCGCGCAGCGCGTTGGTCGCAATCGCCGCGAAAGCGGGAGCGGCAACCTGGCCACCATAGTGGGCCGGGCCGGTCGGTTCATCGATCATCACGGCAATGATGAAGCGCGGCGCCGACATCGGCACCATGCCCACGAAAGAGCCGATGTATTTGCGCGGCATCGCATAGCGGCCGTTTTCAACCTTGTAGGCGGTACCCGTCTTGCCGCCCACGCGGTAGCCGGCGACCTGGGCGCGCTTGGCCGAGCCGTGCGCGCCGGAGACCACCAGCTCCAGCATGGCGCGCATTTCGGCGGCCGTCTTCGGCTTGATCACTTGCTGGCCCACGGGCAGTTCATTGACCTTCTGGAACGACAATGGAATCGTGTCGCCATCGCGCGCGAACATCATGTACGAGCGCGCCAGCTGGATCAGCGAGACGGAAATGCCGTTACCGTAGCTCATGGTCGCCTGCTCCACCGGGCGCCACGATTTATACGGACGCACGCGGCCGGCGACGGCGCCGGGGAAGCCCCATTTCGGCTGCTGGCCGAAGCCCACCTTGGTAAACATTTCCCACATTTCCTGCGACGGCATGCCCAGCGCGATCTTCGAGGTGCCGATGTTCGACGACATTTCGATGATCTCGGAGACATTGATGACGCCATGCGGCTTGGTGTCCGTGATCGTGCGGTCGGCGATGGTATAGCGGCCCGGCCCCGTGTCGATCAGGGTGGTCGGCTTGACCCGGCCCGTGTCGAGCGCCAGCGAAACGGTGATCGGTTTCAGCGTGGAGCCGGGTTCGAAGGTATCCGTCATGACGCGGTTGCGCAACTGCTGGCCCGTGAGCTTGCGGCGGTCGTTCGGGTCGTAGCTGGGGTAGTTGGCCAGGGCCAGCACTTCGCCCGTGTGCACGTCGAGCACCACGGCGCCGCCTGCCTTGGCATTGAATTTTTCCACCGCTTCCTTCAGCTGCGTGAAGGCGATGTACTGGATCTTGCTGTCGACGGACAGGGTCAGGTCCTTGCCGTCATGCGGTTCGTGGATGAAGCCGATGTCTTCGACGATGTGGCCCAGGCGGTCCTTGATCACGCGGCGGCTGCCGGTGGTGCCGACGAGGGTTTTCTGCTGCGCCAGCTCCATGCTTTCCTGGCCCACGTCTTCCACGTTGGTAAAGCCCACCACGTGGGTCATCACTTCGCCCTGCGGGTAAAAGCGCTTGTATTCCTTGCGCTCGTCGATGCCGTCGATGCCCAGCTTGGAAATCTTGTCGGCCACGTCCATCTCGACCTGGCGCTTCAGGTAAACAAAGCTGCGGTCCGAATCGAGCTTCTTGCGCAATTCGTTGACGTTCATTTCCAGCAGGCCGGCCAGCGCGTTGATTTTTTCCGGCGGCGCCTGCAGCACGTCGTCGGGAATCGCCCAGATGGCCTTCACGGGGACGGACGAGGCGAGCACCTGGCCATTGCGGTCGGTGATCTTGCCGCGCGTGGCGGGCAATTCCAGGGTGCGCTCATAGCGCGCCTTGCCCTGCTTTTGCAGGAACTGCGTCGACACGCCCTGCAGCCACAGGGCGCGCGCGCCCAGGCCGGCGAAAGCGAAGAACAGCAGGAACAGCACGACGCGCGAACGCCAGACGGGCAGACGCACCGCCAGTACGGGGTTCTTCGAGAATGGCACGCCTTTCGATGCCGCCACCCGGCCGTTGCTGTTACCGCCCAACTTCATTATTCACCCTCCGTCAGGTATTGCGTACGTGCCGCCGTCAGCGGCGTCATGCTCAGGTCGCGCCGTGCGATGGCTTCGATGCGTTCATGCTTGCCCAGGGTCGACTGGTCCAGCTGCAGCTGCGCCCAGTCGATGTCGAGCTGGCGCGACAGCGCCTGTGCGCGTTCCAGGTCGATCAGCAGGTGGCGCGACTGGTACTGCGCGTTCACCAGCGACAGGCCGCAGCACACCAGCAGGGCCGACAGCACGACACACAGCTTGCCAGTCATCGGGCGCCGCCATGTGCAGGGGCAGCCAGCGGCAGACGCTGCGCCACGCGCATCACGGCCGAACGCGAGCGCGGGTTCGCCTCGATCTCGGCATCGGACGGCTTCATCTTCGAAATCAGTTTCATTTCCGGCTGCGGCAAGTCGACGGCGCGGATCGGCAGGCGGCGGTCAGGCTGCGCCACGTTCGCCTTCGAGGCGAAGAAGCGCTTGACCATGCGGTCTTCCAGCGAGTGGAAGCTGATCACGGCCATACGCGCGCCGGGCGCCAGGCAGGCATACGCCTGGTTCAGGCCGATCTCGAGATCCTCGAGCTCTTTGTTAATGAAAATGCGGATTGCCTGAAAGGTGCGGGTAGCGGGGTCCTTACCCTTCTCGCGGGTCTTGACGGCGCCTGCCACGATGCCGGCAAGCTGTCGTGTGCTTGAAATTGGCTGGACTGCCCGGCCAGCAACAATCGCCTTTGCAATCTGAAAAGCAAACCGTTCTTCCCCATAATCGCGTATCACTTTCTCTAAATTCTGCTCGGTTTCCACCGCCAGCCATTCGGCCGCGGAGATGCCGCGCGTGGTATCCATGCGCATGTCCAGCGGTCCGTCGTTGCGGAAGCTGAAACCGCGCGCCGCGTCGTCGACTTGCGGCGACGAGATGCCCAGGTCGAGCAAGATGCCGTCCACCTGCTGCACGCCGCGCTCGGCCAGGCTGGCCGTCATGGTGGCAAAGCTGTCATGGACAATTTCAAAACGGGGATCGCCGATCTGTTCGGCCGTGGCGATGGCCTGCAAGTCCTTGTCGAAGCCGATCAGGCGCGCATCGGGCGCCAGGCGCGACAGGATCAAACGGCTGTGCCCGCCGCGGCCAAACGTGCCGTCGACGTAAATGCCATGCGCGCGGTCGCCCGACAGGTCGAGCGCATCGACCGCTTCATCAAGCAGCACCGTGCGATGCTGAAATTCCGGCACCGTGAGTAGTGTCATTACGGAGCCTTAGAAAGAAAAATTGGAAAGTACATCGGGAGTGCCGGCATCGATCGCCTGCTGTTCTTGTTCGGCCAGTTTGGCGGCATCCCATATTTCAAAGTGGCTGCCCATGCCGATCATCATCACTTCGCGCGACAGCCCCACGGCGTTGCGCAATTCAGGCGAGATCAGCACGCGGCCCGCCGAGTCGAGTTCCACGTCAACGGCGTTGCCGAGGAAGATGCGCTGCCAGGCGCGCGCCGACATGGGCCAGGTGGCGATTTGCTGGCGGTGGCTTTCCCACACGGGGCGGGGAAAAAACAGCAGGCAGCCGTCAGGGTGTTTGGTCAGGGTCAAGCGGCCTTCGCATTGAATCGCCAGCGCGTCACGGTGCTTGGCAGGGATAGACATCCTGCCTTTGGCATCGAGATTGATTGCGGACGCGCCTTGAAACACGGAAGACCTTTTTGAGCTTGGGTTGTGATGCCTTGGCATCACGCCGATATGGGGAAATTTCCCACAAAAATACACTTTTTCACACAGTTGCCCACTTTAGAGTAAGCAAAGATAGTGGTCAAGCGGTTTCCGATTGGCAAAACAGGAATTTTATTAATGAAATTAAGGACTTAGCGCATATCGTTGAAGGAGTCTCAAATAAAAATATATCGATAAATTAGATACTTATGGAACATAGTGAATGTGGTACCTCATCTGCACACATGTGTTTTCCTACCGTAAACATCGAAAAAGACGAAATCGAAAAATTGAATTTTTTACAGTTAGTTGACACACGACAATAGTTTCGTCGTGCGAGCACAACGGCAATTTACACCCAAGAAACACTTGGTTTTCGGCAAAAAATTACCGCAGATGGCAGCCGCTGCCGCCATTTACCGGGGCTGGCATCGCCAGCGAAAACTTTTTTTGCATTGCAGCAATTAATTGGAATCAAGAAACTTTAACCAATTGTTCATTTTTAGTTGTCTATACAACTTTATCTTAAACGCTATATTTTTAGAAACAAAAAAAGCCCCGTTGCGGGGGCTTTTGGACGGTGCGCGGCAGGCATGCGCCGCGGCCGGTATGCTCCCCCCTGCAAGCCGGGAAGCCAAGAATTCAAGTGAAGCAGGCCGGTAGGCCGGATTTTGTTACGGCGCCTTCCTTGCGGTCGGCGCTATGACAGTCATTCCTCTAGGCGCCAGATTACTCGGGCGCTCAAGCTTTCTACCCGCACGCTCCGCGAGCAGCATCATCGCGTGCCTATTTGAAATTGCACCAGGTGGAGGTTACCGCGTTTCACCGTAACTTAATACGCTCGTCTCTGTGGCCCTATTCCTCGCCTTATACCTTGCGGCTTTCAGCGGACGGCCGTTAACCGTCACCCCGCTCTATGGAGTCCGGACCTTCCTCCCGCCAGCGCATTGCTGCACCGGCCAGCGACTGTCTGGCCTGCTTCACCCGCCATTGTACCGCGCCGCAGCATGTTTCTGCAAAAGGCCCGTGCGGGCGCGGCACCGCGTGCCGGAGGCCCTCGCTCGCCGCCGCCCCGGGGGATTGTGTAATTCGGTGTCGCCATTTCAAAAGCCGGGCCAAATCGGCTCACATAGAATGACGCAAGCTGCGCGCATCCCGATGCGGCGCATGCGCTCCGTTTGCCCGATTTTTCTTTGCCATTCAACTAGAACATAAAGAGCCGAACATGACGCAACAACCCCGTACCGGCGGCCAGATCCTGGTCGATGCCCTGCAGATCCACGGTGTCGACACCGCCTTTGGCGTGCCTGGCGAAAGCTACCTCGACGTGCTCGACGCCCTGCACGACTCGGGCATCCGCTTCATCATCAACCGCCAGGAGGGCGGCGCCGCCTTCATGGCCGAAGCCTACGGCAAGCTGACCGGCAAGCCGGGCATCTGCTTCGTCACGCGGGGACCGGGCGCCACCAACGCCTCGATCGGCGTGCACACGGCCTATCAGGATTCCACGCCGATGATCCTGTTCATCGGCCAGGTGGGCAATGATTTCGTCGACCGCGAAGCATTCCAGGAAATCGACTACCGCCGCATGTACGGCCAGATGGCCAAGTGGGTGGCGCAGATCGACCGCGCCGAGCGCATCCCGGAATACCTGGCGCGCGCCTTCCAGGTGGCCACCAGCGGCCGCCCTGGCCCCGTCGTGCTGGCCTTGCCGGAAGACATGCTCATCTCGCTGGCCACGGTGGCCGACACGCGCGCCTACCAAGCCGTGCAGGCGGCGCCATCCGACGCGCAACTGCAGCAGCTGCGCAGCATGCTGGCCGCGGCGCAACGCCCGCTGGTGTTGCTCGGTGGCACCACCTGGACGCCGCAGGCATGCGCCGACCTGCAGCAGTTCGCGGAAACGAATCACTTGCCCGTCGCCTGCGCCTTCCGCTTCCAGGACTTGCTCGACAATGCCCACCCTAACTACATCGGCGACGTGGGCATCGGCATCAATCCGAAACTGGCCGCGCGCGTCAAGGAGGCCGACCTGGTCATCGCCATCGGCCCGCGCTTGGGCGAAATGACGACGGGCGGCTACACCCTGTTCGACTCGCCCGTGCCGCGCCAGCGCCTCGTGCACATCCACACGGATGCCGAAGAGCTGGGCAGCGTCTACCAGGCCGAGCTGATGATCAACAGCGGCATGCCGCAGGCGTGCGCCATGCTGGCCGCCATGGCTCCCGTCGACGCTTCCGCATGGAAACACACGCCGGCCGCCGCCAGGGCCGAGCTGGTCGCCTATCAGGGGCAGCCGCCCATCTTCCAGGATGGCCAGGCGCCGCTGGACCTGTGGCAGGTGACGCAGGACATTATGGCGCAGGCACCAGCCGACACCATCCTGACGAACGGCGCCGGCAATTACGCCTCGTGGGCGCACCGTTTTTATCGCTACGGCGGCATGCGCACGCAGCTGGCGCCGACGAATGGCGCCATGGGCTATGGCGTGCCGTCCGGCGTGGCGGCGAAGATCGTGCACCCGGAGCGCACCGTGATCACCTTTGCCGGCGACGGCGAATACATGATGAATGGCCAGGAACTGGCCACTGCCGTGCAATACCAGGCGGGCGTGGTCATCATCGTCTTCAACAACCAGATGTTCGGCACCATCCGCATGCACCAGGAGCGCGACTACCCGGGCCGCGTGTCGGGCACGACCCTGCACAACCCGGACTTTGCGGCACTGGCGCAAGCGTATGGCGCCCACGGCGAAGTGGTGAATGCGACGCAAGAGTTCGCTCCCGCCCTGCAGCGCGCCCTGGCGCACGCGAAAACGCACAACTTGCCGGCCTTGATCGAGCTGCGCTATGACGGCAACCTGATCACGCCGAACGCGACGCTGGCCACCATCCGCGCGACGGCGGAAAAGGCGCAGGCGGCAAAGTAGGCCCGCGTCCAGGCGAGAAAATGCAAAGGCCCGGTCGAGACCGGGCCTTTTTCATGTCACGACAACAACATTGACTACGCGGCGGGCGTCTCGGCGCCATCCTGCGCGGGCACCGGCGCGGGCGCCTCTGGCATGGGCGGACATGGGGTGCACGTCTTCAAGGGGCGGCCGAAGTCACGCACGCGGCTCAGTTTCATGGGCATGCGCACATTGCCGCCGCAGTAATCGCCTTCCAGCGTCAGGGTTTGCCCGTCTTTGGAAAACTTGCCGACGATGGTGCGCTCTTCGTTGTCGGCGCCGGCGATGGTGAAGTCGAAGGCGCCCGTGGCCGCGTCCAGGTTGACGTCGTTGGCCACGATGGGCCAGCTCAGGGCCCCAGCCGTGAATTCATAGATGACGGAATCGGCCTCGGCAAAGCGGTGCAGGGTCACGCGCTGACCGCCGATCTCGCCGCTGTCCTTCTGCAGGCACAGGTCCGAATACACGGCCACGCCATAGCGCTCCAGGCCGGCAGGCTTCTTGCCCTTGGCGGCGGCAATGGCGGCGCCCGTGGCGCCGGCGAGCAGCAGCGCGGCCAGCATGGCAGCCAGGCGCGGCGATTTCAATGAATTCATGGCATTCCTTTACTTTAGTAACGGCAACATTATAACTGGCGCGCCCACGCAAAAACGCGCCGCCAGGACTAGCCTGGAGACGCGTTTCTTTGCTTTAAGACATCCCCGGAGGGATGCCTGCAGCGGTACTAAGCTTCGCTTGCGCGAATATTAGAACGAGTGACGAACGCCAACGTTGAAGGCTTTGTCGCCCGTACCGACGTTGCTGTTGTTGCCAACAGTGTAGCCAGCGAAGTTTTTGTTCTTGATCTTGGCGTACGAAGCGTAGGTGCTCGTGCGCTTCGACAGAGCGTAGGAGTAACCCAGTGCCCATTGATCAGCATCAGCGTTAGCCGAAGTTTTGTCGTTCGTGCGGATGAACGAAGCCATTACGGTGCCAGCTGGGCCGACAGGTACGGTTGCGCCAACCAGGATGTTGTTGCTGTCGGTGCTAGCAGCTGCCGAGGTGTAGTTGAAGGCGTTGACGGTGCCGTTGTTACGGTTAGCACTGTTGTTGCCTTTGTTCACGCCGTAAGCGATGTAGCCTTTAGCAACTGCGAAGTCGTAGTTAGCTGCAGCCAACCAGTTGCTGCCGCTACCTTGTTCGATGGTCGCGGTGTCGTTGCTGGTGTTGTTGTAAGCCAGACGTGCGTTCAGAGGACCGTTCGAGTAGCCAGCCGACGCGCCGATTTTGCGGCCGATTTTGTTCGAATCAGCGTTTTCGCCGAAGGTGTAAGCCACGTCAGCGTCAAAGCCGTTGAAGTTTGGCGAGGTGTACAGCACGGTGTTGCTGGTGCGGGTGTTCGATGGGAACAAGTTCTTAGCGGAACCAGCGTAGCCAGCTGCGAATGGATCAGCAACTTTCGACAGGGTGTTGTACCAAGGGGTGTATTGACGACCCAGGGTCAGGGTACCGGTCGTTTTGCTGCTCAGACCAACGTAAGCTTGACGGTTGAACAAGGTGCCCGAAACGTCTTGCTGACCGTTGTCAACGCTGAAGCCCGATTCCAGAACGAACAGAGCCGACAGGCCGCTGCCCAGATCTTCGGTGCCTTTGAAGCCCAGACGCGATGCCGAAGCAATGCCGCTGTCCAGTTTGTTGACGTTGCCGTTAACACCGCCGCGCTCGCTGACGAAACCAGCGTCAACGGTACCGTAGATAACAACGCTCGATTGAGCTTGGGCTACGCCAGTGGCTGCTGCCAGGACTGCCAGGGTGATCAGAGTTTTTTTCATTGCAATTTCCTTTAATTTTTGAAGCAAAAAGTAATACAGCCTATGCATCTCGAGCTGCGCTCTAACAGAGCGCTTTTTATGAGTGAGGGCAAGGTCTCCACCTGCCACATTGCTGTTCCGGTCAGGGGAACAGTCATATCGGTATCGGCACGCTATTGCACCGATAAGCTTGAAGGCTGCATGACGACCGTATTTTCGTGCGCCGGTTCGGTGCTCAAAGGGCACCGGAAGCGGCACTATAACGACCGTTTCACATTCCATCAAGTTCCAACATGTTACTTCCGGTACCAGGCCGAGGGCTTTTTCAGGCATCCCGACCATCGCCAACCGTACTACGCGACAGAGCCAGTGCCCCTTGCCAACCAATGCATTGGCCTGATTGACCATTCCATCATAGCGCATGCCTTGTGGACACCCGTTGTATTAGTGCAACAGTATCAGGCGCATGATTAAAACATCAACATGCTTCACCCATCATTCACCGTTCACGACTTACGCGACAAAGCGCACAGTTTGTAAGGTGATAATGGATAAACGGGACGAAGCATACACCGCATCGCCAATGTTTGCTGCGCAGCGCCCAAAAACGGGATATTCGGCGCCCTGTTTTGGTGCGTTGCCGCATTATTCAGGGGCGTAGGGCCGAATTTCGAGGTCGATGGCGGCGGCAGGAAAATAGCCAGAGTAACAATGGAATTACTGACTCATCGGTAATTTAAATTGCTCACATAGAAATGTTTTCCATGTTTTTTGCTGCCATTTCCCGCCCCCGGTTCGGCACCGCCGGGGACGACTCTTGCTTGCAAATTCCGCATCAATTGAAACAATTTCTTACAATGTTGTTTTCTCAATATGTGGATATATCTGTGTCAAAAAAACGACATATTGATCAAAATCAAGTTTATCCTTGGTCAATTTCTCAATCTTTTCTTTTTCTTTTGCTCATTTTTTGCTTAAAAGCATGTAATACGGCCACTAGCGGCGCCCTGCGCGCTTGAGCAGGCGCATGAAACCGCCCAGCAGCGGCAGCTTTTCATACAATTCCTCGGCCACATCCCAGTAATCGCGGTGCTCGGCCACCCTTCCCTGCGCATCGAAGCGCACGTGCGTGGCGCCACGGATGCATTGTTCGCCAGCCACCCGCCGCTTCATGCGGAAACGAAACTCCCACGTCAGGAAGGCTTGCCCGCCCTGCGCCATGCTGTCGAGCACGATGAAACGGGGCGCATCGACTTGCACGAACATGTGCTCGAAGATGGCCAGGATGGCGGCATGGCCCTGCACCTCGTTGAACGGGTCCTTGAAGCGGGCATCCGGCGCGTATACGGCCCCCAGTTGGGCCAGGCTTTCCAGGCTCATGTGCTCATAGAATGCCACCAGGCGCGCCAGCGCGCCCTCCACGTCCGTCATCGGCGGCATGCCGCTTGCTCCCTTCATAGTCCCGTCACCTTGCGGATCAGCCAGAAATAGGCGCGGTACGGCAAGAGCCGCGCCAGCCGCAGGAAATTCGTAAAGCGCCTGGGAAAGTGGATGTGAAACTGTCCCCGCTCGATGCCGTCGAGCATGGCCGCAGCCGCGTCCTGCGCCGTCATCAGGGCCGGCATGGTGAAATCGTTGCCGGCCGTGAGCGGCGTGTCGACAAATCCCGGGTTGATTTGATACACATCAATCCCGCGTGGATGCAGGTCCAGGTACAGCGACTCCGTCAGGTTGATCAGCGCCGCCTTGCTGGCGCCATACGCGAGCGCCTTCGGCAAGCCGCCGTAGCCGGCCACCGAGGCGACGATGCCGATGCCGCCGCTGCCCTGGCGCAGCAGCCATGGCAGGGCCTGCTCCAGGCAGTTGAAGACGCCGCCCACGTTCAGGGCCAGCAAGCCCTGCGCCCCTTCCAGGTCGAAAGCGTCGGCGCGCATGGCCTGGTAGCCGCCGGCCACCACGAGGATCAGGTCGATATGCGGCCACTGCCGCGCCAGTTCCCCGCACGCGGCCCGCACCTGCGCATGCTGGGTGATGTCGAGCGGCAAGGCCAGCGCCAGCGGCTGCCCCTCGCACAGCCGCTCCAGGCTGGCGCGGTGGCGGGCCGACAGGGCCACGCTGGCGCCCTGCTGCAGCAGCAAGGTGGCGCAGGCGGCGCCGATGCCGCTGGACGCGCCGATGATCCACACGCGCCTGCCGGCCCAGCTGCCGATCTTGCGGTTCATGGCGCCACCTGCGCGCGCTTGCTGAACGACAGGGTCACGGCGCCCAGGCTGACGCCGAACTTGCTCATGGCGGCGCGGTTGAGCATGACCTTGTCATCCATCAGGAACATCCAGTCCTCGAAATCGACGTGGTAGACCGTGCCATCGACGGGCAGCGCCAGCACATACTGCCAGCGCAAGGCATTGCCCGCCACCTCGCCGACGGCTTCCCCGATCACGTCGGGCGCCGTGCCGATGAAGCGCCCAGGCGCCGTCTTGCGCAAGGTCCACACGCGGCGCTGGCGGCTGCCGTCGGCATAGGTGAAGTCCTCGTCCAGAGTGCCCGTATCGCCCTGCCAGCTGGCCCGCATCAGCACCGTGAAACGCCGCACGACCTTGCCGGCGCGGTCCTGGAAGATGCCGTGCGCGTCCAGCGTGCCATTGAAGTACTGCTGCAAGTCGAGTGTCGGTGTTTCCTGCGCGTAGGTGGCCGGCGTGGGCGGCGTGGCGCAGGCACCCAGCGCCAGCAGCAGGAGCGCCGCACCCATGCGGCGTGGATAAAAAGTCATGAGGCGCATGCGTGCTTCTCCCGGTGAGCGCTATATATATGTTGCAGGGGGGCGCGCCACAGCAGCAGGGCCGCCAGCAGTTTCAGGGCGCACGGCAGCAAGGCATAGGCGGCGGACAGGGCCGGCAAGCCCTGGCTGCTCCCCGGCACATAGCCGAGCCAGGCCAGCCAAGGCAAGGCGAGGCCGGCCGCGAATGCCAGGCTCATCTGCACGCCCCAGTTCCACCAGCCGAAATACGCCGCCTCGTGGCGGCCCGCATGGCCGGCCGCGCCGATCAGGCCCGCCAGCAGCGCGGGCGGCAAGGCCAGGTCGGCGCCCAGCGCCAGGCCCGACAGCAGGCAGATGGCCGCAAACCCGCCGGCGGCCCCTGCGCCAAGGCCATACGCCCAGACGAACACGCAGGCGGCCAACAGCATGGCGCCACCCCAGGCGCGCGCCTCGCCAAAGCGGCGCGCCAGGGCCACCCAGGCGGGCATGGAAGCGGCCGCCGCGCAAAAATACAGGATCAGGAACGGCCCCGCATAGTGTCCCAATTGCAAGTAATCCGTGGCAAAGAACAGGAACAGGGTGGCCGGTATGGCGGCCGCCACGCCGTTGACGAGCAGCACGGCAAACAGCCAGCGGAACGGGCGCTGGCGAAACGGCGCGCGCCAGCCGCCAGGGGCATGGGCCTGGGCGGCGCCATGCGCGGCCGGGCGCGGGGCGCGCGCCAGCAGCAGGGCGCCCGCTGCCAGCAGGCAGACGGCAAAGGCCAGCGACAAGCCTTCATAGCCCAGCAGCGATGTCAGGCCCGCCGCCAGGATCACGCCCGCCAGGCCGCACGCCTCGCGCACGGCCGTCACGCGGGCGCGCAGCCCCCGCGCCTGGGTGAGCGCGGCGCCCCAGCTCTGATGGGCGATGCTGGCCAGGCCGTAGGCGGTGTAGACGAGCAGCAAGGAGGCCAGGAACCACGCCAGGGTGGCGGCCTCGGACAGGACGGGCGGATGAAACAGGGCGCCAAAGCCCAGCAGCAGCAAGGGCAGCGCTGCGCCGATGCAGGCGGCATAGGCGCCAGTGCCGCGCGCCATCCACGCGCCGATGGCCGGATCGATGAAGGCGGCGGCGATGCGGGCCGCCAGCAGCACGGCGCCGATCTGCGCCAGGCCCAGGCTGCTGCGCTGCGCATAGAATGGCGCCACATATATATAGATGGGCAGCGCCAGCATGGCCAGCGGCAGGCCGAACAGGCCGTAGTTGAACAGGGCTGGCAAGCCCAGCGCGCTGGCCGGCGGCGTCATGGCAGCGGCGCCGCGCCCTGCAGCAGCGCCGTGCGCAGCTTCGGTGCCGTCGACTCGGGCGATAGCCAGATGGCGAAGAAGGCGCGCGCGAACTCGCCATCGGGCACGTCGGCCAGGACGTTGCCATCGAGATAAAAACGCACGCCGGGCGCGATGCCGGCCCGGTAGGCGCCCGCGATGCGCTGCCCTTGCCGGACGTCGGGAAAGATGCGCTGCATGGTATCGCGCCAGGCCAGGCGCTGCGGCGGCGTGCCCACGCCCAGCTTTTGCATCTGCTCATAGCTTGCTTCAGCGATCTTCCTGCCGTCGAGCGCGCGCGCATAGCGCAATTCCAGCACGAACGGCGCCGTGGCGGACGCCGCGCCCTGGTAGCCTTGCGGCCCCACCCACAATTGCGCCTGATAAATACGCATGCCGAACCAGGTGTACTCGCCTTCGCCCGCCAGGCGGGCTTCGGGCACGTCCGCCGCGACAAAGGCCGGCGGGGCGGCCAGGGCGGCGAGCGTGGTCAACGACAGCACCGCGGCGGCTAGCAGCTGGCGCATGGTCACTCCTTGATCAGCGTAAATTGCATCACATCCGTGTTGTGCGCCTGGAAGGCGGCCTCGCAGTACGCCAGGTAAAACTCCCAGGTCAGCAGGAAACGCCCGTCGAAGCCCTGCTTTTCCAGCGCCACGCGCTGGGCCAGGAAACTGGCGCGCCACTGGCGCAGGGTTTCCGCGTAATCGAGGCCGAAGCTGAAGGCGTCTTCCACGCGCAGGCCCTGGGCTTCGGCGGCGCGGCGAAATTCGGCCGGCGATGGCAGCATGCCGCCCGGGAAGATGTACTGTTGAATAAAATCCGTGCTCTTGCTGTAGCGCTCGAACAGCTCGTCGGCGATGACGATGGTCTGGATGCAGGCGCGCCCGCCCTGCTTCAGGTTGCGCGCCACGCAGTCGAAATAGCCGGGCCAGTAGCTTTGGCCCACGGCCTCGAACATCTCGATCGAGGCGATGGCATCATACTGGCCGGTGCTGTCGCGGTAATCGCACAGCTGCAAGTCGGCCTGCGCCGCCAGCCCCGCCGCCTGCAGGCGCTGGCGCGCATACGCCAGCTGCTCGGTGGACAGGGTCAGGCCCGTCACGTGGGCGCCGTAGCTGCGCGCCGCCGTTTCTGCAAAGCCGCCCCAGCCGCAGCCGATTTCCAGCACGCGGGCGCCCGGCGGCAGCCGCAGCTGGTCCGCGATGCGGCGGTATTTCGCCTCCTGCGCCGCCTCCAGGCTGGCGCCTTCGGAAAACAGGGCGCTGGAATACGTCATCGACGGGTCCAGCCACAGCTGATAGAAGGCGTTGCCGATGTCGTAATGGGCGTGGATATTCTTCCGGCTGCCGGCGCGCGAATTGCGATTGAGCAAATGCCGGACCTTGTAGACGAGATTGCCCCACCAGTTGCCGTAGATCAAGGATTCGACCTGGGCGCGGTTGCGTATCATCAACTCGATCAGGCCCGGCAAATTGTCCGTGCGCCAGTCGCCCGCGATGAAGGTCTCCGCAAAACCGATGTCGCCCGAGCGCAGCACGGCCGGGCACAGGCGCCAGTTGTGCAAGTCCAGGGTGACGGGATGGCCGCCATCGCCATACAGCAGGACGCTGCCATCGGGCGTGCGCAGGCGCAGGGCACCCCATTGCAGCTTGTCGAGCAGGCGCAGGATCACGCGCGCGGACGCGGGCGCGTCCAGGTGCGCGTGGTCATGGCACGCGCTGCGTGCATGCAGGCCGGTCGGCAGGGAATCGGAGCTCATCGGGACACCTTTTCTTGTGGGGGAAGGGGTTTGCTGAAAAACGGCACGCGGCGCAGCCACAGGCGCAAGGCTTGCCAATGGATGCGGGCCATCACGCCCAGGGTCATCAGGGGATAGCGCAGCAGGGCGTGCGCGATGGCGGCGTCGCGCAGGGGCCGCGCCGTGCCGGACAGGCTCGTGCGTAGCAGCGGACCGTCCAGGTCGTCGTAATCGACCCGCGCCAGGTGGCGCTCACCGCCCTGTTCGCTGTTGCGCAGGAAGCGGAAGCGGTACTGCCCTTCCACCTTGCAAAATGGCGAGACGTGGAAAATCTTGCTGGCGCGCAATTCACTGCCATACGCGATGGGGCCGCCCTGGTCGAGCAGGTACAGGTGGCGCTCGCCAAAGGTATTGCGCACATCACACAGCACGGCGCGCAGCGCCCCGTCGGCACGGTGGCAAAACCAGAAACTGACGGGATTGAAGACATAGCCGAACATGCGCGGCATGGTCTGCAGCCAGATTTCCCCTGCCGCATCGTCCACGCCATGCTGGCGCAGCAAGCCATCGATCCACGCCAGCAGCGGCGTCGTGCCGTCGCCATGGTCGCTGTCGCGGAAAGACAGCACGTTGACGCCGTTGCGCGAGATCAAACGGGCAGGGAAATCCTGCAGCCCCATGCTGCGCAGGGGCAGGCGCAGGTAAAACATGCCATAGCTGAAGGCGTGCGGGCGGGGCCGCAGGCGCGCATGGCGCACCAGCCCCAGGCACAGCTGCGGCTGCGGCGCCGTGGGCGGGCCGGCATCACGCGGCATGATAGCGCTCCGCCGCCGCCATGCCGTTCAAGACCGCGGCCACGGCCAGGCCCGACTTCAAGCCGTCTTCATGGAAGCCGTAGCCAGTCCAGGCGCCGGCGAACCACGTGTGCTGCGTGCCCTGGAAGCCGGCCAGGCGCGCCTGGGCGGCGATGGCGGCCCCGTCGAACACGGGGTGGGCATAGGAAAACTCGTCGAGGATGGTCGCCGGGTCCGGTTCGTCGAGGGGATTGAGCGACACGAGGACGGGGGTGCTGAACGGCAAGGGTTGCAACTGGTTCAGCAAATAATGCACGCACACTTGCGGCGCCTCGCCGTCCTGCGCCGCGCGGCCCTGGTAATTCCAGGCCGACCAGGCCTTGCGGCGCTGCGGCAGGCAGGCAGCGTCCGTGTGCAGCACGGCCCGGTTGGGCTGGTAGCGCACGGCTTCGAGCACTTGCCGCTCCTCGTCGCGCAAATCGGCCAGCAGGGCCAGCGACTGGTCGCTGTGGCAGGCCAGCACGACATGGTCGGCATGCTCGACGCCGGCCGCCGTGTGCAGCTCGACCATGCGCGCTCCGCCCTGCGGCTGGCGCCGCACGGCCAGCACGGGACAGGCCAGGCGCTGCTGCGGGATACCTGCCAGCAATTTCTCCACGTACACACGCGAGCCGCCCCGCACCGTGCGCCACTGTGGCCGGTCATTGACCTGCAGCAAACCGTGGTTGTGGCAGAAGCGGATGAAGGTGGCGAGAGGAAAGGCCAGCATCTGGCGCGCCGGGCACGACCAGATGCAGGCAGCCATCGGCAACAGATACCAGTGGCGAAATTCCTCGCCATAGCCGTGCAGGTCGAGAAACTCGCCCAGCGACTGGGCCGGCGCCGGCACGGCGGCCATGGCCAGGGCGCTGGCCTGGCGGTTGAAGCGCAGGATGTCGCGCAGCATGCGCAAGAAGGCGGGGCGCAGCAGGTTGCTGCGCTGGGTAAACACGGTATCGAAATTGGCGCCCGCCCATTCCAGCACGCGGGCATCGGGCGACGTTCCCATGGGCATCTTCACGGAAAACGACATGTCGCTGTCGGCCGCTTCGACACCGAGTTCATCGAACAGCTGCACCAGATTCGGATAGGTGGCGTGGTTAAACACGAGAAAACCCGTGTCGACGCCATGCGTGACGCCATCGAGCGTGACATCCACCGTGTGGCTGTGGCCGCCGAAATAATCGCCCGCCTCATACAGGGTGACATCCTGGCCCGCCTGCGCCAGGCGATACGCACACGACAATCCTGCAATTCCCGCACCGACGACCGCAATTTTCATGAGTACACCTGTATTGAGTTTGTCCTGGACAAAACGAGCATCACGGATAATCGATGAAATACTGATTCATGTCAATGATTGCTCCCTTGCCGTTCACAAACTTATACGCCGGCCATTTCCAATCGGATTCAGCTATTTGGTCCGGGGCGACGGAAGGCGTAAAATGCATGCCACGTTCTTCCGCAAGCGAGCAAAGCCACCCTGGTATGGATACTGACCTGCAACCTACTTCCGCCTTCAGCATCAGCGATGTCGAACGCGACACCGGGCTGGCCAAGGAAACCTTGCGTGTCTGGGAACGGCGCTACGCCTTTCCCCAGCCGCAGCGCGACGCCTTTGGCGAACGCTGCTATCCAGCCGAGCAGGTGCAAAAACTGCGCATGGTCAAGCACCTGCTGGACCTGGGCTTTCGCCCGGGTAAAATCATGCAGCACAGCACCCTCCAGCTGCAGCAGCTGGCCAGTGCGGGCAGCGCGGCGCCGTCCTCGCCACAACCGCAACTGGCGCACTACCTGGCCCTGTGCCGCGGCCACCAGATGGCGGAATTGGGCGACGCCCTGCGCCAGGCGCTGGCCGTGCTGGGTCTGAAATCGTTCACCATCGACGTCATCGCCCCCCTCACCGGCATGGTGGGCGAGGCGTGGGCCTGCGGCGAGCTGGCCGTGTACGAGGAACACCTGTATAGCGAAACCCTGCAGACGGTGATGCGCCACGCGATTTTTTCATTGCCGCAGCAAAGCAGCCCCAGCACGCGTACGCCGCGCATCGTCCTCAGCACCCTGCCGCAGGAACGCCATGGCCTGGGCCTGCTGATGGCCGAGGCGCTGTGCGCAGCGGCCGGCGCGCACTGCATGTCGCTGGGCGTGGAAACCCCGCTGACGGACATCGTCGCGGCCGCGCGCGCGCAGCGGGCCGATATCGTGGCGCTGTCGTTTTCCAGCGCCAGCAAGCAAAGGCAGACGCGCGACAGCCTGCAGCAGCTGCATGCAAGCTTGCCTCCAAGCATGGAATTGTGGGCCGGCGGACGCAGCCCCGCCCTGTCGCGCCGCCCGCCACCCTTCCTGCACGTGCTGGACTTGCGGCAAGTCGAGGAAAGCATCGCCGACTGGCGCCGCCGCCATCAGATGGATGCCCTGCAAACCCATTAAACGCGAGGGAACTGCGGCGATCTCCGTGGATACCCGCGCAATGTTGCCAATCGAACAGTAAAGCATGAAGCGCCGGGCGCGCTCTGGTAGAATAGCCGGATCAACAGTGTCCGGCGCCGCCGGGCCTAAGGTCAGCACCCGCCACCACACATCCATGTTTAGTTTCTTCAAGAAAAAACCCGTCGCCCCCGAGGCCGCGCCAGCCGAGCCCCTCGTCCCTCCCGCCGCCACGCCGCCTGCCGCGCCAGCATCCGCTGCACCGGCCGCGCCATTGACTGGCGCGCCGGCCGAAGTCGTGCCCGTGATCGTGGCCGCCGAACCCGAGAAAAGATCGTGGATGACGCGCCTGAAGGCGGGCCTCTCCAAAACCTCGAACACCCTGTCCGTGCTGTTCGTCGGCGCGAAGATCGACGAGGCCCTGTACGAGGAGCTGGAAGCGGCGCTGCTGATGTCCGACGCGGGCATCGACGCCACCGAGTTCCTGCTCACGGAACTGAAGAAAAAGGTCAAGGAAGACAAGTTGCTCGACGCCGCCGCCGTCAAGGCCGCCCTGAAAGTGCTGCTCATCGACCTCTTGCTACCGCTGGAAAAGCGCTTCGAGCTGGGCCGCCACAAGCCGCTGGTGATGATGATTTCCGGCGTGAATGGCGCCGGCAAGACCACCACCATCGGCAAGCTGGCCAAGCACATGCAGTCGAACAAGCAGTCCGTGCTGCTGGCCGCCGGCGACACCTTCCGCGCCGCCGCGCGCGAGCAGCTGATGGTGTGGGGCGAGCGCAACAACGTCACCGTGATTTCCCAGGAATCGGGCGACCCGGCCGCCGTGGCCTACGACTCGGTGCAGTCGGCCAAGGCGCGCGGCATCGACGTGGTCATGGTCGACACGGCGGGCCGCCTGCCGACGCAGTTGCACCTGATGGAAGAATTGAAGAAAATCAAGCGCGTGATCGGCAAGGGCATGGATGGCGCGCCGCATGAAACCCTGCTCGTCATCGACGGCAACACGGGCCAGAACGCCTTGACCCAGGTCAAGGCCTTCGACGATGCCCTGCAGCTGAGCGGCCTGGTGATCACCAAGCTGGACGGCACCGCCAAGGGCGGCGTGCTGGCGGCGATTGCCCGCGTGCGCCCCGTGCCCGTGTATTTCATCGGCATCGGTGAGAAAATTGAAGACTTGCAGCCCTTCGTGGCTGCCGAATTTGTCGAAGCGCTGCTCGGATAAGCCCCTACATGATTGAATTTCAGCACGTCTCCAAGCAATACACCTCCGACGCAGTGGCGCTCAGCGACATTTCGCTGAATATTGCCAAGGGCGAGCTGGTCTTCCTGGCCGGCCCGTCCGGCGCCGGCAAATCCACCTTGCTGAAAATGATCGCCGCCATGGAACGCCCCACGTCGGGCAAGCTGATCGTCAATGGGCAGGACATGGCCAAGCTCAAGCCGGCCGGCGTGCCCTTCCTGCGCCGCAACATGGGCCTGATCTTCCAGCAGCAGAAACTGCTCAACGACCGCTCCATCCTGGCCAACGTCATGCTGCCGCTGCTGGTGGTCGGCGCGCATAAAGTGGCCGCCGAGCAGCGCGCGCGCGCCGCGCTGGACAAGGTGGGCCTGCTCGACCGCGCCCTCGCGCGCCCGCTGTCGCTGTCGGGCGGCGAGCAGCAGCGCGTGTCGATCGCGCGCGCCATCGTCAACCGGCCGCAGATCATCCTGGCCGACGAACCGACGGCCAATCTGGACCGCGCCAGCGCCGACAAGGTGCTCGATGCCCTGAAGGCCTTCCATTCCGTGGGCGTGACCTGCCTTATTTCCAGCCATGACGAACAGATGCTCGACGCCGCCGCCCGCGTGATCCACCTGAAGAACGGCCAGCTGGTCGCCATCGACAAGGCCACGCAGGCGCCCGTGTTCGCCCCGCCCGACCCCGATTTCGCGCCCGGCGTGGATGATGGCGAAGGAGAACGCGCATGAGGGGCTGGTTCCGTCAACACCGCTTCGCGCTCGGTTCGGCGCTGATCCACCTGCGCAAGTCGCCGGGCGGCTTTTTATTGAACGTCGTCGTCGTCGCCATCGCCCTGTCGCTGCCGTTCGCCGGCTTGACCATGCTCGACAATGTGCGCCCCATGTCGGAACAGATGTCGGTCGACCCGGAAATCAGCGTCTTCCTGAAGATCGACACGCCGCGCGAGCAGGCCGTGGCGCTGGCTGGCGAGATGCGCAAGATCGTGCACGACCAGAAGGCGAAGATCGTCTTCATCCCGCGCGAACAGGCGCTCGACACCCTGAAGAACAAGAACGGCCTGGCCGACGTGCTCAGCACCCTGGGCGACAATCCCCTGCCCGACAGCTATGTGCTGAAACTCGATGCCTTCAACAGCGCCAGCGAAGCGCAGGACGTCGATGCGGTGGCGGAACAGCTGCGCCACCTGCCCGGCGTGGAATCGGCGCAAGTCGATTCGGCCTGGGTCAAGCGCCTGGCGGCCCTGCTGGGCGTGCTGCGCCTGGTGCTGCTATTGCTGGCCATTACCCTGGGCGTGGCCGTCATCGCCGTGGTCTTCAATACCATCCGCCTGCAGGTGATGCAGCAGCGCGATGAAATCAGCATCTCGAAACTGATCGGCGCCACCGACACTTTCATCCACCGCCCCTTCTATTACACGGGCGCCCTGCTGGGCCTGTGCGCGGGCGCGCTGGCCCTCGGTGCCGTGGCGCTGGCCTTGCAGCCGCTCAATACCGCGATCGCCGAGTTTGCCCGCCTGTATGCATCTGAATTCCAGCTGGTGCCGCTGGCGCCCCTGCCGATGGCTGGCTTGCTGGCCCTGAGCGCCGGCCTGGGCCTGATCGGCGCCTTCCTCTGCGTGCAGCGCCACCTGGCGCGCCTGAACTGACCTTCCCTCCCATGGCGGCGCCTGCGGTGCCGCCATGCGCCCCCCCATCTGCTGTTATCTTGATATTTAGCAAGTATTCTTAAGGCTCGCTTCAGCCAGAGGCCGTAGACTGGCCATGTTGTCGTGAAGCGGCCTGCAGTGCTGTTCAGATCGCTGTTCAGACATATTTATCAAGCATTCATTCGCCATAGTATTTAGGCTATCAAGACGATTAAATGTGCCGATTGGCACTCTCAAGCAGAGAGTGCTAATATAGGGACATACCAAGGCAGAACCGCCATGGACGCCAGATGAAGATGGTGCCGCGATCTGCAAAGTGCAAGACCGAATACGCAAAACAGAACAGACAATCGGGCCACGTCGGGTGATGTGGCCAACTGGAACACAGCAAGACTACGAGGGAGAAAACATGACTATGATGTCCGCAACATCCGCATTGGTTCCGACCAAAAGTAATGCGCTGGGCCTCGGGTTCACTGGCAATCTGGGCAATATCGACGCCTATATTTCGGCCGTGAATCGTCTGCCCATGTTGACCCACGACGAAGAAATTTCGCTGGCGAAACGCCTGCGTGAAAAAAATGACCTGGCCGCCGCGCAAGAGCTGGTGCTGTCGCACCTGCGCCTGGTGGTCTCGATTGCCCGCGGCTATCTGGGCTATGGCTTGCCGCACGCCGACCTGATTCAGGAAGGCAATATCGGCTTGATGAAAGCCGTGAAACGCTTCGATCCGGACCAGGGCGTGCGCCTGGTGTCGTACGCCATGCACTGGGTGAAAGCCGAGATGCATGAGTACATCCTGAAAAACTGGCGCCTGGTCAAGGTCGCGACGACGAAGGCGCAGCGCAAGCTGTTCTTCAATCTGCGCAGCCACAAGACGGGCCTGGACGCGATGACGCCGAAGCAGATCGATGCGCTGGCCAAGCTGCTCGACGTGAAGCGCGAAGAAGTGATCGAGATGGAAACGCGCTTGAGCGGCCGCGACATCGCGCTGGAATCGCCGACCGACGATGAAGACGACAAGTTTTCGCCGATCGCCTACCTGTCGTCGGAGCAGAGCGAGCCGACCAAGGTGCTGGAAGCGGAACAAGTGACGCGCTTGCAATCGGAAGGCCTGGAAACGGCACTGTCCAAGCTGGACGCCCGTTCGCGCCGCATCATCGAAGCGCGCTGGCTGGCCAACGACGACGGTTCCGGCGCCACCCTGCACGCGCTGGCAGAAGAGTTCGGCGTATCGGCCGAACGCATTCGCCAGATCGAAGTGGCGGCGCTGAAGAAAATGAAGGGCGCCCTGGCGGCCTACGTGTAATCGCAAGCCATGCCGCAATGCAAAAGGCGCCGCAAGGCGCCTTTTAGTTTTGAATCTTGATGTTTATCAACAGATAAACATTGTCGGCCCTTACGCTGCAGCCAAGCCCTTGGTGATCAGTTCGGCAACGACGTCATTCAGATCCGCGCCGCGCTCCTTGGCGATGGTCTGCAATTGCAACACCAGATCGCTGTTCAGCTTGACGGCGAACGGCACCAGGCCCAGGGCCTGATCGCGCTTGCGCTGCTCGCGGCGGTCGACGACCACCGCTTCCTTACCGAATGCACCGGCGCCGGGAACATGCATCTTTCCCATCAGTTTCTTGGCATCGCTTTTGGCCAGGTCGGTTTTTTTCATGGTTGTTTCCTGATTTTCAAAACAGCCATTCTACGCAGTAATCGGCGCGCCGCGTGGCCGGCACGTCAATTCATCCGCAGCGCGCCAGGAGTGCGCCGGAAAAATATCATTTTGTTATTATCATTTTCATCCCACGCGTGGATGCCACGCCGGGGACGCGCCATCTGAAAGGAAAAAACATGCATTACCTCCATGACTCGTATCGCCGCTTGTTCCTGCCCCTGCTCATCGCCTGCCTGGCCGTGCTGGCCGGCTGCGGCGCGGCCAGCAGCGCCGGCGACGCGGAAAACACGCCGCGCAGCGTCACCTACGTGCTCTCGCCGGGAGAACAGGTGGCCATCACGGCCACCGATACCCTGAAACTCGAGCGCGTCAACGACAGCCGCTGCCGCAAGGGCGCCGTGTGCGTGTGGAAAGGCTACGTCAGCTACAGCTTCAGTTTGCTCAACAGCGCGGGCGCCACCGACATCGTCTTGTCCGAATCCATGCCCGGCGCCGCCAGTTCCGTCACCGTCAACCACCTGACGTTCACCCTGCTCGACGTCGACCCGGCCACGCCGCCCGCCCTCGACGCAGCCGAGCCCACCTACCGGGTCAAGGTCAAGATTACGCAGGGCGCGCTGCCCCGCTAAATACCGTGGCGGCGCTGGCTGTCGGCGGGCGCCTGCTGCCGCTCCAGCATGCCGTAATCGCGCACCACGCCGGCGATGCGCAGCCGGTAATCGTCGAACACGCCGTGCCGGCCGGCCGACTGCGCCGCCCGGTGCGCTTCCAGCTGCCGCCACTGCGCCAGCGACGCTTCGTCGCGAAAGAAAGACAGCGACAGCAATTTGCCTGGCTCGCTCAGGCTGCTGAAGCGCTCGATGGAAATAAAACCATCGACCTCGTCGAGCAAGGGCCGCAGCGCGGCGGCCAGGTCCAGGTACTCCTGGCGCCCATCGGCGCTGGGCCACACTTCAAAGATCACGGCAATCATGCTGTTTCTCCAGTGCTGAAGAGGGGGATGCGGGCATTTTGCGAAGGCCGGTACGACCAGCCCAGCGGCATGTGTTCCAGCCCATCGGCCCATGCCTGCAGGCAAGCCGTGGCGATGGTCTGCGCGATGGACTGGCCCGGACAGGCGTGGCGGCCATGGCCAAAACCTGACGCCACCCGGGCGGCGCTGGCCAGCACGACGACGATCATCTGCCCGGCCGGTATGCGCACGCCGAACAACTCCACGGCATCGGCCGTGTAGCGGCGCGTGTTGTGGATGGCGGGATCATGCCGAACCACCTCGCGCAGCATGGCCGGCCATCGCCGGGGCGCGGCACGCAACTGGGTCGATAACTCCGGCTGCGCGCGCAAGGCAACGATGGCATTGCCCAGCAAACCGGCCGTGGCGTCGCAGGTCTGCGACAGCAAGCCCACGAGGTTGGCCAGCAGGCCGTCCCCCATGGCATCCGCCTCGGCCACGATGTCGTGCAGCAAGCTGCCGGGCAAGGCATCCCCCTCGCGCAGCAACACGCTAAAACCGTGCAAGAGGGCATCGGCCGCTTGCTGCGCGCTGGCCAATTGTCCTCCATTGCTCAGCGGCGACAAACAGGCGACAAAGTCGCGCGTCCAGGCGGCCAGTGCCGGCCATTGTGCTGGCGCAAAGCCCAGCAAGTCCGCCATGGCGAACAGGGGCAGCTCAAAAATCGCTTCGTTCAGCTGCGCGGCGCTGCCGGGAACGCGGTCGCCGGCAATCTGCATCACCCGTCCATGCAGGCGCGCCAGGTCCACCCGGTCCAGCGCGCGCGCCAGCACCTGTTTTGCTACGGCATGCCGCTCGCCCTCGTTCATGCGCACCAGTTCCATAAAAATCGCGCCGCACGGCGTGCCTGCCAAGGTATCCGGTATCGGCTGGCCGGACGGGCGCACGCGGCAGGCGGGATGCGCGAGCACCGCCCGCACGCCAACGGCTCCCGTTGCCAGCCAGCAATCGAGCGACGCCTCGAAACGCAGCGGCGGGCCTTCCGCCAGGCGGCGATAGTAGTCATACGGCGCCGCGTGGGTGACGGCGGAAAACGGGTCGGCGAGCGGCATGCGCATTCCATTGCAGTGAGGTGGGGACACGAGTATGCTGGTCCTTCCACCACAACACTTCGCCCGGGAACGAATCATGGATGATGTACTCGCTTTCCCCTCGGCCGACATGGGCCTGGCGCAGCTGGCCGGCGCCATCGCCGAACCGGCGCGCGCGCGCATGCTGTGCAGCCTGCTCGATGGCCATGCGCGCACGGCCACGGAATTGGCCACCTTGGCCGAGGTAGGCGCCTCGACGGCCAGCGCCCATCTGAGCCGCTTGCGCGAGGATGGCTTGCTGTCCATGCTGGCGCAGGGCAAGCACCGCTATTACCGCCTGGCCAGCGTGGAGGTGGCGCGGGCGCTGGAAGCGCTGCTGGTGGTGGCCGGCGTGCCCGCAACGCCGTTTACGCCCTCCACGCCGGACCGCTTGCGCCATGCGCGCACCTGCTACGACCACATGGCCGGCACCGTCGCCGTCACCGTGCACGACCAGTTGCATGCGCAAGGCTGGCTGCTCGACGATGGCGGCGAAGGCCAATATTGCCTGTCGGAAGCGGGCGCGGCCGGCATGAGGGCGCTGGGCATCGACGTGACGCAATTGCAGCGCCAGCGCCGCCGCTTCGCCTGTGCCTGCCTCGACTGGAGCGAACGGCGCGCCCACCTGGGTGGCGCGCTGGGGGCCGCCCTGCTGCAGCTGGCCCTGCGCCAGCGCTGGGCCGAGCGCGAACTCGACAGCCGCGCCCTGCGCCTCACGCCCGATGGCGAACGGCGCCTGCTGGCCGCCATCGGCGGATTCTGAACGGCGCGGGCATTTGTATCTAGGAAGCAACTATCGAAAGAAAAAATGCGCTTTTATCATTGTTTTCATTCATCATATGCTGCGCCCTTCAGCGCGCATTTTCCCCTTTCCGCGATAGAAAGAGTCCATCTTGAAAACAGTGTCACCCAGCACGCATGCCGCCAGTACTTGCCATAACTGCAATACCGCTGCGCCAGGCAACTTCTGCAGCGCCTGCGGCCAGGCAACGACCTTGCACATGCCCAGCGCGCGTGAATTCCTGCATGAATTTGTCGCGCATTACGTGGCACTCGAAGGCAAGCTCTGGCGTACCCTGGCCCTGCTGCTGTTCCGTCCTGGTGCGCTGAGCAATGAATACATCGCGGGACGCCGCGTGCGCTACGTCGAGCCGCTGCGCGTCTACCTGACCTTCAGCATCCTGTTCTTTGCCATCCTCAAGTTCAGCAACCCCGACGTATTCTTCACCGTCCCCGGCCAGCAAGCCCAGGTGAGCGCCCACGGCGCCCATCAAGTTCCGGAAAACAAGACATCGCGCATGCAGGTCAGCATTTTGGGCCAGACACCCGCCCTGCCACGCCAATGGCAAGACTTTGTGCAGCTGCCCACGGCCGAGAAACAAAAACTCGTGGTGGAAAGCTTTTTCCATTACGCGCCGTACGCCATGTTTTGCCTGATGCCGCTGTTCGCCCTGTTCCTGAAAATCCTCTACCTGGGCAGCGGACGGCGCTATGGCGAGCATTTCCTGTTCGCCCTGCATACGAATGCCTTCGCCTTCATCACGATGTCCCTGATGACCTTGATTCCCATCGACCTTGTCCGCCTCGCGCTCGGCGCCTGGCTGCTCGTCTATCTGCCCTGGGCCATGTGGCGCGTGTATCCAAGCGGCAAACTCGCTACCGCCTGCCGCTGGCTGCTATTGATGGCCGCCTACGTGCTCGCCATGAGCCTGGCGATCGTCGCCTGCATCGCCATCGGCGTGATGTTGCGACATTAAATGGCGCCACTAAGAGCGCTCTAAGAAGTGCCCTGGCGGCGCCGTATCGGGCTATCATCCTGCACGCTACGTTTTTTGGGATGCATGATGATCGCCTTCGAGGGTTTATCCAAACAGTACGGCAGTTTCGACGCCGTCAAGCCGCTCACCTTGCAAGTGGGCAAAGGCGAAGTCTTCGGCTTCCTGGGCCCGAACGGGGCGGGCAAGACCACCACCATCCGCATGCTGATGGGCATCCTCGTGCCCAGCGCCGGCCGCGTGCTCATCGATGGCCTCGATTGCCACCGCGACGGCGCCGCCGTCAAGCGCAAGGTGGGCTATCTGCCGGACAATCCCATCTTCTACGATTATTTGCGGGGCCGCGAAATCCTGCAGTTCGTGGCCGAAATGCATGGCTATGCGCGCGCGGAAGCGGCCGCCCGCGCGGCGCGGCTGCTGACGGAATTCGGCCTAGAGGAGGCGAGCGAGGATTTCGCCGTGAATTACTCGCTGGGCATGAAGAAAAAGCTGGGCCTGGCCTGCGCCCTGATCCACGATCCGGCCGTGCTGATCCTCGATGAACCGATCAACGGCCTCGACCCGCGCGCCTCGCGCGACGTGCAGGAGCGGCTGCTGCGCATCGCCGCCGCCGGCACCACCATCTTCGTGTCCACGCATTTGCTCGACATGGCGCAAAAGCTGTGCAGCCGCGTGGCCATCATCCACCGGGGCGCACTGGCCGCCACGGGCAGCCTGGACGATATCCGCCAGCAACTGTCCAGCAATGGCAGCCTGGAAGACATTTTCCTGCAACTCACCGACGAAACGGCTGCCGCGTGATGCCCGCGTCACCGGGCAACTGGCGCGCCGTCTGGCTGCTGACCCGCTTGCGCCTGCAGCGCCTCGTCAACGTCAGCGGCAGGGGATTTTCTTTCAAGAAAGGCGCCAAGAGCCGCGCCGCCACGCCCGGCAAGAAACGGGGACGCTGGCTGCTGGGCGCGCTGCTGCTCTTGCCCATGCTGTTCTCCTCCGGCAATATCGCCCGCCACAACCTGCTGAACATGCATTGCCAGCTCGACCAGGTGGCCGTCTGCCAGGCGAAAGGCAGCATGCAGGCGGGCGAACGCCTGCTGGCGCCCGTCATCGCCCACCTGATCGAGCAACCATTCAGTACGGCGCTGGCCGGCGCCCTGACCCTGCAATTGGCACTGCTGTGGCTGGTGAGCCTGTTGCTGCCGCTGGGCATGGGCGAACTGTCGAAGCCGGACTGGGATCTGGAGTGGCTGGTCACCTTGCCGGTGGAGAAAGGCACGCTGCTGTGGGCGCGCGTGCTGGAACGCACGCTGGTCAACCCGGTCGGCTTGCTGGTGCTGTGGCCCTGCACCAGCATGATCGCCTGGTACTCGGGCCAGGGCTGGCTTGCACCACTGTCGGGCCTGCTCGCCTGCCTGCTCCTGCTGGCCCTGGCCGCTATGCTGCGCACCCTGGTCGACACGGGCTTGCGCCTGTCGCTCAGCCCCGCCCAGCTGGGCAACCTGCAGGCGCTGCTCTCGGTGGCCGGCATATTTCCCATGTACATAGGCATGTCCTTCGGCATGGGCACGGGCGGCCTTGCCCACGGGTGGGCGGCGGCCATGCCCGCCTGGAGCGCCTGGACGCCGCCCGGCCTGCTGGTGCGCCTGCTGAATGCCAACGGCGCCGCCACCTTGCTGCCGGCCGCCCTGCTGCTGGCGCAAAGTGCGCTGCTAATGCTGCTGGGCATGGCCATCCTGCGCCGCCAGCTGCGCCACGGCGTGGTGGGCGCGGGCCAGCGCGAAGCCAGCCGCAAGCGGTCTCCGGCGGCACCGCCTGCTGGCAGGTGGCGCGCCGGCATCGGCACGGTGATCCAGCGCCGCGAACTGACCTTGCTCTTGCGTGACCGCAATTTTCTCGTGCAAACCCTGCTGCTGCCCCTGCTGATTCTTGGCGGCCAGGCCTTGTTCTCGGGCCAGGCGCGCGACCTGCATGCGCTGCTGGCCAGTCCCGCCCTGCTGGCCTCGACGGGCTTTTTCCTCGGCAGCTACGTGCTGATGATGTCGGCCTTCCAGACCCTGAACAAGGAAGGTGCCGCGCTGTGGCTGCTGTACACCTTTCCCGTCTCCGTCGAGCAGGCGCTGCGGCAAAAGGCGCAGCTGTGGGCCGTGCTGGCCCTCGTCTACCCCACGCTGCTGTTCGCTGCGGCACTGGCCTGGCAACCCGCCTGGCAGTGGCAGATGGCGGGCCTGATGCTGCTGGCCCTGGCCGGCATTCCCCTGTATTCGATCATCGCCGTGGCGCTGGGCGTGTTTGCCAGCGACCCGCTGGCCACCGAGGCGACGGCAAAGGTGCACCCCACCTACATGTATCTGTATCTGCTGCTCACCAGCCTGTACATCGCGGCGCTGGCGGCCGGCAGCCTGGCGCAGCAGCTGGTGTTCGTCGTGCTGACGGCGGCGCTGGCCGCGGCCCTGTGGCAAAAGGCGCGCGACGAGATGCCGTATCTGCTCGATCCGGCCGCCTCGCCGCCGGCCAGGGTTTCCGCCTCGGATGGCCTGATCGCCGCCATGCTGTTTTTCACCCTGCAAACCCTGGCCTTGCTCCTGCTCAAGGGCAACGTGGCCTCGCCGCTGGGGCAAATAGCCATCGCCTTTGGCGGCGCCGGCGCGCTCACGTATGCGCTGGTGCGCCTGGTATTCTGGCGCAGCAGGACGGCCGGCGTGCCGCGCATCGCCCAGGGACGGCAGCCGTGGCGCTGGGGCGCGGCGGGCACGGCGGTGACGGCCCTCTTCGGCATCGGCTACACGCTCTTGCTGCAACTGCCCGCCGCCCCGCCCTGGGCCGGCAGCCCCTGGAACGGCCTGTGGCTGCTGGGCCTGACAGTCCTGGCCGCGCCCCTGTGCGAGGAATTCATCTTCCGCGGCCTGCTGCAGGGCGGCTTGCGCCGTTCGCTGGCCGCCTGGCAAGCCATCACCGTCGCCGCCGCCTTCTTTGCCATCGTGCATCCACCTGCGTCGATGCTGCCCGTCTTCGTGCTGGGCCTGTGCACGGGACTGGCCTACGAGCGCAGCGGATCGCTGCTGGCGCCCATGCTGGTACACGCGGGCTACAACGCCGCCATCCTGGCATTCCAGCTGGGCAGATGACGCGTTTTTGCTAGAATCGCACACGCCTTGTGTCTGTATTCCCAAACAATGACTACACACCGATCACGCATCTTCCACGCCGTGCCCGCCCTGCTGTGCTGTGCCGCCATGCTGGGCGGCTGCACCGTGCTGGCCCTGCAGCCCAACCGGGGCGTCGAAAACCGCACGTTTACCGTGCAGGAATCACCGCGCCTGCGCATCGACGCGCCCAAGGCGCGCATCCAGAACCCCATGCCCAGCGAGCATTTCATCGGCATCGCCCTGTCCGGCGGCGGCAGCCGGGCGGCCAATTTCTCGGCCGCCTCGCTGGAACAGCTGGAGCAGTTCGGCCTCGTCAGCGGTGCCTCGGCCATCTCCGGCGTCTCGGGCGGCGCCATCGCGGGCGGCTACTATGCGCTGCACGGCCGGCAGACGGATTGGCCCTTGCTGCGCAGCAAGCTGAAAACGGATTTCTTCGGCCAGACCATCCTCAAGCCGGCCAACCTGACGACGATGCTGTTGACCAACAAGACACGCACTTCCTTCCTGTCCGACGTGCTGGACGACGTGCTGTACGACAAGAAAACCTATGCAGACTTGCCCCACGACGGCCCCATCTTCCTGGCCAATGCGACGGACGCCACCGATGGCGGCAAGCGCGTGGTATTTTCTTACGAGTATTTTTATAACACCCTGCATTCGCCCATCCAGGATATCCGCCTGGCCACGGCCGTGTCCACCTCGGCCGCCTTTCCCGGGGTGTTCGATTCCGTCACCTTCGAACGCTTCCGGCCGAAGAACAGTTTCGTGCCGGAACTCGGTTCCGAATCGCGCGAATCGCCGTCCTACGTGCACCTGTTCGACGGCGGCGCGGCGGACAACCTGGGCGTGGAAACCCTGTGGGACGCGGCCCTGACGCAGCTGTACGGCAATGACATGGCCACCGTGCCGCCGCGCCTGGACAGCAAGCCCTTCATCCTCATTTCCATCGACGCCAACGCGCCCAATTCCAGCGCCGTGTTTGAAAAGGTGCCGGACGAGCGCCAGGCGCTGGACCGCATCTTCAACAAGAATATCTACGACGCCGTCGACGCCCTGTTTTCGCGCCAGCGCAAGGAAAACCTCGTCAAGATGGGCTTTGGCCAGGCCCGCTTCGACACCATCACGCACGAGAACTTTGGCGACCTGAGCCAGAAATTCGTCAAGGGCAAGCGCACCTCGGCCTTTGCCATCCCCGTGCTGTGCCGGCCCCACCTGGGCCAGTACCGCTGCGAAGTCGACGCGGCCGATCCCCTGCCGGGCCAGATCCGCACCACGCTGGAAGGCTTTGCCTGGCACATCTCCATCGATGAAATCGCCTCGCTGGCGCTGCGCCTGGCCAGCGACGATGCGCAGGTGAACTTTGCCCGCAAGCAGGAGCGCGCCGCCCTCGTCAAGCTGCAGCGCCTGGCCACGCAGACAAAGACTCACCTGAAACTGACGGGACCGGAAAACTGCAGTCCGGAAGTGCTGCAATCGGCCCTGTACAGCGCGGCGCGCGTGCTGATCCTCGACGACGAGGAATCGCGCTTCGCCCTGTGCGACTACATGCTGTCAGGCGGACTGATCAACAACGACACCGTCTGCAAGCAGCGCTTCGTGCACGCCACGCCCAGCTTCGCCATCGAAAGCGAAGACTTGCAGTACCGCAACCTGAGTTCGGACGGCAATTCCGTGAACGTGCCGATACGCTGCAAGAAGTGAGCGGCCTGCCCGACAAGGTTAACTCTTGATTGTAATCAAGACAGCCATGACGTCGACGAAGAAGAATGCACTATACGGCTGTTGCTGGAAATAAACCCATGCACCGCAGCCGCCTGTTCACCATTCATCGTGAAGGATAGCCCATGTTTTGCACGGCATGCGGGACGCAGCAAACGGAAGGCACGACGCACTTTTGCGCCAACTGTGGCGCGCGCAGCGACGCCGCCGAGGCACTGCCTGCCGGTGTGGCGGGTTGGAGCTGGGGCGCCTTCCTGCTGAACTGGATATGGGCGATCGGCAACCGCACGTGGATAGGCTTGCTCGCGCTGATTCCCTACGTTGGCATCGGGGTCGCCATCTGGCTGGGCATCAAGGGCCGTGAGATGGCCTGGAAAAATGGAAAATGGCAAAGTGTTCAACACTTCAACCAGGTACAACGAAAGTGGTCGCAATGGGGCATCGGTCTTTCGCTTGTCATCGGCGTGATCAGCCTGCTGCTGTCTTTCGCCTTGGTCGTATCGTGGTCGAAAGACATGAAGCGCGTTGACGCCAGCGCCGTCGAAACCCTGCTGGCGGCAGCGGAAACGTCCTCGCCAGAGGTGGCACAAGCGGCAATATGCCCCGCCAAAAGCGATGAGTAGCGCGTCGCACGCGCACAAAAAAGCCCGCACGATCGCTCGTGCGGGCTTTAGCGCAAGGATTCCTGGCGCCCGGCTGATTTAGATCAATCGACCTTAAATCAAGCGACTACGCCTGCGCATGTAGCTGCGGCTTAATGCACCTTCCAGTTCCTGCTCCGTTTTATGCTGGTTCACCGTGTACAGGGCCCACAGGGCCGCCGGCGCCCAGCCGATCACAGTGCACTGCAAGATCAAGGCGGCGGCACCGGCCAGCGGGCGCCCCAGCATGAAAAACGTGAGACACGGAAGTAGCAAGGCTATCAGCAATCGCATCACGACATACTCTCCTTCAAAATAGAGCAGCGGACAAGGGCCGGTATCCGGTCCGTCCCCCGCCCGCTGCGTACTGCTCCTTATAGATGCACTGAGATTTGGGGCATCAAGTCATCAAACGTCCGACCGTTGCCGTTTTCTCCGATGGCGTGCATCTTCCATTCGCCGTTATGGCGGTACAGCTTGGCCATGATCTGTGCCGTGTGGCTACCTTGCACAGACAGGTTGAAACGCGCGACTTCCTGGTTATTGCTCGCATTGACGATGCGGCAATAGGCGTTTTCCACCTGCGAGAAGTTCTGGCCAGTAAAGCTGTTGACGGTGAAGACGAGGCTTTTCACGTGCGCCGGCACTTTCGACAGATCGACATTGATCTGTTCGTCGTCGCCATCGCCCGCGCCGGTGCGGTTGTCGCCCGTGTGGACGATGCTGCCGTCCTTGCTTTTCAGCTGGCGGAACCAGACGATATCGGACGTGCCCTTGTTGTCATCGAACATGACGCACGAGGCGTCCAGGTCGACGGCTTCCGTCTTCGAACCAAAACCGAGGAAACCCTTGGTCTTGGCCGCATCCCAGCCAAGGCCCATGGTGATACGGGTCAGGGTGGTACCAGCTTCCTTGTCCAGAGAAATCTTCTGGCCCTTGCTCAAATTGACAGACATACGCATAGCTCCTGTTGGGTTGGTTACTGCTTGATTACGCCGGCTTGCTTTGGGTCCAGGCGAGGAAGGCCGCGCGGTTGCGCGAGCACACGAGAATTTTTCCCGTGCCCGAAAACTTCAGCACCATGCCTTCGCCGCTCGTCTGGCTATTGATCAGATTGCCCAGAAAGCCGCCGCTGCTGCCGGTCGTCATGGAAATTTCGTATTGCAGGCGGTTATCCCAGCACACGACGTGCGAATTGTCGATCACCACGTCCTTGCCGGGCGTCACTTCCAGTTCCGACATGGCGCCAAAACCGGACACCGCCAACTGGCCGCTGCCTGCCGTCTCGGTGATGAAAAAGCCACCGCTCTGGGCAAACAGCGCATTGCCAAGGCTTTGCGTGCGCACCTTCAATTCCACGCCAGACGTGGCCGCCACGAAGGCGCCGTCGCTGATCATGTATTGCTGGGCGCCAACCTCGAGCACCCGCATGGCGCCGGGCAAGGTGGGCGACAGCAGACAGTCGCCGTCGCCCCGCACGGCCTCGATATGCTGCTGAAAGAACGATTCGCCGTTGGCAAAGGTGCGCATCAGCGCGGCACCTATGCCGCCGGTCATCTTGCCTTTCAGCTCAAGATTGGTTTCCATCATCACCATCGCATCGGATTCGCAATAAATCTTCTCGCCCTTGGCCAGCGACACATGCAGAAACGGGTCGACATCCCCGGTAATAGTAAAAACTGGCATCTGACTGTTCCTTCCTCAACGATGATGGTGATGGCGGCGGCCCGCGCTGCGGACCGCCTTGATTATTTTCAACTTATACGCCGACGCCGAACGAGGCAGCCAAAGGACCTAAACCGCCTTTGTAGCCCTGGCCGATGGCCTTGAACTTCCAATCGCCGCCATTGCGGTAGATTTCGCCGAAGACCATGGCCGTTTCCGCCGAACCGTCTTCCGACAGGTCGAAGCGGGCAATTTCCGTGTTGCCGTTGGCATTGACGCAGCGCACATACGCCTTCGATACCATGCCAAAGTTCTGCTTGCGCGCCTCGGCATCGTGGATCGTCACGCAGACGGCGATCTTGTCGATGTCGGCCGGCACCATGGCCAGGTCGACAACGACGGTTTCATCGTCGCCATCGCCGGCGCCGGTGGTGTTGTCGCCCGAGTGGGTGACGGAACCGTCGCTCGACTTCAGGTTGTTGTAGAAAATCATGTCGACGTCGGCGCGAACCTTGCCGTCGGCCTTCAGCAGGAAGACGGAACCGTCGATGTCGAATGCGGCGCCATCGGTGGCGCGGGCATCCCAGCCCAGGCCGATGATCATCTTCGAGATGCCGGGAGCTTCCTTGCTCAGGTTGACGTTGCCGCCTTTTTGCAGACTGATTGCCATGATGTATTTCTCCTAAGTGGGTTGTATATGACCAAACACCTGGCGTCCTCCACCGGCCTGACTCCCCAGGCCGGCGGCGACGCTTGCTACAACTAGCCGGCAAACGGGTGCAGTCGTTTGCCGCGCATTCCTTACGCTGCCGTTGCCTTGACGGCGGGCAGCGCTTCCGTCTTGCCTTCCTCGAGGGCCATCCTGCGCTTGTAGCGGATCGACGACCACAGCGAGGCGAGAATGAAGGCCACGCCGATCAAGCCCGTGAAGATCTCGGGAATGTGGTACTTCATGCTGACCAGCATGATCACGGCCAGGATACCGATCGCATAGTGCGCGCCGTGCTCCAGATAAACGAACTCGTCGAGCGTGCCCTTGCGCACCAGGAACACCGTCATCGAGCGCACGAACATCGCGCCGATTGCCAGGCCCAGCATGATGATCACGACATCCTTGGTGATGGCAAACGCGCCGATCACGCCGTCAAAGCTGAACGAGGCGTCGAGCACTTCCAGGTACAGGAAGCCGCCAATGCCGCCGCGCTTGACGATGTCGCCCACGTTGCCGTCGCCGTTATCGCCTTCCAGCAAGCCGCTGACCACATCGACGCCCACGTAGGTCAGGATGCCCCACAGGCCGGCCGTCAGCACCACCAGTTTCTGGCCTTCGGCGATCATGCTCAGGCTGGCCATCAGGGTGCCCAGGGCGATCATCACGGAAATCGACGAGATCTTGCCCAGCGCGCCCAGCTTTTCTTCAATGCGGCCCAGCCAGTGCGTTTCCTTCTCCGAGTCCAGCAGGAAGTTCAGGAACACCAGCAGCAGGAAGATGCCGCCGAAGGCCGCCACTTCCGCGTGGTGGTTCGTCAGGTGCATCGAATACTGTTCCGGATTGCTCAGCGCCAGATTCCACACTTCCATCAGTCCCAGGTCCGCCGCTTGCGCCACGATGACCAGCGGAAACACCAGTCGCATGCCGAAGACGGCAATGATGATGCCCACGCCGAGGAACAGACCCTGCCAGAACTTGTCCCAGTTCTTCAGCACCGAGGCGTTGACCACCGCGTTGTCGAAGGACAGCGACACTTCCATCACGCCCAGGATCACCGCGATGCCGAGCGCCGCCAGCATCGTCTGCACGCCACCGTGCGTGTAACCCCACCAGGCGGAAATGCCCAGGCAGATAAATGTCACTAAAAATGACACTCTGAAATGTTTCATCGATAGTTCCCCTTTATCCAAATTCAATGGAGGAGAGTATAGGCACGTGTGACACATTTAAAAATAGAAGATAATGGAAGCATTACTTCGTAAAAACAGAAGATTGGACGTCGCGATGAAAACCACGGGTTTCAATTACCGCCATTTATACTTTTTTTGGGTCGTCGCCAAGGAAGGCGGCGTGACGCGCGCGGCCGAACGGCTGGGCCTGGCCGTGCAAACCATCAGCACCCAGCTGGCCCTGCTGGAAAAGGAGCTGGGCAAGTCGCTGCTGCAGCCGCAGGGACGGCGCCTCGTGCCGACGGAAGCGGGCCGCCTGGCGCTCGGCTATGCCGACCAGATTTTTCTCTTGGGCGAGCAGATGCAGGATGCGCTGGCCGACGCCGACGCGGAAAAGATGCGCCTGACGGTGGGCATTTCCGATTCCCTGCCGAAACTGATGGCCTACCGCATGCTCGACGCCACGCGCAGCCTGGAGCGGCCCGTGAAACTGGTGTGCCTGGAAGATGAATTCGAGTCCCTGCTGGCCGACCTGGCCCTGCACAAGCTGGACCTGGTCTTGACGGACCGCGCCGTGCCGGCCGGCGCCAGCCTGCGCGTGTCCAGCCATTTATGGGGAGAAAGCGCCATGAAGCTGTTCGCCATCCCCGCGCTGGCCGAACGCTACCGCGACGATTTCCCCCATCGCCTCAGCGGCGCGCCATTTTTGCTGCCGGCGCGCAATAACGCCCTGCGCGGACGCATCGACGAATGGATGGTGCAGCAAGGCGTGCGCCCCGACGTGGTGGGCGAATTCGAGGACAACGCCATGCTCAACGCCTTCGGCCGCAAGGGCCTGGGCCTGTTCTTCGCCCCGGCCAGCCTGGCGGCCGACATCGAGGAGCAGTTCGGCGCCGTGCTGGTGGGCGACGCCTCATCCCTGCGCGAACAGTTTTACGTCATCTCGAACGAGCGCAAGATCATGCACCCGGCGCTGGACGTGATCCTGGCGGCCATCCAGGGCCCGCCGAAGATTCACAAGGAAAGCTGATAAATCCATTCGAAAATAACGTTTGAATAATCAATCAAAAGCGATTGTAATGAAGCCTGAGACAAACGCGCGCCCTTCCCTCGCCGGCAGGGGGCGACCACCATAAAAAGACAGGAGCGGCACCATGTCCACGGCAGGCAAGACGATCGATATTCCCGATCTCATCAATAACAACCGGATCGGCTCCTTCCAGATCGGCATGCTGATCCTGTGCGGGCTGTGCGTCATCATGGATGGCTTCGACGTGCAGGCGATGGGCTATGTGGCGCCCGCCATCATTGCCGACTGGCATGTAAGCAAGGCCAACCTGGGCCCCGTGTTCGGCGCGGGCCTCTTGGGCATGCTGGTCGGCTCCCTCGTCTTCAGCATCACGGCCGACAAGTTCGGCCGCCGCCCCGTGCTGATCGGCTCGACCATCTTCTTCGCCCTGTGCATGCTGGTCACGCCCCTGGCAACGAGCATCGAACAATTGCAGCTGATACGCTTCATTACCGGACTGGGCCTGGGCGCCGTGATGCCGAACGCCATGGCGCTGGCGGGCGAATACAGCCCCCTGCGCAAGAAAGTCACCCTGATGATGCTGGTGTCCTGCGGCTTTACCCTGGGCGCCGTGCTCGGTGGCTTGTTGTCGGCCGCGCTGATTCCCGCCTTCGGCTGGCAATCCGTGTTTTACGTGGGCGGCATGGTGCCGCTGGTGATCGGCGTGCTGATGTTCTTCCTGCTGCCGGAATCCATGCAATTCCTGGTACTCAAGCAACGCAAGCTGGAGAAAGTTGCCCAGTGGCTCAAACGCATCGATCCCACCGTCAACATCACGGCCGACACGCACTACGTCGTGCATGAAAAGGAACACAAGGGCGCGCCCGTGCTGCAATTGTTTACGGGCGGCCGCGCCAAGATGACGATTTTGTTGTGGGTCATCAACTTCATGAACTTGCTGAACCTGTATTTCCTGTCCAACTGGCTGCCGACGATTGCCAAGGAAGCGGGCCTGTCGACGGCCAACGCCGTGCTGGCCGGCACGGCCCTGCAAGTGGGCGGCACCATCGGCACCCTCGTCATGGGCCAGCTGATCGACCGCTCCAGCTTCCGCCGCATCCTACTGCCGTGCTTCCTGGTCGCCGCCGTGGCCATTGCCCTGATCGGCCGTCCCGACGTGTCGCTGGCCTTCCTCTTCATCACCATCTTCATCGCCGGTTTCTGCGTGGTGGGCGGCCAGCCGGCCGTCAATGCCCTGGCGGCCAGCTACTACCCCACCACCCTGCGCTCGACGGGCATAGGCTGGAGCCTGGGCGTGGGCCGCATCGGCTCCATCATCGGCCCCGTGCTCGGTGGCGAGCTGATACGCCTGAACTGGCCCAACAGCACGATCTTCCTCGTCGTCGCCATCCCGGCGGTGGTCTCGGCCGCCATGGTGTTTGCCATGCGCGGCGGGCCGCAAACGGCGGCCAAAGGCTGAAATAGCGGGAAAATCCGGCCGCGCGCGCCCGCCTGCACGGGCGGCGCGCGCGGCTAAATTAGGCTATGCCGGCCTTCGTCGTTTAAGATGTCGTTTTTACAGCCCATCTTTTGCGCCCCCATGCACAATGTCTTGCTAGTCCTGCTCGCCCTCTTCCTGGTCGCGCTGAACGGTTTTTTTGTTGCCGCCGAGTTTGGCATCGTCACCTTGCGGCGCACGCGCATCCGCGCCATCGCCAAGACGCAAGGGCTGCGGGGCCGCATCCTGGCCAAGGTGCATGGCCAGCTGGACGCCTACCTGTCCGCCTGCCAGCTGGGCATCACCCTGGCGTCGTTGGGCCTGGGCTGGGTCGGCGAACCGGCGTTTGCCGGACTGCTCGAGCCGCTGTTCGGCGCCGTCGGCATCACCTCGCAAGAGCTGATCCACGGCGTGTCCTTCGTCGTCGCCTTCAGCGTCATTTCCTTCCTGCACATCGTCGTCGGCGAACTGGCGCCCAAATCGATGGCCATCCGCAACCCGGAAGCCGTCGGCCTGTGGAGCGCGATTCCCCTGTACGGCTTTTACTGGACCATGTACCCGGCCATCTACCTGCTCAACGCCAGCGCCAACTGGGTGCTGCGCCTGGCGGGCCTGTCCGGCAAGGGCGGCCACGATGCCCATTATTCGTCCGAAGAACTGAAACTGATCCTGCGCACCAGCCAGCCCGGCGAAAAGTTTACGCGCGATGAGCGCAACATCCTGGCCCAGTCGCTTGATTTCGAACAGATGACGGTGTCGGACCTGATGCGCCCGATCAATGAAGTGATCGCCCTGCATGCGTCCAGCACGCTGGAAGAAAACCTCGACACGGTGCTGCGCAACCGTTTCAGCCGCTACCCGTATTTCGACACCAACGGCGACGACGTGCTGGGCGTGGTGCACCTGAAGGACCTGTTCTTTGCCCAGCAGGCGGGCAAGCCCATCACCTCGCTCACGCCCTTCCTGCGTCCCGTGGACATCATTTCCGCGCGCACGCCCGCGCTGGAACTGTTCCGGCGCTTTCGCGACGGCGCGCCCCACTTCGCCCTGATCGGCGAAAAGGGCAAGCGCCCGCTGGGCTTCATCACCCTGGATAACTTGCTCGGCGCCATGGTCGGCGAAATCCGCGACGAATTCCGCCGCAATGAAAACGACTGGCTCAAGCAGAGCGACGGCACCCTGATCGGCAAGGCCAGCCTGCCCATCTTCTCGCTCGAACGCATCCTCGGCATCGATATCGAAAACGAGGAACTGGGGCTGGACGACGTGGAATCCGTGGGCGGCTTGATCATGGTCAAGCTGGGCGACATTCCCAAGCAGGGCCAGCGCATCACCTTCGTCGACTTCGACATCGTCGTCAAGAAGATGAACGGCCCCCGCATCGTGCTCATCAAGGTGATCCCCAAGCAGGAACGCGATCTCGATGCCGATCTACGTGATTAGTCTTTCTTCAAGGTCAGCGTATCTTTGCCCTGCGGCACGGTGGTCTCGCCCACCGTCCACGTTTGCAGCAGGCTGTACAGCACCGCCAGCAGGGTCGGCCCGATAAAGATGCCGACGAAGCCGAAGGCCAGCACGCCGCCCAGCACACCGAGCAGCACCAGCAGGAACGGCAGGCTGCTGCCGCGGCTGATCAGCATGGGCTTGACGACGTTATCCACGCCGCTGATCAGCAGCGCGCCCCACACCAGCATGAAAATGCCCCAGCCCGTCTGGCCGTCGGAAAACAGCCAGATGGCGGCGCCGCCCCAGATCAGGGGCGGGCCCACGGGGATCAGCGAAAAGAGGAAGGTGGCCACGCCCAGCAGCGCCACGGCCGGCACGCCGGCGATCAGGAAGCCCACCACGGCTACCAGCGCCTGCGCCAGCGCCGTGCCCAGCAAGCCGTACATGACGCCGCGCACGGTGCGGCTGATGGTCAGCGCCACGCCCGGCGCGCTGTCGCCGATGATGCGCCCGGCGCCCGTCATCAGCACGCGACTCAGCTGCTGGCCGTCGCGGTAGAGGAAGAAGCTGACGAACACGGCCAGACTGGTCTGCGCCAGGCCCGTGCCCAGCACGATGCCGCCCGAGGCGAGGAAATGGCGCGCCGGCTCCAGCATCGTCTTGCCTAAATTCAATAACTCCTCACGGTCGTCCAGCAGGCGCCGCACGTAGCCATCGATGGTTTCGCCCACGACGGGAATGCTGGCCAGCCAGGCGGGCGGATGCAGGCCGCCCGCTTCCAGCGCGGCGCGGATCTGCTCGTAGATGCGCGACACGTTGTCGGCCAGGTTGTAGGTGACGAGGGCCAGGGGCAGGACGATGACCAGGATCAGGGACAGGGTCATGATGGCGGCCGCCCAGTTGCGGCGGCCCTTCAGGCGTTCGAGCAGGAGGATGTACAGGGGCCAGCTGGAAATGCCCACGCAGGCGGCAAACAGCATGGCGGCAAGGAAAGGCCGCAGGACGAAGAAGCAGCCGATCAGGAGAAAAATGATGGCCGCCAGGCGGGCGTAAGGCTCGAAACGTTTTTCCATGTACCGCTGATCCTGAAGATGGCGCCCCGCGGGCGCGACCGGGTCAGGATAGCAGAAGTTTAAGATCGTGCGCGATGGTGGCCGGTTTTTCGCCGTGGCGCACGAACAGGCGGATCTTGCCGTCGCGGTCGAACACATAGGTGCCGGCCGTGTGGTCCACCGTGTAGCTGCTGTCCGTCTCGCCCTCGACCTTGGCGTAATACACCTTGAATTCCTTGGCCACCTTGGCCGTCTGATCCAGGCTGCCATACAGGCCCACGAAACGCTTGTCGAAGGCGGGCACGTATTGCGCCAGCAGCTCCTGCGTGTCGCGCTCCGGGTCGACGGTGACGAACAGCACCTGCACCTGGTCCGCCTGCGGCCCCATTTCCTGCATCACCTGGGCCATGTCGGCCATGGTGGTGGGACAGACGTCCGGGCATTGCGTGTAGCCGAAGAACATCAGCACCAGCTTGCCCTTGTAGTCGGCCAGGGTGCGCGGATGGCCCGTATGGTCCGTCAGGGCAAACTCGCGCGCGTAGCCCAGGCCCGTCACGTCCGTGTTCTTGAATTCCAGCTTGGGCGCGGCAGGTTTGCCGCAGCCGGCCAGGACGGCGACCAGCGCGGCCGCCAGCAACAGGGTCAGGGTTTTTTTCATGATCCGAGGGGAATGTAGTGGTCGACCAGCAATGCCGCGAACAGCAGGGCCAGGTAAATGATGGAAAACGTAAATGCCTTGCGCGCGATCAAGTCCGTGTAGTGGCGGTACATCTTCCACGCGTAATACAGGAAGCCGGCATTGAGCACGACGGCCGAGACCAGGTAGATCAGGCCGCTCATGCGCACGGCGTACGGCAGCAAGGTGGTGGCGGCCAGCGCGATCGAATACAGCCAGACGTGGAATTGCGTGAATTGCATGCCGTGCGTGACGGGCAGCATGGGCAGGCCCGAGCGCGCGTAATCGTCGCGGCGGTACATGGCCAGCGCCCAGAAGTGCGGCGGCGTCCAGACGAAAATGATCAGGACCAGCAGCCAGGCCTGCATCGGCACGTCGTTGGCGACGGCGGCCCAGCCCAGCGCGGGCGGCATGGCGCCGGACAGGCCGCCGATGACGATATTTTGCGGCGTGGCCGGTTTGAGCACCATGGTGTAGATCAGGGCGTAGCCGACGAAGGTGACAAAGGTCAGCCACATGGTCAGCGGATTGACGAGGTGGTACAGGATCGCCATGCCCAGGCCGCCGATGAGCAGCGCGAACACCACCGTCTGTTTCACCGTGATGTCGCCCATGGCCATGGGGCGGCGCGCCGTGCGGGCCATGCGCGCATCGATTTCGCGCTCGGCCAGGCAGTTGACGGCAAAGGCGGCGCCGGCCAGCAGCCAGATGCCGACAGTGCCGAACACCACCGCGTGCCAGTCAGGCAACTCCTCGCTGGCCAGGAACATGCCGATGACGGCGCAAAACACGGCCAGCTGCGTCACGCGGGGCTTGGTCAGCGCCCAATACTGGGCGATGCGGGGGGTAGGTTTACGGCTGAGTGTCTGAGTAGTCATTTATGCGATACGGGAAGAACTGGCTGGTGCCGTGGGCACTGGCGCGGCGGCGGAGGCAGGTGTCCGCGCTACATCGAGTTGGAATTTAGCCTTGTAGTTTAACATGGTCAGCAACAACACGAGCAGCGCCGCCCCGCCGTTATGCAGGACGGCAATCGACAATGGCCAGCTCAGGTAAATCGTCGCGAGGCCCGTGGCCGCCTGCAGGGCCAGCACCACGGCAATCCACCGCGCCGTGCCGCGCAGGGATGGCAGTTTCCACGCGCGCCACACCGTGTAGCCGACGCCGGCCAGCACGACGAAGGCGAAGTTACGGTGCACCCAGTGGATGGCCGTCAGCGCGGAAAACGGCAGGTAATGGCCGGCGGCCGTCTTGCCCAGTTCGCGCCACAGGTGGAAACCATGCTCGAAATCCATTTCCGGAATGACTTTCCCGCCGCACAGGGGGAAATCCGTGCAGGCCAGGGTGGCGTAGTTGGTGCTCACCCAGCCGCCCAGCGCGATCTGCACTGTCAGCAGCACGAGCGACAGGACGGCCAGCGCGCGCACGGGACGCAGCACGGACGCGGCCGCATCGGCGCGTTGCAGGGGAGAGACGGCGTTATCCTGGCGTCCGCCCAGCCACGTCAGCATGGCCAGCAAGCCCATGCCCAGCAGCAAGTGGATGGTGACGATCACCGGCTGCAGCTTCAGGGTGACGGTCCAGGCGCCGAACGCGCCCTGCAGGCAGACGAACAGGAACAGCGCCGTCGGCAACGCGGGAGCAAACTCCTCGCGGCGATGTTTGCGCCACTGGCGCCACGCCTGCACCATCATCGCCACGATCAAGACGCCGATGGCCATGGCCAGGTAGCGGTGCGTCATCTCGATCCACGCCTTCACCACCGTGACGGGGCCCGTCGGCATCATGGTCTCGGCCGCCACGATGTGCTCGTGCGCAAGGAAAGGATTGGCAGAACCATAACAACCGGGCCAGTCAGGGCAGCCCAGGCCGGAATCGGACAGGCGCGTGAAGCCGCCGAACATGATCAGGTCCACCGTCAAAAAGACGGCGATCCACACGAGCTTGCGGTACTTATTGGCGTCCGCGGACACCCAGACCATGGTCAAGGGCAGCAGCGCCACCAGCAAGCCCGTCAAACCCAGCTGGGCCAGCGCGGAAAGGTGCATCGTCGGCATGCGTGCTCCTCAACCGATCGCCGAAGCTTTGAGCAGCTTGGCGATGTCTTTCTTGACCTTGCTCGGGTCCGCGTCTTTCGGGAAGCGCATCATCAGGTTGCCCAGCGGATCGATCAGGTACAGGTGGTCGTCGGCCTTGCCGCCCGGCTCCACGGGCAGCCATGCCTTCAGGGCGTCGCCATTCACGCGCAGCATGCTGGTGCCGTCGAATTCGCGCATCACCAAGGTGTCGAGCGGCTGCGCATCCGTCACCAGCCAGACGCGCTCGATGCGTTCGCGTTCCTTGCCCTGCATCAAGCGCAACTGTTGCATTTCAAACAGGCTTTTCTTACACGCTTCCTGGCAATCGGCCGGCCCCGTCTGCAGCAGCACCCACTTGCCCTTGAATTGCGCCAGCGGCGACGCCTTGCCGTCCAGTTGCGTCACGTGCAATTGCTCTTCGGGAATCGGGTGCAAACGGGGGTCGATGAGGGCGCCGTAATTGTTGCGGCCCGTGGGCTTGATGATGTAATACGTGAAATACGAGGCGATGATGGGAAAGGCGCACACGGTCACGACGGCCAGCAGTTTCCAGCGTCCGCTGTTCTGCGTCTGTTTGCCGGTGCTGTCTTGCATTGCTTCAGGGTTGTTTGTTTGCACGTCGAAATCCTGTAAAGACAAAAAATAAAAAAGCCATCAGTGCCAGTGCATACCACTGGAATGCATAGCCGCGGTGCTTGTCGGCCCCCAGGTCGGGCGCCGGCCAGTCGCGCACGGGAAGCTGGCCGGACGCTGGCGCCGTGGCTGCCGCATCGACTGGATCAACTGTTTGTTCGATGAGCAGGGGTTGCAGTGCCAGGCCGCTGGCCGTGGCCAGCTGGACGATATCGGCATTTTGCACGATGGCGTGCGGCGCCAGGGGCGGCGCCGTGCCCAGTTCCATCACATGGCCCGCATTCAGGCGCGCGATGCCGGTGATGGTGACGGTGCCGGCCGGCGTGGCGTAATCGGGGATGCGCGTGCGCTCGGCATTGTTGCGCGGCAACCAGCCCTGCGCCACCAGCACGTGCATGGGCGAGCCGTCGATCTGGAACGGCGTGAGCACGTGGAAACCCGCCTGGCCCTGGTAGGGGCGGTTGTCCAGGTACACGGTCCAGGCGGGCACGAAATGGCCCGTGACGGTGACGCGGCGATATTCGATGGCTTGCGCATCGGCCGGCAGCAGGGGCTCAGCCGTCAAGGCCAGGGGCGCGGCCTCATTGCCTGCCGCCAGCCGGGCGGCGCGGGCGATTTTTTCATCGCCGCGGCGCTGCTGCCATTGCGCCAAAGAAATCCCCAGCGCCACCAGTAGCAGCATTACAACAAACGGAATCCATCTAAAATGGAAGCGGATACGCATTACAATGAAACCTCCTCAAGCCTGGCGCTACCATCCATGAAAATCCTCGTTGCCATCGCCTTCATCCTGATCCTGGGCAGCCTGGGCTCGGCCCTGTTCTTCCTCATGCGCGACAAGGGCAAGAGCAACCGCACCGTGCAGGCGCTGGCCCTGCGCGTGGGCTTGTCGATCACCCTGTTTTTGCTGATCCTGCTGGCGCACAAGCTTGGCTATATTCAGCCCACTGGAATTCATTAACACCCGACATTGCCTGATTGGCAAAATCTTCACGCTAAGAAAAAAGCCGTACCCAGGATGTCCCGGTACGGCTTTTTTTATGGTGCCGGCGCACGCGTCAAGCACGCGCGCCCTGCCCCGCCATTATAACCAATACACGACGACGTACAGGCCCAGCCACACGACGTCGACAAAGTGCCAGTACCAGGCGGCGCCTTCGAAGCCGAAGTGGTGCTCGGGCGTGAAGTGGCCTTTCAGGACGCGGTACAGGATGACGGACAGCATGATGGCGCCCAGGGTCACGTGGAAACCGTGGAAGCCCGTCAGCATGAAGAAGGTGGCGCCGTAGATGCCGGACGTCAATTTCAAGTTCAGTTCGCTGTAGGCATGAATGTATTCGTAGACCTGGAAGCCCATGAAGATGGCGCCCAGCACGATGGTGGCGAACAGGAACAGGGCCGTCATGGCGCGGTGGCCGGCACGCAGCGCGTGGTGCGAGATGGTCAGGGTGACGCCCGACGTCAGCAGCAGGGCCGTATTGATGGTCGGAATCCAGAACGGCGTCATGGTGGTGAATTCCTGCACCGTGCCGGCCGGGCCCGTATTGCCCCAGTGGGCGGCGAAATCGGGCCAGATGACCTTGTGGTCGAGGTCGGCCAGCCACGGCATCGAGATGCTGCGCGCATAGAACAGGGCGCCGAAGAAGGCAGCGAAGAACATGACTTCCGAAAAGATGAACCAGCTCATGCTCCAGCGGAAGGAGTGATCGATGCGCTCGCTGTACAGGCCCTGTTCCGACTCGCCGATGGCGTCGCCGAACCAGAAGTACAGCACCAGCAGGATGCCGGCGATGCCGATGAAGTTCGCGTACGGTCCCCAGGAGACGTCGTTGACCCAGGCGGACGCGCCGACCATGGTCAGCAGCAGGCTGGCGCCGCCCAGCAGGGGCCAGCGCGACGGCCCCGGCACAAAGTAATAGGGTGCGGCGGCGTGGTTGGAACTCATCATCATCTCCTCAAAAAACTTGTAGGGTGGTTTTTATACGTTATAGATATCGATGCAGCAAAAACTCATGAGACAGCGAATTTGACCAGGGACAACAGGATGCCGATCAGGCAAGCGACCACCAGCAAGCCGGCGATGACGATGTGCACGGGATTGAGCTTGGCCGAATCCGTGTCGAAATCGCTCTTGCGGCGCAAGCCCGTAAACGACCAGACGACGGCCCGCAGCGAATACAGGAACGACGCTTTTTCAGGCTGCTTGGATTCGCCCATGGTGCCCTCCTATTGGACGGCCGGGGTTTGAGCCTGGCTCAGACCGGCAATCTCGAAAAACGTGTACGACAGGGTGATGGTTTTCACCTCTTTCGGCAGGGCCGGATCGAGGAAGAACACCACCGGCATCTGCCGCGCCTCGTGCGCCTTCAAGGTCTGCTGCTTGAAGCAGAAACACTCGACTTTCTTGAAATGCGGCGTCGCACTCTGCGGTGCGTAACTGGGAATGGCTTGCGCGTTCACCACGCGGTTTTGCGTGTTGACCACTTCGTACATGACGGTGACCAGCTCGCCCGGATGCACCTGCATGCTCGATACGGTGGGACGGAAGCGCCACGGCCCCTGCGCATTGCCGTCGAATTCGACGGTGATGCTGCGCGTCGTGTCGACCTGGGTATTGTTGTCGTAGGCTACCGTGCCATCCTTCTGCGTCAGCACGTTGATGCCCATCACTTCGCAAATCTGCTTGTAGACGGGAATCAGGGCGTAGCCAAAGCCGAACATCAGCACGGCAATGACGAGCAGCTTGCCCAGCATCTTGCGGTTCAGGCCGCGCGTTTCCTGTTGGTGGGGCGTCGTCACGACAGCCACAGCCGCTTGGCGAACACGGACAGGAAGAAGAAGGCCGCCAGGGCGGCCAGTATCAGCCCGGTACGCAGGTTGTTCGGTTTCTTACGTTCGGTCATGGCAGGCACTTTATTCAAGACGGGCCGGAGCACGCGCCGGCCCGGGATACCTCATTTCACGGTCGGCGGCGTTTCAAACGTGTGGAACGGGGCCGGGCTCGGCACGGTCCATTCCAGGCCTTCCGCGCCTTCCCAGGGCTTCGCCGGGGCCGCCTTGCCGCCGCGGATGGTCGGCAAGACTACGAAGAACAGGAAGTACACCTGCATCAGGCCGAAACCGAAGGCGCCGATGGAAGCGATCATGTTGAAGTCCGTGAACTGCGCCGGATAGTCGGCGTAGCGGCGCGGCATGCCGGCCAGGCCCAGGAAGTGCATGGGGAAGAAGGTCACGTTGAAGGTGATCAGGGACAGCCAGAAGTGGATCTTGCCGCGCGTCTCGTTGTACATATGGCCCGTCCATTTCGGCGACCAGTAGTAGAAGCCGGCAAACAGGGCGAACAGCGAACCGGCCACCAGCACATAGTGGAAGTGCGCCACCACGTAATACGTATCCTGCAGCTGGATGTCGATCGGCGTGACGGCCAGGATCAGGCCGGTAAAACCACCCATGGTGAAGACGAAGATGAAGCCCACCGAGAACAGCATCGGCGTCTCGAACGTCATGGAGCCCTTCCACATGGTGGCGATCCAGTTGAACACTTTCACGCCCGTCGGCACGGCGATCAGCATGGTCGCGTACATGAAGAACAGCTGGCTCGTCACCGGCATGCCGGTGGTAAACATGTGGTGCGCCCAGACGATGAAGGACAGGATGGCGATGGACGCCGTGGCATACACCATCGAGGCATAGCCGAACAGGGGCTTGCGGGCAAAGGCGGGCAGGATCTGCGAGACGATGCCGAAGGCCGGCAAGATCATGATGTAGACCTCGGGGTGGCCGAAGAACCAGAAGATGTGCTGGTACATGACGGGGTCGCCGCCGCCAGCCGCATTGAAGAAGGACGTGCCGAAATGGCGGTCCGTCAGGGTCATGGTAATGGCGCCAGCGAGCACCGGCATGACGGCGATCAACAGATATGCGGTAATGAGCCAGGTCCAGCAGAACATCGGCATCTTCATCAGGGTCATGCCGGGCGCGCGCATGTTGAGGATGGTGACGATGATGTTGATCGAGCCCATGATGGACGAGGCGCCCATCAGGTGCATGGCGAAGATCGCCATGTCCATGCCGGGGCCCATCTGCGTCGACAGCGGCGCGTACAGGGTCCAGCCGGCGGCCGTGGCGCCACCGGGCACGAGGAAGGACGTGGCCAGCAGGATGGCGGCCGGCGGCAGCAGCCAGAACGAAAAGTTGTTCATGCGCGCAAATGCCATGTCGGAGGCGCCCACCTGCAGCGGGATCATCCAGTTGGCATAGCCGACGAAGGCCGGCATGATGGCGCCGAACACCATCACCAGGCCGTGCATGGTGGTCAGTTGATTAAAAAATTCTGGGTGGAAGAATTGCAGGCCGGGATGGAACAGTTCCGTGCGTATCATCAGGGCCAGCACGCCGCCCGACAGCAGCATGATGAACGAGAACCACAGGTACAGGGTGCCGATATCCTTGTGGTTGGTGGCAAACAGCCAGCGGCGCAGGCCTGTCGGGTGGTCGTGGGCGTGGTCGTGATCGTGACCGGCGTGGTCCAAGGTGCTAGTGCTAGTGCTCATGTACGGCTCCTAATTACTTGCGTGCAGCCACGATTTCGGCTGGTTGAACGATGTTCTCTTCGGCCTTGTTCGACCACGAATTGCGCGTGTAAGTGATCACTGCGGCGATTTCCGTGTCGGACAGCTGTTTCCACGCCGGCATTTCAGCGGGGAACTTGCCGCTCTTTTGTCCGTTCAACAAGACATGGATCTGTGCCGCCTTCGGACCATTCACCACGGCAGAGCCGTCCAGCGCGGCGAACGCCCCTGGCACGCCCTTGCCCGTCGCCTGGTGGCAGACGACGCAGTTGGCCGCATACACTTTCTCGCCCTTGACCTTCAGCTCGTCGATGGTCCACACCTTGCTTGGATCATCAGCCAATGCGGCCATTTCCTTTTGTTTGACATCAACCCAGGCCTTGTAATCATCGGCGGAGACGACCTTGACGACGATGGGCATGAAGGCGTGTTCCTTGCCGCACAGTTCGGCGCAATTGCCGCGGAAGGTGCCGATATGGTCGGCCTTGAACCAGGTGTCGCGCACGAAACCGGGAATCGCATCCTGCTTCACGCCGAAGGCGGGCACGGACCAGGCGTGGATGACGTCATTGGCCGTCAGCACCATGCGGATCTTTTTATTGACCGGCACGACGACTTCGTTATCGACTTCGATCAGGTAGTTTTCACCGCGTTTTTCCGTCGGCGGCATGCCGGGCGCGCCCACTTGCGAGCGCGGCGTGGCCAGGTTGGAGAGGAAGGAAATGCCTTCGCCCTCGCCTTTCAGGTAGTCATAGCCCCACTTCCACTGCATGCCGGTGGCCTTGATGGTGATGTCGGCGTTCGACGTATCCTTCATGCCGACCACGGTGCGCGTGGCAGGCAGGGCCATGCAGATGACGATCACGAAAGGCACGACGGTCCAGGCGATCTCGACGGTGGTGCTTTCGTGGAAGGTAGCCGGTTTGTGGCCCAGGGACTTGCGGTGCTTCAAGATGGAATAGAACATGACGCCGAACACGGCCACGAAGATCACCAGGCAGATGATCATCATCAGGGTGTGCAAATCGTAGATTTCATGGGCGATCTGTGTCGCCGGCGGCTGCAGATTCATTTCCAGCGGTACGGGACCGCCGGTGCCGGGATAGGTGCTGGCAGCCGGTGCCGCCGTGGCCCATCGCCCGATGCCAAACGCTGTCAAAGACAGCCCGAGCAGCAACGATTGAAGTCGCTTTGCATGTGTCATGTTTTCCCCAACCACCCAAAAATAATGATATTTTAAACGGCTGCGGACTTCTCCGTACTGGACCGCTGCCGCTCCTCCATGAAAGCACCGCGGCCAAAACATGGCCACGGGCGTCAAGCACCAGCGAATTCCATGCTGGCTGCCGCGCCAAAAACGGCGGCGCCCAACCATGCTGGAACCCTGTTTTTCTTCCCCACGGCGAAATGGCCCCGGGTGGAAGATGGTTACTATACTAATGCAGTAACTTCCAATAAGTCTTGCTTTGTTTTTTTTATTTTGTATGCAGCCCTTGTTTTTTATAATTAACAAGCTGACAAAACAATCAACGATTATAATCAAGTAAACTTGAATCCATCAAGCAATAATCGGCATTGTGCGCGCCCTTCCCCTGGCCGCCGTGCGCTTTGCAACGCTTGCTGCAACATCAACATGCGCATGGCGACCAAGTGTCGGTTTCTTTCGGCTTTTTTGCCGCTGTTGCGCGGCTTTTATCTGGGCTTGCGCGGCAGGTCGAAGCGGATGATGGCCTCGCCATCGCGCGTCACGCGCGGCGCCGGACGGAAGGCGTGCCCATAAATGATTTCGAAACTCAGGCCCAGCTTGCCGTCGGGGCGGCGCATCTTTTCCAGCGCGGCCAGCATGCGCTGCCATGCCGCCTTGCCCATCAAGCCACGCCGGCGCGTCGTCAGGGGGTTGCCGCCGAAGGCGCGCACGTCCGCCAGCAGCTTTTCCGCCGTGTCATACGTGACCGTGATGATTTCCATGTCCAGCACGGGCGTGGAAAAGCCCGTCTCGACCAGCATGTCGCCAAAGTCGTGCATGTCCACGAAAGGCAGGGCGTGCGGGTACAGGTCCGCCTCGGCAAAGGCGTCGCGCACTTCGCGGAAGGTGTCGGGACCGAAGCAGGAAAACATCAGCAAGCCGTCCAGGCGCAGCGCGCGCCGCCATTCGGCAAATACGCGGTCGGGCTGGGCATGCCAGTGCAGGGCCAGGTTCGACCACACGAGGTCGATGCTGCTCTGCGCCAGCGGCAGGTCGCCCAGGTCGCCGCACAACAAATCCACGCCTGTCTTGGCCGGCAATAATTTGCTGAGGAACTGGTTCAGGCTGGCCAGTTTCGACGCCGGCGCGCGCGCCGCCTGCATCATCGCTTGCGCTGCGTCGAGACCGATAATCTGCGCGGCGGGATAATCCTTTTGCAGCTGCGCCAGGTCCGCGCCGGGGCCGCAGCCCGCGTCGAGCACCCGGCGCGGCGTGATCTTCACCAGCTCCAGGCGTTCGTGCATGCGTGCCGACACTTCGCGGCGCAGGAAGTCCGACGGCGCGACGCGCGCGGGACGGGAAAAGAAATCGCGTACTTGCACCGCATCGATGGGCGCACTCATTTTGGGCGGAGTGGTGGGAACTGGCATGTTGAAACCGGTGAGGTGAGATAATGTCGGCAGTGTACATGGAACGACGCCATCGCGATGCGGACCGCCACCCGACACCGCCTTGACGCCGCCTGGCAGTCGCTGCGCCAGTGGCTGGGCGCGGCCGTGCTGCCGGCGCAATGCGCGCTGTGCGGCATGGGCTGCCCGGAAGTGCTGTGCCCGCCCTGCCGCGCGCAATACCTGGGACACCGGCGTGGGCGCTGCCGCCAGTGCGCCAATCCGCTCGCCGACACGGAGGTGGCGCTGCTGTGCGGACGCTGCCTGCGCCGGCGGCCCGCGTATGACGCCACCGTCACGGGGTTTGATTATGCGGCGCCCGTCGACCAGTTGCTGCTGCAGCTGAAATTCGGCGCGCGCCTGGCGCTGGCGCCCCTGCTGGCAGAACTGCTGCATGTTGCCATTCAGCAACAACAAGGGTGGGATGCGCCGCAACTGCTGTGTCCCGTGCCGCTGGGCCCGGCCCGGCTGGCCGAACGGGGTTTTAATCAGGCGCTGGAGATTGCCCGCCCGCTGGCGCGCCTGCTGGACGTGCCCTTGCAGCCCCGACTGGCGCTGCGCGTGCGCGAGACGCGGGCGCAAAGCAGCGTCGCGCCGCAGGAACGGCAAGCCAACCTGGCGCAGGCGTTTGCCATCGCGCCAGAGCATGCGCCGCTGCTGCCCGGCTGCCACGTGGGCATCGTCGACGACGTGATGAGCAGCGGCCACACGGTCCACGCGCTGGCGGCGGCCTGCAAGAGCGCCGGCGCGGCCAGGGTCAGCATATTGGTGGCGGCGCGCACGCCGCCTCGCCAGCTTACCGACAGATTAGATTACTGACATATATAAGGAGAGCATTTTGTTTCACGTCGTCTTGGTAGAACCTGAAATCCCGCCCAATACGGGCAACGTCATCCGCCTGTGCGCGAACACGGGCGCGCAGCTGCACCTGGTCGAACCGCTGGGCTTCCCGCTCGACGATGCCAAGATGAAGCGCGCCGGCCTCGATTACCACGACTACGCCAGCATGAAGGTGCACAAGAACTGGGCCGCCTTCCTGGCCGACACGCAGCCGGACCCGGCGCGCATGTTCGCCATGACCACGCGCGGCTCGCGCCCGTTCGGCGACGTGGCCTTCCTGCCCGGCGACGTGTTCGTATTCGGTTCCGAGACGAAAGGCCTCGATCCGGCCCTGCGCGACGGCTTTCCTGCCGAACAGCGCATCCGCCTGCCCATGCGCCCGGACAACCGCAGCCTGAACCTGTCGAATACGGTGGCCGTCGTCGTGTATGAAGCGTGGCGCCAGCACGGCTACGCCGGCGGCGCGTAGCTGACACCGCACCCGGCCTGCTGCGCGGCGCGCTTTGCGGCCGGCGATGCTCACGCTACTGTAGCGCTGCGCTTCCCGGCCAAAAATCATCGCCGCTCGCTACGACGCGATGAGATGTTGATACTCCTGCAATTTACCGCAATGCCAGCTGCGCCGCGCCGCTGGTGTCGTCCAGCATCACCAGCTGCGTACGCAAGTCGCGCGTGGCGGACAGCTTGCCGTTCACGTACAGGTTCGTCTTGACGCCGTACACGCCCTGCGACACGCCGGCCGGCAAGGTCAGCTCGAACGAGTTTTCAAAGCGGCCGCCCGACTTGTTGCTGCTAGCCAAGGCTTTCGAGCCGGACTTGAACGGCTGGCCTTGCGGATCGAGCACCACCAGCTCTTCGCGCACGTCGTTGACGCTTTGCGCGCTGCCGTTGACCAGTTCCACGACGGACGTGACCTTGAACGGCTGGCCGCGCTTGACGGTGGAGGCGCTCAGCTGCGGCGTGTACGACACCACCTGCGGCTCGCGCGGCAGCGCGCCGCGGGCGCGGATGTAGTCGCGGTCCGCCTGCGCCGCCGTCTTGGTCTGGCGCGAATTGACATTGATGGCCAGGCAGCCGGCCGCCGCCAGGCCGCCGCCGATGGCCGCGCCCTTCAGCGCGCCATTCTTGCCGCTGACGAGGGCACCGAGCAAGGCGCCCACGGCCGCGCCGGCAGCCGCCGTCGCGCCCACGCTGCACGGGTCCTCGTCCGCCGCGCCAGCCTGCGGGTTCTGGCCACCTTGCGGACCTTGCGGATAATCCTGGCGCACGCCGTTCGGGTTCACTGGCGCCGTGGCGCAGCCGGCCAGCATGGCCGCGATGGTCAGCGCGGCAGCCGCGCGCAAGGTGGTTTGATTCATCATGTTTACTCCCAATAACTATTTAATCGTGGTTTCCGTCTGCAGCACCTGCCGTTCCCGATCGCGGATGCGGCGCGACAGGCTGTCGATGCGCGCATTGCCGGGATCGGCGCGGCGCGCGCTGTCCAGGTAAGTCTTGGCCGCATCGAACTTGCCTTCGTTCAAGGAACGCTCGGCATCGCGCAGGAACGATTGCGCCATCTCGTTGCGCATGGCCGCGCCATTGTCCGCGGGCGCAGTCTCCGGCACGCGGCGCTCCGCCACGGCCGGACGTTCGGCGATGCGCGCCGGGGCCGGCTCCGTCGGCACGGCGCGGACCGGCGCCGTTTCCAGCGGCGCCGCGGCCGGGGCGACCACGGGCGCGGGCGCTGCTGCCGCCGACAGCGCTTGCACGTCGGCCTTCAGCTGCGCCAGTTCCGGTGCTTCGCGGTCGATGGCTTCGAGCCGGGCGATGCCGTTTTGCGCCCCGTTCACATCCTTGCCATCGAGCGCCTGGCGCACGCCCACCTGCACGGACGCGGCCGCCGCCTGCTGGCGCGCCAGCTGCTTGCGCAGCGATTCCACGCTGGCGGCGCCTGCGCAATCGGCGTCGAGCGCGGCAATGCCCTTGGCGGCGCTTTGCAGGCGGTGGCCGTCGATGTCGCGCTCGATGGCGCGCACGCCGCGCTGGCAACCGCCCGATGCGGCGCCGGCCTTGGCGATGGCTGCCTGCAGATCGTCGGCCTTGGCACTGGACTTGCCCGTGCACGCGCTTTTCGCCGTCGCCAGCTTCTGCCGCGCGCCATCGAGGCTGCCATTCGCCACCAGGCTCAGGCCGCTGTCGATGGCGTCGTTGCACGCCGAGTCATTCTTGCCGCCCGGCGTGCCGTTCATGTAGACGATGACGGCACCCAGCGCGGCGATGCCGGCCAGCCATTTCAGCCAGCGGCGCGAAGGCGCCGGCGCTTCCACCGGCGCCGGCGACGGCGGCACGGGCTTCGGCACGGCGGCCGGCGCGATGTCCTTCACGCGTTCCGCTGCCGGTGCCGGTGCCGGCACCGGCACCGGCTTGGGCGCGGGCGGCGGTTTCGGCGTCGGTGGCGGCTTGGGCGCGGGCGCTGGAGCGGGCACAGGCGCCGGCTTCGGCGGCGGCTCGATGGCAGGCTGGGGCGGCGGCAGCGGCAGGGACGCGGCCGGTGGCAGGGACGCGGCCGGTGGCAGGGACGCGGCCGGCGGCAGGGACGCGGCCGGCGGCACGCGCGCCGCCAGCGCCTGCCCGCAGTAGGGGCAATGGCTGACGGCGGTGAGCAGGACGCTTTTACATGTGATGCAATTTTCCAAAACTGTCTTTCCCTAACGTTCAGCCCAGCGGTGGCGGCATCAGCGGTGGCGGTGCGCTGTGGAACAGCGGTGCCAGTTCGGCGAACTGGGCCAGGTCAACCCAGGCCGGCAAGCCGGCGCGCCACACCTTGGTCGTGCCTGGTGCGACCTGCCCTGCCTGCACGTACTGCACGATCTGCTGGGCCGTGAACGGCCCCTGCTGCTGGCCATTGATGCCCAGGAAGTACTGGTGTTCCACCAGCGGCGGCGGCATGCCGCCCAGCGGTGGCGGCGCCATGCCGAAGGCCGCTGCGGCCGCGCCAAACGGCGCCGCCGCGGCCGGCGCGCCGGCCGGACGCAGCAGCTGCTCCAGGCGCCCCGCTTCCAGCATCTCCGGCTTGATCGCGTATTTCAGGCGGGGCTGGCCATCCGCTTCCGGCTCGCGCACTTCCCAGTCGTAGGCATCGCTGTCGGAGTCGCCGATCACATTGGCCCACTCCTTCAGGCGGCCCAGCAAGGCTTGCACCGTGCGGTCGAGCTCGTCGCTGGCCATGCCCTTGCGGCGCGCCGATTCGCGCAGGCGCGCGCCCAGCTCGGCAGAAATGGCGCTGCCAAAACCGACGTAGGGCAGCTGCGAGCCGTCGGCCTGCGCCACCAGCTTGGGCGCATACACCGTGCGTTCATAGTATTTGGCCAGCGCCGCCATGGCCGCCGTCTGCACGGCGTCAAGCGCCGTCAATTTTTCCTCGATGCGCAGGGCGATGTTTTTCTCGTACGAGGCCGGCATGCCGTTCTGGCGGATGGCCCGTTCGTTGCCGATGCGGCGCAAGTCGCCCGGCTCGACGGCAAACTGGTACTGGCCGGGCGGCACGACACGGCCCGTGTGGCGCGTCAGCACGCCCAGCATGATGGCTTGCAGGAATTCGCCGAAGTCTTCCGCCAGGCGCTTCATCTCGTCCGTGTTCGGCGCGATCGGGTGCGTGAATTGCGTTGGATCAATGTGCGTGTGGGTCGGCGCCTTGTCGTTGTCGCCTTCCTTGCGGTAGCTGGTGCGCCAGCCTTCCAGGCCGCGCAGCACCGTCATCGGCACGCCGGCCAGCTCGCAATAGCAGACGGCGCGCCCGCGGATGCCCGTCTCGACGATTTCCAGCTGGCTCACCGTGATGCCCACCTGGGTCGGCACGCACGATTCGAGCTCGGCGCCGAACTTCGCCTTGAAGGCGGCCGCGTTGGCCACGCCGATCACGCACTTGAACTGGTCCGACACGACCGTGAAGTCGCCCGCCATGTTGGCGTCGATCCACGGCATGGAGCAGGCCAGCAGCTTGCGGAAGCGGTCCAGGCGTTCGGACACGTCCATCTGTTCCAGCGCTTCAAACAGGGGATCGGGCGTGCTCGTCGCCCCTTCCGCCAGGCCCGCCGTGGCGATCATGTTCTCCGCCATGCGCGTCACCTTGGCCAGGATCAAGCCCCGCTGCGCCGGTTCGCCCAGCATGGGGAACAGGGCTTTCGAGCCGCCCATGTCCTTGAACGCTTCATCGGCCCACTGGCGCAAGGTGGCCGCCGACGGCAGCGCAATGTCTTTTTCCGTGACGGGAATGACGATCAGGGTCGCGTGTTCCTTGTCCAGGTCCTTTTGCAGGATGGTATTGGCCGTTTTGAGTTCCGCCAGCATGGCCAGCACGCCTTCGCGGCCCGATTGCAGCTCGCCCACGAGGCCATTCCACTGGGCGCGGCCCTGCGCATCGACGCCGACCCGGTTGCCCAGCCAGCGCGACAATTCGCCCAGCAGGATGACGGACTCGTCCGCCGCCTTGGCGCGCAGATGGAATTTCAGGGCATTCGCCATTTCCGTGCGCAGATGGTCCATCACCACGCCGGCCTGCTTTTCGCCATTGCTGAGGAAGCCGAAGGTGCTGCGCGTCTGCTCCAGGTTGTTCAGCAGGCGCTCGTATTCGCGCGAGCGCACGGCTTCCTTGATTTCGCGGTAGCGCTCGGCATTGTTGCCGATCTGCGCCGTCAAGCCGCTGCCGGGCGCCTCGATGCGGTCCTTGATCTGTTCCACCAGCGACAGCACGTATTCCAGGCCGCCGAATTCTTTATTATCAAGATAGCCATACAGCTGGTCGCGCACGACCTTCTTGACGTCCTCGAGCACTTCGCGGCGGCGCTTGCTGATGCGGTCTTCCGTCGTGTCGGCCGTGGAATCCTGGTCGCGCACGGCGTCGCGTTCCAGGTGCTTCATGGCGTCGCGCACCTGGGCCGGCCATTCGCTGCGGTCAAAGCCCGTGCGGATATCGTTGATGCGCGTGTTGACCCGGTTTTCCACGCCGGCCAGCAGGTGGCCGTGGCGGTCTTCCAGCAATTCCTCGACGACGCGGAAATCGATGAAATCGCCGCTGGAGCGCTTCAGTTCGATGCTCTTGTCGGAAAACTCGGGGAAGTCGCTGAACGGCGTGCCCTTCAGGAACATGTTCGCGGCAAGGAAGTTATCGCGCTGCGTATCCGTGGCGCGGTTGGCGGCCGCATCCGTGCCGCCCACGCCGAAGAAGGCTTGCAGCATGGCACCGGCCCAGCGGTGGGCCCGCTCGTCGCGCGCCGCTTCCTGGCGCGTATCGAGCACGGCCATGCCGAACGAGGAAAAGCGTTTCGAAAAATACAGGCGCATGTCGCCGAAGCGGTCCTGCGGCACGGGCGCGTTGTACAGGGAATTCTTGTGCTGCGCCTGGTTGACGGCGATCGAGCGCTTGGCGCGCGCGAAGTCGGCCGAGGCGAAATCCTCGAACAGCGAGTCGGCCACCATGTGGTAGACGTCGCTGACTTCCTTGGTGTGCTGCTGGGCAAGATTTCCCGAATCGATGAGGTACACCTCGCTGTAGGGCTCGCGCGTCAGTTCCGGGCGGTCATACGCGTCCCAGCGGCCGACATAGCCCTTGTTGCCCATCATGGCCGATTCCAGTTCCATCAGGGCCGCGTAGCCGTTCGCCTCGACCCTGTCCTTGTTGGCCTTGGTGTAGCCGGTGGGCAAGAACAACATCAGTTCCACGTCGGCCGCGCCCACTTCGCTGCGCGCCAGCCAGCGCGCCAGCAAGCCCATGTCCAGGAAGGAGCCGGACCCCGTGCCGCCCGCCACGGAACCGACGATAACGATGCGGAAACGGTTCGTTTCCATGCGCAAGCCCAGCTCGGCCAGCTGGCGCTCGTGCGACAGGCCCGCCTTCAGGGCTTTCAGTTTCAGGCGGATCTTGTCGCGGATCTTGGCGTACTTGTCGAAGAAATACAGGCGCGAGACGGCGCGGATCTGGCCCGCGCCGCTGCTCATGTCGAAACGCAGCTCGCGGATGCGCTGCGGCGTCAATGGCAGCCATTCCTTGATGTGCGGATATTTTTCCAAGGAATCTTCGTCACGGCTGTACTTGTCCATGTCGAACGATTCGACTACCTTGTCATCGTCCGTGAACTTCACCTGGTCGAACTGCAAGTCCTTCGCCTGCGACTCGCCGCTTTCGATCACGGCGCCATTGTCGAGGTCGAAATGGATGAATTGCGCGATGGGAAAATCGGCCAGCCCCTCGATGCGCGTGCGGTTGCCCGCGCCGCCCCACAGGGTATTGAGGATGCGCCGGCGCACGCGCATCAGCACCTGCATGCCCGTGCCGCCGATGCCGATGAACAGGGTCGGGCGCAGTTCGATGATCTTGTCCTGCTTGCGCTCGCTGGCGCCGCCGGTAATGGTTTGGTTCAGGTTCTCTGCCATGGTGATTCCTTCGATGATGCGTGCAACGGCGTGTACTTAGCGGCGGCTCGAGGTAAATGTCAGCAACAGGGCGACGAGGCCCACCAGCACCAGCGGTCCCATGAACAGGGGCGCGAGGAATTTATGCGCATTCACGGCCGCCAGCACGACACCGGTCGCCAGGCTGGCCAGGAAGATGAACAGCCACCAGCCCGAGGCGTTGGCCTTGTTGGGCGGCACGCGCTTGGCCACGAGGCCATTCGCGTAGGCATTCTTGGCGAAGAAAAAGGCGATGAACAGCAGCAACAGCACGACGCCGCCGATCAGGGTGTCGCGCGACGAGGTGTCCGTGGTGGCGGCCGCGTCGAATGCAGGCGCAGGCTCGGTAGTGGCGGTGCTGGCCGCGGCGGAAGCGTCCGCGGCCAGCGGTGCCGACGCCGGGGCCGTTACCGGGGCCGGCAAAGTGAAACCGGTGTTGTCTTTGGGAGTGTCTTGCGCCATGGTATGCCTCTGATGGGTTTGAATAGTGTAAAAAGAAATCTTGGTCAGGCCAGGCTCAGCGTATGGCCCTCGGCCACGCGCACGACGTGCGGCTGGCCCAGGCCACGCTTGAGTTCGCCGATGTCGCGGCCGTTGTCATCGCGGATCTGCACGCTCTTGAATGGTTTGAGCAGCACCTGCCGCTGCACGCCGTCGGCCAGCACCTTGTAGCGCGTGGCGCGCGTACCAAGCAAGCCCAGCGCCAGCAAGCCCAGCACGAATGCCAGGATGCCGCCCAGCATCGCCAGCACGGGCAGCAGCGGATACTGTATGCGCACCAGCAAGGGGATCGTTGCCTGCGAGGCGCGCACGCTGTCGGGCGGCGTGAACATGTCCGAGATGGGGTCGCCGGGGAACAGTTCCTGCAAGTCCTTGCCAAAGCTGGACGCCAGCCCCAGCCGCTGCTCCGACAGGCCCACCTGCGCCTGCATGGGAAGCAGCACCTGCTTGCCCATGGCGGCGATCGCCTGCGCCGACCACGGCGACGGAATCTGCGCCATCGGCAGCGCAAACTGCACCTGCACGGACTGGCTGGCGCCCGGCTGCAAGTGGCGGATTTGATCTGGCGCAACATGCAGGGGCGCGTCCTGCCCCGCCAGCGTGGCATGCACCCTGGCGCTGTCGATCACGTACGGGAAGAACATGTTTTGCAGGGATGCCTGCAGCTGCACCTGCGGCACCAGCTTGGCCGCATCGACGTCGAGCACGATGGTGCGTCCGTCGCGGCCCAGGCTGGCGTGCACGTTGTCGCTGTTCTTGACGGACTGGGGCACGATGCGCACGGCATCCTGGTCCACCGGTTTCAGGCGCGCGGGCGGACGCGTCAGCACTTGCGACAGCCGCCCTTCCGCCAGGATGCGGTTCAATGCCTCGGACGCCGGCTGGCCGTACGCGAGCGCGTACACCATCAAGCCCTTGGCGCTGTACAGCTTGCCCTGCACCGGCATGCGCAGCGGAAACACCACCGTCTTGGTGATCGACGGCTCCAGGTGCAGCAGGCGGTAAAAGTCGCGGTTGCGCTCGGCCGTCTGGCTGTCGTTGTTCGGGCTGTTCTTATTGTTGGTAAAGATCCACACGATGCCCGAGGCGGACTGGAACGGCCCCGTGATGGTCTTCGTCACGGCTTCCTGGAAATCCGTGTCGGCCAGCGCGCCGCCGGCGCCCTTGCGTGCCAGGCCCAGCGGTGCCAGCTGGCCCGCCACGCCGGCGCCGCCCTGGCCTTGCCCCAGCAGCGCGGGCGACACATTGCCCCCGCTGCTCTGGCTGAAGGCCAAGGTATAGACTTTATCGGACGGGCTGGTGGCGGCTTGCGCCACGGCGCCCACGAGGGCTTTCAGCTGGGAGTGCTCATCCGTGTAGAACGGCTCCATCCAGCCCGAGTTCTGCACCAGGAAGGCTTGCTGGATGCCGGCCGCGTGCACGCTGGCCGCACTGAGCAAGGCGGCGCAGGCCGCGATCAGGGCGCGCGCCTTCATGCCTGCAGATTCCAGCCATCGATGCGCGACAGCAAGGGGTGATACGCCCACAGCATGCCTTCATGCACAAACAGGCGCAGACGCCACGGCTCGCTGACGGCGAAGGTGTGGAACACGGTTTCGCGCAGCTCATCGTCCTGCACCAGCTGGGCCGCCAGGCGGTCGCTCGAGCGCAGCACGCTGGACAGGCCAGCGCTGGTGGCGAACTTGACGCCGAAGACGCTGCCGCCCGTGCCCGATTCGAGCAGCGGCATGACGGCCTGGTTCTTGCCGCCATCGTCGCCGTGTTCCGGTTCTTCCCACGGCGCCGTTTTCAGCTTGGCGGCGAAGCGGTAGTTGAAGCTGCCCGAACACAGGCGCGGCGCCAGCGCGTCGGCCTGCTCCGGCTGGCCGCCCAGCTTCACGTACACATAGGTGCCGCGGCGGCTTTCAAAGCACAGCTGCCACAGGCCGCCGTCGCGCGACAGGTAGGGGCTGCCGAACTCGAAGTGCGGCACCAGCCCGTCGGGCCAGGGCATGAACGAGGCGGCCACGTTGCCGTCGGGCTGCAGCTGCAGGCGCAGCTGGCCGTTGGCACACGGCCAGACGGCCATGCGGTTGTAGGCCACGGGGGCGCTGACGGTACCCAGTTCCGCGATGCCGTCGAGCAGCACGTCGCTGCCCGGCTGTTGCGCCGCATCCAGGTTGACGAAGCGGATGCGGCCATCGTCGTCGCGCACGGGCGCCCACAGGCGGTTCTGGAACCAGACGGGGGCCGCCACGCATGGCGCGCCGCCCACGTGCTCGACCACGTAGGTGAGCGAAGGCACGTCGGGACGGATGCAGGCCAGGCCGTGGCTGGTCGGCAAGACCAGCACGCTGTTAAATTCGGGCACGAGTTCGGCGCGCCAGGCGCCGTGGGCAATGTCCGATTCGGCCAGCAAGCCGCCGTATTCCGGCTCCAGCGCCAGCCAGCGCTTCGAAGCGGGCAGCCAGGCGTGCAGGGCCGCCTTGCGCGGATCGAGCGCCAGCAACGCGGCGCCGCAGGTGCCGAACTGGGCGGAAAAGAATTCGTATTCGCCCGGCGGCGGCATGGGCAGGGAGGCGTCCGCCTGCGCATGTTCCTCGCGGGTGCGCTGGTCTGCCAGCTTCAGGGGCACGCCAGCCTGCCGCAGGCCGGCCGCGCCGGCCGGCGGCACGTCGCTGACGGGCTGCGCGCCGTAGGGCGGCACCCAGGGCGGCGCCGGCAGGTCCGGCGGCACCTGCAGGGCTGCGCCCGAGGCGGGATCGAAGGCGAATTCGGGCGGAAACTGGCGCACGGGCGCGCCGGCGGCGCCGGGCAGGCGCCGGGCGTGCATCAGCTTGCCGATATCGGCATTGCTCAGCAAGGGCGAGACGTTCTGGCCGTCCGCGCTGCGCTGCAAGGTCCAGACACCGGCGTCATCCACCTGCCAGACGCCAGACGGCAGCGGCCAATCCCCAGAAGTTTTAAGGTCCATGTATTTTCTATGACTAGCAATAAGCACCGTCGCGTGGCGCTACAACCGTAATGCACAAGATAACGACGCTGACGATGGCAGAACGTGCTGGGGCGGTCGAAACGAAGTCGCAGCCCTGGCAGTTCTCATAGTAACGTCTTTTTATCTGTATGGAAACATTTGCGAGGCGCCCCGCTACTGCGCCCGCACTTTCGTCAGCAGCTTGGTGGTCGAGCGGTCGTGCTCGAAATCGATGGCCACGGCCTGGCCGCCATACGCCAGCACGGCGCGGCCTTCCGGGATGGCCGTCATGTCGTAGTCGCCGCCCTTGGCATAGATTTCCGGCTGGACTTCCTGCACCACTTCCAGGGCGCTGTCTTCCGAGAACGGCACGACCATGCTCACCGCCTCCAGCGCGGCCAGCACGGCCATGCGGTCTTCGCAGCTGTTCAGCGGGCGGTCGTCGCCCTTGCCCAGGCGTTTCACCGAAGCATCAGTATTCACGGCAACGATCAGCGAGGCGCCCAGCGCGCGCGCCTGCGCCAGGTAGGTCACGTGGCCGCGGTGCAGGATGTCGAATACGCCATTCGTCACCACCACGGGTTTCGGCAGCGCCTGCGCGCGGGCGCGCAGCTCGTCGCGGCTGCATAGTTTGTTCTCAAAGTCAGGCATGGCACTCTCTTGTCAGGGTTAATACGGTCGTCATGGCGCCTGGCTATCGCCTTGGATGCCACCGGCGTCGCGGCGCCAGGCGTCGAGCAGGGCCACGATGGACGGCGCCAGGCTGGTTTCGGCGATGGTTTCCTGTCGAAAATAAATCATCCGCGCATACACGCCGGCCAGTTGGCTGACGGGCGGCGACAGCGCATATTCGTTGCCGCGCGCCGGCTGCCTGGCACGCCAGTAATTGATCGCCGCTTCCAGCGCCTGTATGCGCAGTTCCATCGTTCCCTCCCGCCATCGGCCCGTCCCGCATTATAGGGGGCGATCCGCTACAATATGCCATCGGCGCCACAGTTTGACCGTTTGCGCCACCTTTCATTCATTGCAAGTAAGCACTTCCTGTGTTTCAATCACCTTATGACACTGACTGAACTGAAATATATCGTTGCAGTCGCGCGAGCGAAACACTTCGGCCACGCCGCCGAAGCCTGTTTTGTTGCCCAGCCCACCTTGTCAGTGGCCATCAAGAAACTCGAAGACGAACTGGGCGTGGTCCTGTTCGAGCGGGGCGGCGCGGAAATCTCCGTCACGCCCCTGGGCGCGCAGATCATCGCGCAAGCCGAGCGCGTGCTGGAACAGACGGCCGCCATCAAGGAACTCGCCAAGCAGAACAAGGACCCGCTGGCCGGTCCCCTGCGCCTGGGCGTGATCTACACGATCGGTCCCTACCTGCTGCCGCCGCTGGTCAAGGCCATGATAGACCAGGTGCCGCAAATGCCCTTGATCTTGCAGGAAAATTTCACGGTACGCCTGCTCGAACTGCTGCGCCAGGGCGAACTGGACGTGGCCATCATGGCCCTGCCCCTGCCCGAACACGGCATGGCCATGCAGGACCTGTATGACGAACCGTTCGTCGTGGCCATGCCGCGCCACCATCCATGGACGGACCGCGAGACGATCGCCGCGCAGGACTTGAAGTCGGAAACCATGCTGCTCTTGGGCAATGGCCACTGTTTCCGCGACCAGGTGCTGGAAGTGTGCCCCGAAATGGCGCGCTTTTCCTCGCCCGGCAACGGCATGCAGCGCACGTTTGAAGGTTCTTCGCTGGAAACGATCCGCCACATGGTGGCCAGCGGCATCGGCCTGACGGTCTTGCCGCGCGCTTCCGTGGCGAACATGCACGCCACCGACGGCATGCTGGAATACCGCCCCTTCGCCGACCCCGTGCCGTCGCGCCGGGTGGTCATGCTGTGGCGCAAGAGCTTTACCCGCAAGGCCGCCATCGACGCCCTGTGCGCGGCCATCGCCAGCTGCGATTTGCCGGGCATCACTCCCCTCTGCGAAGACGAGGCTTGGCAGGCAGGCGCAAAATAGTACATTTGCGTACGATTTGCGATAATCGACCTTTCTGTTTAACAAGATCGAGTCTTCCATGAACAAGCTGGCGCTGTATTTCCGCCTGATACGGCTGGACAAGCCTATCGGTACCGTATTGCTGCTGTGGCCGACCCTGTGCGCGCTGTGGCTGGCGCAGCAGGGCGTGCCGGACTGGCGGCTGCTGCTCATCTTCACCCTCGGCACTTTCCTGATGCGCTCGGCTGGCTGCGCCATCAACGACTACGCCGACCAGGATATCGACAAATTCGTCAAGCGCACGGCCGAACGCCCCATCACCAGCGGGCGCATCAGCGGCAAGGAAGCGCTGGCCGTGGCCGGCGTGCTGACCGTGCTGGCCTTCTGCCTGATCCTGCCCCTGAACACGCTGACCAAGCAATTGTCCGTGGCGGCCGTCATCATCGCCGCCACCTACCCCTACTTCAAGCGCTTCTTTGCCATTCCGCAAGCCTACCTGGGCATCGCCTTCGGCTTCGGCATTCCCATGGGCTTTGCCGCCATCACGGGTTCCGTGCCCGTCGTCGCGTGGTTGCTGCTGGTGGGCAATGTCTTCTGGGCCGTGGCCTACGATACGGAATACGCGATGGTCGACCGCGACGACGACTTGAAGATCGGCATCAAGACATCGGCCATCACCTTCGGCCGCTACGACGTGGCCATCATCATGCTGTGCTACGCCGTATTCCTGCTGCTGTGGCTGGTCTGCGGCTGGCACCTGGGCTTGCGCTACTGGTACGTGGCGGGGCTGCTGGTGGCCGCCGGCTGCGCCGTTTACCACTACACCCTGATCCGCGCACGCGAGCGTATGCCGTGTTTTGCGGCATTCCGGCATAATAACTGGCTAGGAGCGGCGGTGTTTGCGGGAGTGGTGCTGGACTTTGCTTTCCGTTAATCAACGATCCTTGCGCCGCTGTAGCTCTTGAGGCGGCGCAAGACAAGCTGGCCGCTGCTGCCTACACTGGTATTTCACTGTGCAGTTTCACTTCCATGAGGTAATACATGAGCTCGACACATACCGGCAAATCCAGCAGCGACAACATCCTCGCCGACGCCGACAAGGCACGCGACAAACTGGTGGGCGACCTGAAAACCGTCATCAATGAAGCCGAAGACTGGCTCGACGGTGCCAAGGACCAGACGGGCGAGAATGTCAAAGCCGTCAAGGACAAGTTCATCGCCGCCCTGGAGACGGCCAAGAAAGACTTAATCAAGCTGGAAGAAGACTTGCTCGACCGTACCAAGAAGGCGGCCAAGGCCACCGACGAATACGTGCAGGACAATCCCTGGAAAGCCGTGGGTGCCGGTGCCGTCGTGGGCGTGCTGTTCGGCCTGCTGCTGTCGTCGTCGCGCCGCTAGGCGGGCGCACTGCCGCGGCGGCGCGTCCGCCGGGGTTCTCCGACGGCCTGGCCGTCCCCTGACGCGAAAGGCAGCATATGGCTATCGTGCATCATGTCGCCCAGGTCGCAGCGACCCTCGCCGCCATCGTCCAGACCCGTCTGGCCCTGGCGGCCGTGGAAATGGAAGAAGAGTCGCTACGCTTCCTGTCTTACCTGGCGCTGGCCATGCTGGCCCTGCTGTGCCTGTTCGTCGGCCTCGTGCTGATCGTGTTTCTCGTCATCGTGCTGTTCTGGGATACGCACCGCATCGCCGCCATCGCCGTCACGGCCGCCGTCTTCATCTTCGCCGCGCTGGCCACCCTGCTGGGCGTGCGCGCCAGTTTCCGCAGCAAGCCGAAACTGCTGTCTTTCACCATGAGCGAACTGAACAAGGACCTGGACGAGCTGCAGCACCTGGCGCGCCGGGGAACGGAGCAGCCATGACCACGCATCCCACCAAACTGTCCCACGTCCACACGGCCGCCAGCCTGGCGCAGCGGCGCGATGCCCTGCTGGCCGAATGCGCGCTGCAGCGCCTGGCCCTGGGCGTGCAGACGCGGCAACTGCTGGAGCCGCTGACGGGCGGCAACTTGCGCCACACCCTGGCCACGCGTTTCAAAATTCCCCTGATGCTGGGCGGCGCCGTGCTGGGCCTGGCGCTGATACGTCCGCGCCGCGTCCTGCCGCTGCTGCGGGCCGGCGCCTCGCTGCTCAAGCACGCCACGGCCGCCCTGCCCGTCGCCCTGGCACTGGCGCAACGTTTCAGCAAGAAAGCCGCACCGCCGTAAAATATTTTTGCCAGGCTGCATCCAAATGGGGGGCTCGCGGGTAGTACTGGTATCAGCCAGCCGGCTGAACCAACTACCAGGAGTCCGCCATGTTCTCGTCCACCACCCCACGCCATACCGCCCCCTCGCTCGCCGTCCTGGGCGCCGCCCTGCTGCTGGCCGCCTGCGCGCCCATGGGCGCACGTTACTCACAAGAAACGCTCCCCGCCGCCGTGAAGGTACCGGACGGCCATCAGGTGACCATGCAGACCGTGGGCGTGGGCAGGATCGCCTACGAATGCAAGGCGAAGAAGGACATGACGGGCCATGAATGGGCCTTCGTGGGACCGGACGCGGCCTTGAACGACCGCGGCGGCATGCAGGTCGGCACCTATGTCGGCCCGCCCGCCACCTGGGCCAGCCTGGACGGCTCGAAAGTGACGGCGACGCAAGTGGCCGTGGCGCCGGCCGGCGCGGGCAATATCCCGTACCAGCTGGTGAAAGCCAATCCGGCCACGGGCAGCGGCGCCATGCAGGGCGTCAGCTACATCCAGCGCGTGGCCACCCGCGGCGGCGTGGCGCCAGCCAGCCCCTGCGGCATGGAAAGCATCGGCGCCAGACAGTGGGTGCCCTACCAGGCCGATTACATCTTCTGGAAAAACGCCTGAATACGCGGCCAGGACGGTTGGCAAGCGGGTTTCTGGCCTATACTCGGCATTGAAAACTTGCTAACCGATAACTCCTGATAACTGCGTCCTGACGATTGCGCCGACCTTGCCAGCCCAAGCCGCCCCATACGACTACGAAGCCGCCCTGCGCGCCTGCGCCAGGGGCGAGCAGCAGGCATTGCACGGCCTGTACCAGCAGGAAGCACGCTACCTGCTGGGCGTGGCCCTGCGCATCGTGCGCCAGCGGGCGCTGGCCGAAGACGTGCTGCACGACGCCTTCCTGAGCATCTGGCGCCGCGCCGGCAGTTTCGACGCCACGCGCGGCACGGGCAAGGGCTGGATCTATGTGGTGGTGCGGCACCAGGCGCTGAACATGGCGCGCGCCCGCGCCCATGAAGTATCGGCCGACGAGGATAGCGTGGAAACCCTGCTGCACCAACGACAAGGCCATGACGCGGGCGACGCCTATGCCCTGCAAGCCGACATGGGCCGGCTGCACGACTGCCTCGGCCACCTCGACGACGCCAAGCGCAACAGCATCCTGTATGCCTATGTGGATGGCTGTTCCCACAGCGAAATCGCGCAGCGCCTGCAAGCGCCGCTGGGCACGGTGAAAGCCTGGGTCAAGCGGGGCCTGGCCGCCTTGCGGGAGTGCATGGGATGAACCGCCACGAAGAAGACGAACTGCAAAGGCTGGCCAGCGAATACGTGTTGGGTACGTTGGAACTGGCCGAACGGGTCGACGTGGAACAGCGTTTGCCGCTAGACGCCGCCTTGCGCGACGCCGTCGATGCGTGGGAACGGCGCCTGCATCCGCTGACGGCCCTGGCGCCGCCCGAGCCGCCCTGCGCGCAACTGTGGCCGCGCATCAGCGCCAGCCTGTTCACGCCCCAGGCCGTGCGGCAGGCGGGCGGCTGGCAAGCGTGGTGGAACAGCCTGGCCTTCTGGAGAGTGCTGGCCGGCGGCGGCTTGCTGGCCACGGCCGTGCTGGCCGTGCTGGTGAGCGTGCAGCTGCAGGCGCCAGCCGGACCCGGCTACCTGGTGGTGCTGGTGGCGCCGCAGGATAAATCGCCGGGCTGGGTCGTGCAGGCGGGCAGCCGGGGCGGCAAGGGCCGCGACTTGAATCTGATCCCGCTGGGACCGACCAGCGTGCCGCAGCAGAAAGCCCTGCAATTCTGGACCAAGGGCAAGGACTGGGGCGCGCCCGTCTCGCTGGGCCTGGTCAAGCCGGGCCAGAGCGTCAAGTTGCCCCTGGACAAACTGCCGCCGCTGCAGCCCGATCAATTGTTCGAGATCACCCTGGAGCCGGAGACGGGTTCGCCCACGGGCCGGCCGACGGGGCCAGTGCTCTACATCGGCCGCGCCGTGAAAGTGATGTAGAGCGGATTATTTGCCCAGCTCGTCACCCATCTCGCGCCCCCGCTGCGCGGCCGCCTTGATGCCCTTGACGATGGCCGCCTTCACGCCGCTCTCTTCCATGCTGGTCAAGGCCGCGTAGGTCGTGCCGCCCTTCGACGTGACGCGTTCGCGCAGCAGGGACACGGCTTCGCTGGAGTTCGCCGCCAGCTGCGCCGCGCCCGTAAACGTGGCAATGGCCAGCTGCGTGCCCTGCTCGGGCGTCAGGCCCAGCTCGGCCGCTGCCTGCTGCATCGCTTCGATAAAGTAAAACACATAGGCGGGGCCGCTGCCGGAGACGGCCGTGACGGGGTCGATCTTCGCTTCGTCGGCTAGCCACACCGTCTGGCCGACGGCGCGCAGGATGGCGTCCGCCGTCTTTTTCTGCTCTTCGCTCACGCCGCTGCTGGCCACCATGCCCGTGATGCCCATGCCGATCAGGGCCGGCGTGTTCGGCATGCAGCGCACGATGGCGCCATAACCGCCGAGCCAGCGCGACAGGTCCGCGGCGCGGATGCCGGCCGCGATCGACAGGATCAATGGCGCCCGCCCGCCGTCGAGGAAAGGCAGCAGCTGGGCCGCCACGTCGCGCATGCTTTGCGGCTTGACGGCCAGCACGATCACGTCCACGGCGCGCAGCGCGTCGCTGGCGGACGCAGCCGTCGTCACGCCGAACTGCGCCTGCAGTTTTTCCAGCGCGGGCGCATGCGGGTCGATCACGTGGATGTTGCCGCCCAAGGTCAGCTTGCCTGCCAGACCGGCGATCAGGGCCGCCGCCATGTTGCCGCCGCCGACGAAGGCGATGTTCAATTCTGTCGTCATGGTGATTCTTTCTATTAATCAGTTAGGAATAATGGCGGGAACCGAAGATGGCACTGCCCACGCGCACGATGGTGGCGCCCTCGAGCACGGCGGCGCGCAAGTCGGCCGACATGCCCATCGATAAAGTGTCGAGCGCCAGCCCTTCGGCATTCAGCTGTTCATACAGCGTGCGCAATTGCGCAAACGCACGGCGCTGCAGGGCGATATCCGTTTCCGGTTCGGGAATCGCCATCAATCCCCGCAAACGCAGACGGGGCAGCTGCGCCACGGCGCGCGCCAGCGCGGGCAAGTCGGCCGGCGACACGCCGCTCTTGCTGGCCTCGCCGCTGATATTGACTTGCAGACAGATATTCAGGTCCGGCAAGCCGGCCGGACGCTGTTCGCACAGGCGCACGGCGATCTTTTCCCGTTCCACCGTATGCACCCAATCAAAATGTTCGGCGATGGGGCGCGTCTTGTTGCTCTGGATGGGGCCGATGAAATGCCAGGCGGGACCGCCTTGCGGCAGCGCAAGCTTGACGGCGGCCATCTTGTCGAGCGCTTCCTGCAGGTAATTTTCGCCAAACGCCGCCTGGCCCGCGCGTACGGCGTCCAGCACGGCATCCGCGCCAAAGGTTTTCGAGACGGCCAGCAGGGTCACGTCGGCAGGCGCGCGCTGCGCCTCCAGCGCCGCCTGCGCAATAGCGCCGCGCACGGCTTGCAAGTTCTGTTCGATTGTGGACATAATCATTTTCTAATGGATACGGGGCACGGCCGTTTCAGGCAGCCCATCAATGCAGGCACAGGGATTATAAATGGACATCTCCGAACTACTCGCTTTCTCCGTCAGCAACAAGGCTTCCGACCTGCACCTGTCTTCCGGCCTGCCGCCGATGATACGGGTCAACGGCGACGTGCGCCGCCTGAACGTGGCGCCGCTCGAGCACAAGGAAGTGCACGGCATGATCTACGACATCATGAACGACAGCCAGCGCAAGGCCTATGAAGAAGCGCTGGAATGCGATTTCTCGTTCGAAATTCCCGGCCTGGCCCGTTTCCGCGTCAACGCCTACAACCAGGAACGGGGCGCCTCGGCCGTGCTGCGCACGATCCCGTCGAAAGTGCTGACCCTCGATGAACTGAACGCGCCGCGCATCTTCGGCGAGCTGGCCATGCGGCCGCGCGGCCTCGTGCTGGTGACGGGCCCGACGGGTTCCGGCAAGTCGACCACCCTGGCGGCCATGGTGAACCACGTCAACGAGCGCCTCAACCACCACATCCTGACCATCGAAGACCCCATCGAATTCGTACATGAACCGAAGAAATGCCTGATCAACCAGCGCGAGGTGGGTTCGCACACGCATTCCTTCAGCAATGCGCTGCGCTCGGCCCTGCGCGAAGACCCAGACGTCATTCTGGTCGGCGAGCTGCGCGACCTGGAAACCATCCGCCTGGCGCTGACGGCGGCCGAGACGGGCCACCTCGTGTTCGGCACCTTGCACACCTCGTCGGCGGCAAAGTCGATCGACCGCATCATCGACGTCTTCCCCGCCGAGGAAAAGGAAATGGTGCGCGCCATGCTGTCCGAATCCTTGCAAGCCGTGATTTCACAAAACTTGCTGAAAACCAAGGACGGCATGGGCCGCGTGGCCGCGCATGAAATCATGCTGGCCACGCCGGCGGTGCGCAACCTGATCCGCGAAGCGAAGGTGGCGCAGATGTATTCGGCCATCCAGACGGGCGCCAACGTGGGCATGCAGACCCTGGACCAGTGCCTGTCCGACCTCGTGCGGCGCGGTACGATCTCGGCGGAAACGGCCCGCTCGGCCGCCAAGTCGCCTGAAAACTTCCCCGGATAAGCCATGCAGACTACCCATGAATCCTACGGCGCCATGCACGCGCTGCTGGCGCAGATGCGCGAACGGGGCGGCTCCGACCTGTTCATCACGGCCAGCTTTCCGCCCGCCATCAAGCTCGACGGCAAGCTGACGCCGCTGGCGGGCGGCCCGCTCGCCGCGCAGCAGGCGGCCGGCTACGTGCGCGCCGTCATGAACGCGCGCCAGGCGGCCGAGTTCGAGTCCAGCCGCGAAGCCAATTTCGCCATCAGCCCGGACGGCCTGGGACGCTTCCGCGTGTCCGCCTTCGTGCAGATGGGCCAGGCCGGCATGGTCTTGCGATTGATCAATACCGCCATCCCCACCCTGGATGGGCTGGGCCTGCCCGCCATCCTGCAAGACGTGGTGATGAGCAAGAGGGGCCTCGTCATCATGGTGGGTGCCACGGGCTGCGGCAAGTCGACGACGCTGGCGGCCATGGTAGGCCACCGCAACGCGCACAGCCATGGCCACATCATCACCATCGAAGACCCCGTGGAATTCATCCATCCGCACGGCAACTGCATCGTCACCCAGCGCGAAGTGGGCGTCGACACGGACGACTGGGCCACGGCCCTGAAAAACACCCTGCGCCAGGCGCCGGACGTCATCCAGATCGGCGAAATCCGCGACCGCGAGACGATGGACCACGCCATCGCGTTCGCCGAGACGGGCCACCTGTGCCTGGCCACCCTGCACGCGAACAATGCCAACCAGGCGCTGGACCGCATCATCAATTTCTTCCCCGAGGAGCGGCGCCAGCAGCTGCTGATGGATTTGTCGCTCAATTTGAAGGGCATGATTTCGCAGCGTTTGATCCCCAGCAAGGAGGGCGGCGGGCGCAAGGCGGCGCTGGAAATCCTGCTCAACTCGCCGCTGATGAGCGACCTGATCTTCAAGGGCCAGGTGCACGAGATCAAGGAACTGATGAAAAAATCGCGCGAACTGGGCATGCAGACCTTCGACCAGGCCCTGTTCGACCTGCACGAGGCGGGCGCCATCAGCCACGAAGACGCGCTGCGCAATGCGGACTCCGTCAACGACCTGCGCCTGGCGATCAAGCTCAACGGCACAACGGCGCCGGCGGCGGTGCCGCAGCCAGGCGCCACCAGACTGGGACTCCTCTGACATGACCAGCATCCACGATTTCCAGGCCGATGCGCTGGACGGCACGCCCGTCGACCTGGCGCGCTACAAGGGCAAGGTATTGCTCATCGTCAACACGGCCAGCGCCTGCGGCTTCACGCCCCAGTACCAGGGCCTCGAAGCGCTGTACCGCGAATTCCACGACCAGGGCCTCGTCGTGCTGGGATTTCCCTGCAATCAATTCCGCCAGCAGGAACCGGGCTCGAATGCCGACATCGGCGCCTTTTGCGAAAAGAACTTCGGCGTCACCTTTCCCCTGTTCGCCAAGATCGACGTGAATGGGCCGCACGCCCACCCGTTATTTGCGCAATTAAAACGGGCGGCACCCGGCATTCTGGGCACGCAAGCGATCAAATGGAATTTCACCAAATTCCTGGTGCGCAAGGACGGCAGCGTGTTCCGCCGCTATGCGACGGCCAGCAAACCGGCTTCGCTGGCGGACGACATACGGCAATTACTACAGGAATAAGCAAAAAACATTTTGATTTATAACAAGATGCGTTGAAATCAAGCCATGCAGATTTATTTCATGCCTGATATCAATATTGTGTTTCCAATAGCAAATTTCGGTGATAATGTTTACATAATTATTCGCAGATATCGATCAAAAAACGATGCCAGTCTTTGGGAAAATATTATCTTCGTGGATGCGGATGGGCTGTTATTCCCGCCTCTTCATTCCTATTTTCCTCCTGATACTTGCCGTTTCCGCCGTCCGCTATCACGCCCTGCTCGATACGGAAACGGCGCTGGCCAATTCGCGCTACCAGAGCGATGCGCGGCAGCTCGACCTCTACCTGGCCAATACCGTGCTGCCGCTGGCCGTGCGCACGGGCGTGCAGCCCATGCGCGACAGCGTGGGCCAGGCGCTGCGCAGCGCCCTGCCGCTGAACCGCAGCCTGGCCGCCATCCGCTGGGACAGCGCATCCGAGCATATCGAAGTGCTGGCCGACCGGCAGTTGGCCGACCAGCTGGCGTCGGGCGTGCCGGCGTGGTTTGCGCGCCTGTCCGGCATCACGGCCATCAGCAGCCGCCTGACGGTGGCGCTGCCCGGCGGCGGCGACGGCATCCTCGACCTGCATTACGCGCCCGGCCTGCCACTGACGCAGGTGTGGCACAGCGTGCGCCACCAGGCCCTGCTCAGCGCCATCAATATCGCCCTCATCTTTTTGCTGCTGGGCCTGATCCTCGCCTCGCACCGCAAGCTGCTGCAGCGGCTGGTGCAAGCGAGCGACCGCTTCCGTGGCGGCGACTTCGCCGTGCGCCTGGCCGCCGGCGCCACGCCCGAGGCGCAAGCCCTGTCGCGCTCGTTCAACGGCATGGCCGGCGACATCGAGCAATTGCTGACGTCGCTGAAGACCAGCCAGCGCCAGCTGGGCGAACAGCTCAATGAAACCGTGCACATGCAGCAGGCGCTGCAAAAACTGTCGTGGCAAAATTACAACGACGTGCTGACGGGCTTGCCCAACCGGGCCGCGCTGGCCGCCCGCTTCGAGCAGGAACTGTTTCTCGCGCGCGAACGCCAGCGCCTGCTGGCCGTGTGCCTGTTCGACCTCGACCACTTCCAGGCCATCAACGACCGCTACGGCGCCGAGGCGGGCGATGAAATCCTCAAGCAGGTGGCGGGCCGCCTGCACGGCTTTACGGGCCAGGTGCACTACGCGGCGCGCCTGGGCGGCGATGAATTCGTCATGCTGCTGTGCGGCCAGGCCAGCATCGCCAGCATCGAACAGAACGTCACCCAGTTGATGAGCGAACTGAGCCGTCCCTACCAGTGCGACCAGCAGGCGCTGCACATGACGGCCAGCGCCGGCATCGCCGTGTATGCGGGCAAGGACCTGAACACGGAAAGCCTGCTGCGCCACGCCGACCACGCCGTCTACCAGGCGAAATTGACGGGGCGCAACCAGTACCACTTCTTCGACACCAATCTCGACGAGGAAGTGCGCACGCACCACAACCAGCGCACGGAAGTGCGCCAGGCGCTGATCAACGGCGAACTGCGGCTGTATTACCAGCCCAAGGTGAACATGCGCGCCGGCACGGTGGTGGGCATGGAGGCGCTGCTGCGCTGGCAGCATCCGCGCCGCGGCGTGCTGGCGCCGGCCCAGTTCCTGCCCCTGGTGGAGCAGACGGACCTGATCATCGACATCGGCGAATGGGTGCTGCGCCAGGCCCTGTGGCAGATGCAGCGCTGGGTGGCTTGCGGCAAGCACTGGGTCGTCAGCGTGAACATCGCGGCGCGCCACTTCCAGCAGCCCGATTTCGTCTCGCGCCTGAAAACCATCCTCGGCGAGTTCCCCGGCGTGCGCGCCAGCATGCTGGAACTGGAAATCCTCGAATCGTCGGCCCTGCACGACATCGAGCACGTGCGCCGCATCATCCGCGCCTGCCAGGCGCTGGGCATCACCTTCGCGCTCGACGATTTCGGCACCGGCTACTCGTCGATGTCCTATTTAAAACGCCTGCCCGCGAACATCGTCAAGATCGACCAGAGCTTCGTGCGCAACATGCTCAACGACCGCGACGACCTGCACCTGGTGCGCGCCGTCATCGGCCTGGCACGTTCGTTTTCCCTGACGGTGATCGCCGAAGGCGTGGAAAGCATCGAACACGGCGCGCGCCTGATCCAGCTGGGCTGCGACCTGGCGCAAGGCTACGGCATCGCCCGCCCCATGCCGGCCGACGCCGTGCTGGAATGGGCGGACCATTTCGTGCCGGCGCCGCAGTGGCGCATCGCCCAATTCAGCGAAGTACCTATTTGACGGGCGTCAAGGCCGCGTCAATCAACTCAATCCAGTGCCGCACGGGCGTTTCCGTCCCCGACTGCAAATGCGTGAGGCAGCCGATGTTCGCCGAGACGATCATGTCCGGTTCGCACGCTTCCAGGTTCGCCACCTTGTTGTCGCGCAGCTGCCGCGACAGGTCCGGCTGCAGGATCGAATACGTGCCGGCCGAGCCGCAGCACAAATGGCTGTCCGCGCACAAGCGCACGTCGACGCCGATGGCGCGCAGCACCTGCTCCACCTTGCCGCGGATCTGCTGGCCGTGCTGCAAGGTGCACGGCGGATGATATGCCACTTTTTTCAGTATGCGCCCCTGCAGCAGCGCCACCAGTTCCGCCTCAAACGCCGGCATGATCTCGGACAAATCGCGCGTCAGTTCGGTGATGCGCCGCGCCTTGGCCGCATAGCTGGCGTCGTGCGCCAGCAGGTGGCCGTATTCCTTGACCGTGGCGCCGCAGCCCGATGCCGTCATGACGATGGCTTCCGCGCTCTCCACGTACGGCCACCAGGCGTCGATATTGCGGCGCATGTCGTCCAGCGCCGCCTCCTGGTCGTTCAGGTGGTGGCGCAGCGCGCCGCAGCAGCCCGCCTTGGGCGCGACGATCAATTGCACGCCCAGCGCGTCGAGCACACGCGCCGTGGCCGCGTTGATGTTGGGCGACATGGCCGGCTGCACGCAGCCGTCGAGCAGCAGCATGGTGCGCGCATGCCGGCGTGCGGGCCATGCGCCGGCTTGCGCGCCGGGCCGCAATTTGTCCTGCAGGCTTTTTGACAGCAAGGGCCGCAGCGCCTGCCCCGCCTTGTACACGGGCGTAAACAGCCAGCGGCGCGGCAAGGCTTGCTTCAGGGCGAAGCGCAGCGCGCGTTCGCGCATGGGGCGCTGCACGCGCTGTTCGACGACGTTGCGGCCGATGTCGACCAGGCGCCCGTACTGCACCCCGGAGGGACAGGTCGACTCGCAGTTACGGCAAGTCAGGCAGCGGTCCAGGTGCGTCTGCGTCTTGGCCGTGACGGGCGCGCCTTCGAGCACCTGCTTGATCAGGTAGATGCGGCCACGGGGGCCATCGAGTTCATCGCCCAGCAGCTGGTAGGTGGGACAGGTGGCCGTGCAAAAGCCGCAATGCACGCAGGCGCGCAGGATGGCTTCGGCTTCGTCGCCTGCCGGCGTATTCTTGATGAAATCGGCGAGATTGGTTTGCATGCGCTCAAGTCATTCTGTGCGGGTTGAAGATGCCGGCCGGGTCGAAAGCCTGCCGCAGGCGCTGGTGGATGGCGCCGACGGCCGGCGCCAGCGGGTGGAACACGCCCACGGCCTTGTCGCCGCCGCGGAACAGGGTGGCGTGGCCGCCGGCGGCCGCCACGGCCTGGCGGATGCGCTGCGCGCCATCCGCATCGGCGTCGCCATCGAGCTTGAGCCAGCGCTGCGCCCCGCCCCACTCGATCAGCTGGCGCCCCTTGAGTATCATGGCGCTGGCATGCGGCGGCAGCGACAGCCGCCACAGGCTGCCCGCGCCCGCAAAGAAAGCGTGCGTCTGCTCGCGCAGGGACTGCCAGAAGGCGGCCGCGTCATCGGGCGCCAGCACCGCGCCGCCCAGAGACTGCAGGGCGGCCGACACGGCCGCCTCGGCGCCGGACAGGCGCACGCTCAGGACGCCGTCATGCCAGCAGCTGGCGGAAATGGGCAGCGGCTTGCCCGCCCATTCATTGAGCAGGCGCAAGGCGGCGATTTCCGCACAGTCCAGGCGCAAGGTCGCCTCGCGCAGTGGCAAGGGCAGCACCTTCAGCGACACTTCCAGGATCAGGCCCAGCGTGCCCATGGAACCGGCCAGCAGGCGCGACACGTCATAGCCGGCCACGTTCTTCATCACCTGGCCGCCAAAGGCCAGCCGTTCGCCGTGGCCGTCCATCAGCACGGCGCCCAGCACGAAGTCACGCACGGCGCCCGCGCTGGCGCGGCGCGGCCCGGACAGGGCGCAGGCGACGACGCCGCCCACGGTGGCGCCAGGACCGAAATGCGGCGGCTCGAAGGCCAGCATCTGGTTGCGCGCGGCCAGCGCCGCCTCGATTTCAAACAGCGGCGTGCCGCAGCGGGCCGTGATCACCAGCTCCGTCGGTTCATAGTCGATGATGCCCGCATACGCGCGCGTATCGAGCACTTCGCCTGCCAGCTGCTGGCCATACCAGTCTTTCGTGCCGCCGCCGCGCAGGCGCAATGGCGCGCCCGCCGCGCTGGCGGCCCGAATCTGCTGCCTGAATTGTTCCGCTATCGCTTGCAAAGGGGTCTCCGGCGGTTAAAAACGGGGCAGGTTGGCGAACGGCAGGCGTCCCGCCGTCACATGCATCTTGCCGAATTCGGCGCAGCGGTTCAAGGTGGGGATCGCCTTGTCCGGGTTCAGCAAGGCGTGGGGATCGAAGGCGCGCTTGACGGCAAAGAAGGCATCGAGTTCGGCGCGCGTAAATTGCACGCACATGGAATTGATCTTTTCCATGCCCACGCCATGTTCGCCCGTGATGGTGCCGCCGACGGCCACGCACAGGGCCAGGATGTCGGCGCCGAACGCTTCGGCGCGCTCGAACTCCCCGGGCTTGTTGGCGTCGAACAGGATCAGCGGATGCAGATTGCCGTCGCCCGCATGGAACACGTTGGCGCAGCGCAGGCCATGCGTCGTTTCCATGGCGGCGATGCCCGTCAGCACTTCCGCCAGGCGCTTGCGCGGAATGGTGCCGTCCATGCAGTAATAGTCGGGCGAGATGCGGCCAGCGGCGGGAAACGCATTCTTGCGGCCGGACCAGAATTTCATGCGCTCCGCTTCCGACTGCGAGACGGCAATCGCGCTGGCGCCCGCCCCTTCCAGCACGGCCGTCATGCGGGCGATTTCCTCTTCCACCTCTTCGTGCGTGCCATCGGCCTCGCACAGCAGGATGGCTGCCGCGTCGGTGTCGTAGCCGGCCTTGACGAACGGTTCGACCATGCGCGAGGACGTCTGGTCCATCATTTCCAGCCCCGCCGGGATAATGCCGGCGGCGATCACATTGGCCACCGCATTGCCGCCCGTGACGACGTCGCCGAACGAGGCCATGATGACACGCGCCGTCGCCGGTTTCGGCACCAGTTTCACCGTCACTTCCGTGACGATGCCCAGCATGCCTTCGGAGCCGATGAAGACGGCCAGCAGGTCCAGGCCGGGCGAGTCCAGGCATTCGCCGCCCAGTTCGAGCACGTCGCCGTCGATGGTGACGACGCGCACGCGCAGCACATTGTGCACGGTCAAGCCGTATTTGAGGCAATGCACGCCGCCCGAGTTTTCCGCCACGTTGCCGCCGATGCTGCAGGCGATCTGCGAGGACGGGTCGGGCGCGTAGTACAGCGCGTGGGGCGCGGCCGCCTCGGAAATGGCCAGGTTGCGCACGCCCGGCTGCACCACGGCCGTGCGCGCATACGCGTCCAGGCGCACGATGCGGTTCAGGCGCGCCGTCGACAGCACCACGCCGTCGGCGATGGGCAGGGCGCCGCCCGACAGGCCCGTGCCGGCGCCGCGCGGCACGATGGGCACGCCAAGTTCGCGGCAGACGCGGAGGATGGCGATGACCTGTTCTTCCGTGTCCGGCAGGGTCACCACCATCGGCAGCTGGCGGTAGGCGGCCAGGCCGTCGCATTCGTAGGGGCGCGTATCTTCCGCGTCGGACAGCACGCAGCGGGCCGGCAGCACGGCCAGCAGGGCCGCGACGACGGCTTGCTGGCGCGCGGCGGTCAATCCGGGTTCGGGGGCGGCATTGAGCATAAGATGAAAGGTGGGCAAAGTGCTTGGTCGTGCAACGATTGTAAGCACAAAAGTGGCGCGCACCGCATTTTTTGTCCGATTTGCCTGCAAATACGCTGCCAGGGGGCGCGCGGTGTCGTATGCTGCCCCCATTCTTCTTTACAGGACCAGCATCATGGGCAACCGACTTTCGAAAATCGCCACGCGCACGGGCGACAATGGCAGCACCGGCCTGGGCGACGGCAGCCGCACCAGCAAGGACAGCGCGCGCATCCACGCCATGGGCGACGTGGACGAACTCAATTCCAACCTGGGATTGCTGCTATGCGAAGCCATGCCCGACGCCTTGCGCGGCGAGCTGGTGGCCATCCAGCACGACTTGTTCGACCTGGGCGGGGAAATCTGCATCCCCGGCTACCAGCTGATCAAGGAAGAGCACGTGCTGCGCCTCGATGCGCTCCTGGCGAAATACAATGCGGACTTGCCGGCGCTGTCCGAATTCATCCTGCCGGCCGGCTCGCGCGCCGCCTCGCTGGCGCACGTGTGCCGCACCGTCTGCCGCCGCGCCGAGCGCAGCATCGTCGCGCTGGCCAATGCGGAAGCCCTGCACGAACATCCGCGCCAGTACGTGAACCGCCTGTCGGACCTGCTGTTCGTGCTGTCGCGCGTGCTCAACCGCTTTGCCGGCGGCAGCGACGTGCTGTGGCGGCATGACCGCACGCGGGGATGAGATAAAAACGGCGATGCCATCTGACAGCATCGCCGTGCCGCATCAGGCCCTAGCCGCAGGCCTGCAGACACGCCTTGTTGACACGCACGCATTCAGGAACCTTGAACTCCATGACACAGGCATCGAGCGCCATATAGCACTCGGATTGGCATTCCGAAATATCGGCGGTGCTGCTGGCCAGGGCATACGAGGCGCTGGCGCCCATGGCAAACAAAAAGAAACCCAGTTTTTTCAACATAAGTACTCCTTTAACATGACAAACATCACAAGGATGGCGGACAGGTGCGGCCCGCCGGCAGGACAGCATTAGCGCGCCTGGCACTCTTCCACGCAAATATTGAAGTTGATGTAACACAGTTCGCTGAGGCCGCCGGAAACATCCAGACATTCGCTCATGCCGGCGCTGCATTCGACCTTGCAGCTTACCTTCGCCGTTGCCGCGCCCGCGATGCCGAGGCCGATGGCAAACAGGAAAATAGCCAGTTTTTTATTCATTGCTTATCCGATCATATAGAAAACGACGAGAAAATCAGCCAGGAGTGCCTGGCAACGGGAAAAATCGATGGCCTTGCCAGCGCGCTCCTAGCGCAGGCATTGATTCAGGCACTCTCTGTATTGCTGCATGCACGCCGGCTGGTCGAATTCCACGCAGTCGAGCATGTTGCGTTCGCAGACAAAGGTGCAATCCGGGCTGCCCGCCTGCACGCTGAAGGACAGCGCGGCGCCGGCGGCGAACAGGAAAGCGGCAAGTTTTTTGAACATGGTCAGCCTTTCAAGCTAACAAGTTGCAACTTCAGCAAGTTGTAACGTCAGATTTTCTTCAGCGCCGCTTCCAGCGCGCCCGCATTGAAACCCTGGATCTTGCGGTTGCCGATCAGCACCACCGGCACGCCGCCGCCACCGAGTGCTTCATGGGCTTTTTTCGCTTCCGGCGATTTTTCGATATCGAGATCGACGAATTCGATCTTGTTTTCCTTGAAATAGGCACGCGTCTTGGCGCAATAACTGCACCAGTCCGTGCCATACAGCACGACTTTCGCCTGGGCATTCGGGTAATACGCCGCGTAATTGCCTTCCGTGTAATTCGATTTGAATAAACCAGGCAACAGGGACAGGCCATAACCGCTGCCCAGGCCGGCGGCCAGGATCACGCCATACATGGCGATGGTTTTAAGTTTTTTCTGCATCATAAGTATTATCAGGGGCGTCAATGAACGAAGGCGGCCGGCGCAACATGCGCTTGCAGCGCCGCCTCGCCATGCAAAAAAACGGCAATCAGGCGTCGGCCAGGCAGGCTCTCAAGCAACCTTTATAACTGGAGGCGCAGAATGGGGACCGGTCGCCATACATCATCTGGCATTCCCGCAGTTCTTCCTCGCAGCTATAGCAGCTGGTATCGGAAGCGATGGCATAGGAAGCACTCAATCCCAGGGTAAAAATAAATGCTGCAATCTTTTTCATTTACTACTCTCCATGTTGGCGATTCTCTGAGGCAATCGCGTCAGACCAGTCGTAAAAAATTCATAGCAATTTCGGCATTTGCTTGCGACAAAATCGAATATAGAGCGCGATTATTTTAGAGTCAACGTTTCCTTCTTATATATTTCCCTTTTGGAAAATATATGTAGGAAGCCCTTGGAATGTGGAATTTGGTGAGATTGACAGGCGCCAAACGTCTATACAATATGGCGCCGCATGCAGGAAAAGGCCGGCTGCGGGCGCAACCGGCCCAGCGGCTACAGGACTTCCAGGAAGCTCTTCAGGGCGATGATTTCCTCGGACGTCAGCTGCAATCGCTGCAGCAGGGGCGAGGTGACGGGGAACTTCGGATCGGCCACCTGCTGCGCGTTCTGCGGCACGGGGCGCGACATGCCCGCGTTGTACATGTTCAGCAAGCCCACCATCTGCGGGAACAGACCGTTGTGCATCCACGGCCCCGACTGCGCCACGCCGCGCAGGCCCGGCGTGCGGAACTTGCCCACGTCCTCATCCATGCCCGTCACCAGGTAGCGCCCCAGGTCTTCATATTTCTTGCGCCCGTAATACGTCAGCCCCAGGTTATGGAACTGCTGGTCCGTCAGCAAGGCGCCGCTGTGGCACGTCATGCAGCGCGCCTTGGTGCGAAACAGATGCAGGCCCAGCAGTTCACGGTCGTTCAAGTCCGCGCGCCGGCCTTCCAGGAAGGTATCGAAGCGCGTGACGGGCGGCAGCAGGGTGCGCTGGTAGTCGGCCAGCGCCGTCAGGATGCGCGGCAGGGTCACGCCCGCGCCCGGGCCGAAGGCGGCGTCGAATTGCGCCGGGTAATCGTCCAGCGCGGCCAGCTTGGCCGCCAGGGCCGGCACATCCATGGCCATCTCGTCCTGGTGCTGCAAGGGGCCCAGCGCCTGCTCTTCCAGTGTACTGGCGCGGCCATCCCAGAATAGCGGCTTGATCTGGCCCACGCCCAGCAGGCCCGGCGCGTTGCGCTGGCCCAGCCGTCCTGCGTGGCCGGCGGAAGTGCGCTTGCTGTCGGCAAAGCTGTGGGCGGGACTGTGGCAGCTGATGCAGGCCACCGCATTCGAGCGCGACAAGCGGGGATCGTTGAACAGGCGCTGGCCCAGCGCCGCCACCTGCGGTGCCACGGACGGCAGCTGCATCGCCGACACGGGCGCCATTTCCTGCGGCGTGACGCCCTCGGCCACCTGCGGGCGGGGCCAGCTGGCCAGGGGCGCCGCATACGTCTGGCGCAAACAGGCCATGTCCCAGCCCTTGTCCGCCGCGCAGGCAATGCTGGCTGGAACGGCATCGCTGGCGCGGCCATCCATGCTCATCAACAGGCCCGCGCCGCCCGCCAGCAAGGCGGCCACGGCGAAGGTGGTTTTTTTCAGGGGGGTTGCGGGTTTCATGCGCCTGCCGTCGTTGTCATTAGAAGCGGTAGCCGAGTTCCAGCGTGAACTGGCGGCCTTTTTCATACACGGTCTCGCTGGCCTGGAACAGCGGATTGCTGCGGTTGGTGACATTCTCGATGCCCAGGTTCAGGTAGCCTTCGCCCGGCCCCGTCTGCGGCAGCGCGTACTGCACGCGCATGTCCCAGGTGAAGGACTTGCCTACCGTTTCGTCCCGGTAGACATTGGCCACGCCACCCTCGAACAGCTTCGCCTCGCCCGTCGCGACCATGCCCGTTTCCGGCCCCCGCATGCGCAAGAAGTTATCCACCTTCAGGCGGTACGCGGGCACGTCGGTCGACAGCAGCAGGCGCGCCGTCCAGGGGCGGTTGTAATTATTCGCCGGACGGTCGATCCAGCGCACGAACTTGCCCTGGTAATAGATATACTCGTCCAGGTCGCCCGCGAGATTGCTCAGGGTGTCATCGTAACCGGCGTGCGACGAGCTGGTGCGCGTGTGGTCAAAGCCGAACTGCACCTGCGTGCTGCTGCCGCCCCAGCGCAGGGGACGGGCCGTTTCGGCGGCCAGCGTCCATACCTTGCTGTCGGTGCGGCCGATATTGTCCCAATAATAATTGGCGGCCGATGCCAGGTGCTGCACCATCTCGTCGCGGCCCGCGCGCAGCACGCGCTTGGCGCTCCACTTCACGCCGCCCCATAGATGGCTGATGCCCAGCATTTTCTCGTCCGTGTACGGCGTTTTCATGTCGCCCAGCTGGTACCAGGCCCAGTTGGCGGCCATCTCGGGCGCCGCCCAGTCCTTCAGCAAGCCGCCCGACAGGGTGCGCGTCTGCGCCTTCGTCTGCAGTGCCAGGCGCTTCGACTGCGCGTAGAAGTCGAAGAAATTGCGGCCATAGTAGCGGTTCGCGCCCAGCTCGACCTGCGTCGTGCCCTTGCCGGCCACGTCCCAGAAGGCGGACAGGCGCGGCGCGATGCTCGACTTCGGCGCCAGGTCGTCCGCATCGTAGCGCACGCCCAGGCGCACGCGCACATCGCCCGCCCGGATATCGTCCTGCAGGAAGGCGCCACGCGTCTTGTTGCTCAGCTCATAGGCCCCCGCGTAATAAATGATGCGCGACGCCAGGTACTGGCCGGCCACGTTGGCGGCGGCATTCCATGGCGTTGCCAGCGAGCAAAACTGCGTATCCACCCCGCCGCCCAGCATATTGCAGGTATTGGTATTGACCGACCCCGTGTACTGCTCATAGCGGGTGTTGCGGCGGTAGCTGGACGTCTGCGTGCCCAGTTCCAGGCCCGCCTGCACGGTGTGCGTGGCACCCAGCCATGCGGCAGGCTCCCACTTCAGCTTGCCTTGATAGTCGACGTTTTTCTGTTCCTGGTCCACGTCGCCCCAGCCGCCTTCGCTGCTGTTCCAGCCGGAGGCGCCCGTGCCCGTCTTGACGCCCCAGTTCTTGTCGCTCGAATAGCGCCACAGTTTCCAGTTGCTCTCGTCCGCACCGCGCGAGCTGGCCATTTTCTTCCAGCTCAGGCGGTGCTCCACCGTCGCATTGCCCAGCAGCGCCAGCGGATGGCTCAGGCCCAGGTTGTAGGCGTCGCCGCCGCTCTTCAGATGGAAGTTGCTGTTCCTGGCGCTGGCGATGAAATAGTCGCCATCGGACGGCGCATGCATGACGGAAAAGTCGGCCAGCACGCCGGGAGTGATGGTCCAGAAAGCGCGCACGAAGACGTTATCGTTGCCCCGTCGTTGCACCTTGCGGTTGGCGTCGCCTTCACTGATCAAGCCGTTGGCATAGCCTTTCAAGGGAATTTCCGACGTCTTGCGGATGAAACTGCCGATCAGGCTGAAATTCTCCGTCACCTTGCCCTGCAGCGCCGCGCGGTAGGTCCACTTTTCAAACTCGGGCTGCAAGGCGGCCGATGCCGACTGGGCGGCGCTGTCCTTCTGGCTGTCGCTGAGCTTGTATTGCATCCACGACGAGCGCGTGCTTTCGACGGACACCTGGCCGGCCAGCTTGCGCGTGGGTGCGCAGGTATTGGCCTTGACCACGCCGCCCTTGAAGCGGCCATATTCGGCGCCGATGTTCGCATCGAGCACCGTCACGTCGCACAGCAGGCTGGTGTCGACGGCAAAGCCCTGGCTGGCCGACGGCGGCGTGGCGTTGACGTTGGTACCGCTGCTGGCGGGGCCGATATCGTTGTTGAACGACATGCCGTCCATCTGGTACAGATTGTCGTAGAACTTGGCGCCGTTGATGCTGATGTCGGCCGGCGCCAGCTCGCCCTGGGTGGCGGAGGCTTGCTGCTTGTTATCAAATTGCACGCTGGGATTGATGCGCAACAAGCTGGTGATATTGCCGTCGATGCCATTCATCGCTTCGATCTGGCGCTTGTCCAGGCGCTGCTCGCCCACGGATACCCGCTCGGCCTGCAGCCGCACTTCGGGCAACACCTGCGGCGCGGGTTCTTCGGAGTCGGCTTCGGCGGCGTAGGCAAACGGAGTGGTGGCGCTGGCGCCAAAGGCCAGGCTGATGGCCAGCACGGACTGGCGCAGGGTAAGAATGGAAGACATGGACACCTTGCAACTGCGGATGGGAAAGGGGCAGTCTCATGATGCCGTCCTTCACCCATGCTGCCAGTGTCGCCTTCTCATGCTGCCAATTGCAAATGATAACTATTACCATTTGCAGTTACAATGCTTGAACATCAAGACGGCACTGTTTTTTTGACGTGCGTAAAAATTTCGCGGCGGCCTGTTGCTTCGGCGCCACGGCCTGGTGCTCAGGAGGGTGCCGGCGTGCCCGCTGGCTGCGGCTGCGCATGCAGATGGTCGCGCAGCAAGCCGCGCAGCAGCTGCACCTGCGCCACGGCGTCGGCTTGCAGGGGCGTCAGGCCGTCGCTGGCGCACGGGCCGGGCGCGGGGACGCCGGAGCTGCCGCGCAGCAGCGCATCGATCTCCGCGCTGACGGCGGCGATCCACTGCTGCAGCTCGGGCGTGGCCGGCTCGGCCTGGGGGCTGAGGCTGATGCGCGCCGTGCTGCCCGCCACGCGGCGCAGCAGCGGCAAGGTGCGCAGCGCCGCCAGGCCCACGCCGCTGCTGCGGTCCAGGCGCCGCTCGATGCGCAGGCGCTGCAGGACTTGCTCCGCGTTATTGCTGGCCAGCCCCGCCTCGCGGCGCAGGCCGGCGATGGCGCTATCCCACCGCCCCCCTGCCGCCAGCACGGCCAGCAGGTATTTCAGGTTGGCCGAGACAGCCTTCGCCAGGCGCTGGTCCAGGTCATCCGCCTCGCGGTCAGGCCACAGGAAGAACGTGGCCAGCAGGGCCAGCAGGCAGCCCAGCACATTGTTGCCCAGCCGGCTCATGGCATACACCATCTCGCTGGCCGGCGCCGCATAGTCGGCCACCAGCACGAAGGCGGGCGTCATGAACAGCACGTGCAGGCTGTAGCTGACGCGGCGCAAGGCCATGGTGGCGACGATCAGGGGAAACACCACCAGCGAGATGCCCAGCGGCGTGTGGATGACGAGGCCGATCAGCACGGCCAGCACGGCGCCCAGCACGCTGCCCGCCACCCGCTCGATGCCGCGCGGCCAGGTGGTCGACACGGACGGCTGCAGGATCAGCAAGGTGGCCATGGTGGCCCAGTAGCCGAAGGGGATTTGCAGCGCCTCGACGAGCAGGAAGCCGGCCGTCGTTGCCAGCGAGACGCGCGCCGCGTGGCGCCAGCTCAGCGACTGCGGCGTGGCGTTGACTTTCAGCGTCTGCCACGCCTGGCCCAGCGCCAGGAAGGCCGCCTCGCGCCACGGCAGCAGCATCGCGCGCGGCATGCCCAGTTCCATGAATTCCACGTTCAGGCGCAGCGGCAGCAAGGCGCCCAGCGCCGCTTCCAGGCGCCGGCCGCAGGCGGCCAGGCGGCGCTGCAAGGCCAAAGGCGGCGTTTCCGGCTGGCGCTGCACGGCCTGCCCCAGGCGGCGCAGCAGCACGGCCATCACTTCCAGGCTGCGCCGCGCGCGCGGGTCCTGGCGCAGGCGCTGCTGCTCGCGCTCGCAGGTATGCGTGACGGCGATCAGGTAGGCGAAGATGCGTTCGGCGTCGCTGAGCGCCAGCAGCAGGTTGTCGTACAGGGCGCTGCGCCCCGCGCGCGCGGGCGGCACGGCGGCCAGCGCCACGCGGGCCGCTTCCAGCGCGGCGCGCGCCTGCGAGCGGTAGCTGGCGCCATGCGCGGCAAAGCCGCCTTGCGCAGGATCATGTTCGAGAAAGCGCGCATTGTCGCGGGCGATGCCGGCCAGGCGCGAATACGCGGCGCGGATGGCACGCCGGCTGGGGCCGAACGGATGGATGCGCCACACGGTAAAGCTGAGCACGGTGGCAAACAGACAGCCGAACATGTACAGGCCCAGGAAGGGCGCACTCTGCGTCATCGACTCCAGCGGATGCGTGACCATCACCACGCAGGCCGTGGCGGCCAGGATGGCCACCTGCGCCGTGGCCGCGCCCCAGATGCGCGCCAGCGCGCCGGCCCAGGAAAACAGCAGCACGGCGACGGCCGCCGTCGCCAGGCCATGGCCGGCCGCCAGCGCCGCCAGGCCGCCGGCCACGGTGGACAGCAGGCCGAAGCCCACCATCGACACAAAACGCATGCGCCGCGTGCCGGCCGCATCCGCCAGGCAAGTCCAGAAGGCGCCGATGGCGGCCCAGGAAAAATCGGGGTGATCGAACAGCAGGCCCAGCAGCAGCATGGCGCTGGACGCGCAGGCGGCCCGCAAGCCTTCGGACAGATTCGTTTCGTCGATGGCCAGGGTGACCATCCACAGGGGACGGCGCTGCGCCAGGGTATCCGTGTAGGCGTGCAAGCCCGTCAGCCAGCGGCTGGCCAGCGCGCGCACCCGGCGGTGTAGTTTCCTGAAATGCAAGATCAGCTTTGAAAGGTATCAAAGCGTCATCGTAGCATTCCCCGGCGAAAAATGTTGCAGTGCAGCGTAAAATTCCTGCAGGCCAAAAAAAACGGCACCGCAGTGCCGCTTTCATGGGTCGAGCCTATCTTAGCTGACCATGGCCAGGCGCGGGCCGGCTGCGGGGAAGCGCTGCTCGATCGACGCGGCGATGCCGGCGGCGTCCAGGCCCACGCTTTTCAGCAGCTGCACGGGGTCGCCATGGTCGATGAAGGTGTCGGGCAAGCCCAGCATCAGGATGGGCTTGACGATCCCTTCCGCCGCCAGCGCCTCGGCCACGGCCGAACCGGCGCCGCCCATGATGCAGCCCTCTTCCACCGTCACCAGATAATCGTGCTCGGCAGCCAGCTGTTTCACCAGCGCCACGTCGAGCGGCTTGACGAAGCGCATGTTGGCCACCGTCGCGTCGAGCTTCTCGCCCGCCGCCACGCTCGGTGCCACCATGGAGCCGAAGGCCAGGATGGCGATGCGCTTGCCGTGGCGCTTGAGCTCGCCCTTGCCGATCTCGATGCTGCTCAGTTCCGGCACGATGGCCGCACCGGCACCGGCGCCGCGCGGATAGCGGATGGCGGCCGGGCCCGGGTAGTGGTAGCCCGTGGTGAGCATCTGGCGGCATTCGTTTTCGTCCGACGCAGCCATGATGACCATGTTCGGGATGCAGCGCAAAAACGCCATGTCGTAGTTGCCCGCGTGCGTGGCGCCATCGGCGCCCACCAGGCCGGCGCGGTCCAGGGCGAAGGTCACGTCCAGGTTTTGCAGGGCCACGTCGTGGATCAATTGATCGTAGGCGCGCTGCAAAAAGGTGGAATAGATGGCCACGACGGGTTTCAAGCCTTCGCAGGCGAGACCGGCGCCGAACGTGACGGAATGCTGCTCGGCGATGCCCACGTCAAAGTAGCGGGCAGGAAATTGCTGTTCGAACTTGACCATGCCCGAGCCTTCGCGCATGGCCGGCGTGATGCCCACCAGGCGCTTGTCGTGGGCGGCCATGTCGCACAGCCAGTTGCCGAACACTTCCGTGTACGTCATCTTGGCCGGCGCCGTGGCCGGCTTGATGCCTTCCGCCGGATTGAACTTGCCCGTGCCGTGGTACAGGATCGGTTCCGCCTCGGCCAGCTTGTAGCCCTGGCCCTTCTTCGTGACCACATGCAGGAATTGCGGGCCCTTCAATTGCTTGATATTTTGCAAGGTCGGGATCAGCGAATCGAGGTCGTGGCCGTCGATGGGGCCGATGTAATTGAAACCGAATTCCTCGAACATGGTGGCAGGCACGACCATGCCCTTGGCGTGCTCTTCGAAGCGCTTCGCCAATTCCAGCACGGGGCCGGGCAGGACGGACTTGCCCACATTCTTGGCTGCCGCATAGAACTGGCCCGACATCAGGCGCGCCAGGTGGCGGTTCAGCGCGCCCACGGGCGGCGAGATCGACATGTCGTTGTCGTTCAAGATCACCAGCAGATTGACGTCTTCCTGCACGCCCGCATTGTTCATCGCCTCGAACGCCATGCCGGCCGTCATCGAGCCGTCGCCGATCACGGCGATCGCATGCAGCGGGTCGCCCTTGATCTTGGCGGCCTGCGCCATGCCCAGCGCGGCGGAAATGGACGTCGACGAGTGCGCCGTGCCAAACGTGTCGTATTCGCTCTCGTCGCGTTTCGGGAAGCCGGAAATGCCGTCCTTCTGGCGCAGGGTGTGCATGCGTTCGCGCCGGCCCGTCAAGATCTTGTGCGAATAGGTCTGGTGGCCCACGTCCCAGACGATGCGGTCGTGCGGCGTGTTGAACACGTAGTGCAGCGCGACGGTCAGCTCGACCGTGCCCAGGTTGGACGACAGGTGGCCGCCCGTCTTGGAGACGGAGTCGAGCAGGAAGCTGCGCAGTTCCTGCGCCAGCGGCACCAGTTGCGAGCGGGCCAGCTTGCGCACTTGCGCTGGTTCATTGATGGTTTCTAACAGTTTCATTTATGCCTTCCGCTGCACGACCAGGTCTGCCAGCTCGCGCAAACGGCGTGCCTTGTCCCCGAATGGCGCCAGCGCCGCATGGGCGTCGCACCGCAATTGTTCTGCCAGGGCCCGCGATGGTTCCAGCCCCAGTATCGATACGTAAGTGGGCTTGTTGGCGGCCGCATCCTTGCCCGCCGTCTTGCCCAGGGTGGCCGAATCGGCCGTCGCGTCGAGCACGTCGTCGACCACCTGGAAGGCCAGGCCGACGGCGCGCGCATAGGAGTTCAGCGCCGTCATCTCGTCGGCCGCCAGCTCCTTGCCGGCCAGCGCGCCGAGGATCACGGCCGCGCGCAGCAAGGCGCCCGTCTTGAGCTGATGCATCTGTTCCAGCTGCGGCAGGGTCAGGGCCAGGCCGACGCTGTCGAGGTCGATCGCCTGGCCGCCGCACATGCCGCTTGACCCGGAGGCGTGCGCCAGCAGCTTGATCATGGCCATCTGCCGCGCCGGGGGAATGGCCGCGCCGTCGGCCAGCAGCATGAAGGCTTGCGACTGCAGCGCGTCGCCCACCAGCAGCGCCGTCGCTTCATCGTAGGCGATGTGCACGGTGGGCTTGCCACGGCGCAAGGCATCGTCATCCATGCACGGCATGTCGTCATGCACGAGCGAATACACGTGGATCATTTCCAGCGCACACGCAGCGCGCGCGAGGGTGTCTTGATCGGCGTCAAACAGTTCGCCGGCCGCCATCACCAGCAGCGGACGCACGCGCTTGCCGCCGCCCAGCAGCGCATAGCGCATGGCGGCGTGCAGCTTGTGCGGCACCACGTCTGCCGCCGGCAGGAACTCGTCGAGCCGGCCTTCCACGCCGGACTGGGTGGCTTGCATCCAGTCGCCGAAGGTCACGCCGTCTTGTTGCATGCTGGCCATCATTGGGCGGCCTCGCCGGCATCCGTGAACGGTTTGAGCATGTCGCCTTCCAGTACTTTCACCTGCGCTTCCACGCTATCGAGCTGGGTGGCGCAATACTTGACCAGTTCCGAGCCGCGCTGGTAGGCCGCGACCGATGCTTCCAGCGGCAACTGGCCCGCTTCCATTTGCGTTACCAGCTGCGCCAGTTCCGCCATGGCCTCTTCAAACGAGGCCGGCGCTGCGGCAGCGGCAGTTAATTTCTTCGACATAGACTCAGATCTCTTCGTGGCACGAGGGGCTTGTAGGGAGACGCCGGGGACTCCCGGCCAGCATAGAAGCGTTATTTTAGAACAAACCACACTATTAAGTGAAAACTAAAGCGCAATCGGCGCGCTCAAAGGAGGGATGTTGCCAGTTGCTCAGTGGATTTTAGCCGAATCGCCCCCATCTGCCGGAAATTGCACGGTAAATGACAACGTTTCTCATTAAAGTGCCGGAATTGCTGGGGGTTTTGGCAATGCCGAGGCCGATCCGCGCTATAATCGCCGGTTCTGTCCGAAATACCGTTTCAACAATTTTGAATTCAGGTCTTTGCGGATTCTTTCTCTCTGTAGCGGTTGCCCAGGGAATGGCCTGGGGCACTGCTGACCGTTGTACATTTATGGGGGGTTGGGATGTCCGATCTGGCTACTCACGCCAAGCTGGCGCGTTCAAACGCGCAACTTCCGGTCCACGTCTATTTTGACGAAACGCTGTTGCAGCGTGAAATGCAGCAATTATTCCAGGCCGGCCCGCGCTATGTCGGGCATGAGCTGATGGTGCCGGAAACCGGCGATTTTGCGACCCTGGCGTCTGAGAACGAAGGGCGCATGCTCGTGCGCAACGCCAACGGCATCGAAGTGCTGTCCAACGTGTGCCGTCACCGGCAGGCGCTGATGTTCAATGGCCGCGGCAACGCGAATAACATCGTCTGCCCGCTGCACCGCTGGACCTACGACCTCAAGGGTGAATTGATCGGCGCGCCGCATTTTCCCGAGACGCCGTGCCTGAACCTGTCGAAAACCCCGCTGCAAAGCTGGAATGGCTTGCTGTTCGAACAGAATGGCTACAACGTGATGGAAAAACTGAAAAGTTTGTCCGTCTCGAAAGACCTCGACTTTTCCGGCTACATGTTCGACCACGTGGAAATCCACGAGTGCGACTACAACTGGAAGACCTTCATCGAAGTCTACCTCGAGGACTATCACGTGGAACCGTTCCACCCGGGCCTGGGCAGCTTCGTCAGCTGCGACGACCTGCGCTGGGAATTCGGCAAGGATTACAGCGTGCAGACGGTGGGCGTGCACCGCGGCCTGCAGCAGGCCGGCTCGCCCGCCTACAAGAAATGGCAGGAGCAGGTGCTGCAATTCCGCGGCGGCGAACCGCCGCCGTACGGCGCCATCTGGCTGACCCTGTATCCGAACATCATGGTGGAATGGTATCCGCACGTGCTCGTCGTCTCGACCCTGTGGCCCGATGGCCCGCAAAGGACGCGCAACGTGGTGGAGTTCTATTACCCGGAAGAAATCGTGCTGTTCGAGCGCGAACTCGTCGAAGCGGAACGGGCTGCCTACATGGAAACCTGCGTCGAGGACGATGAAATCGCCCAGCGCATGGATGCGGGCCGCAAGGTCCTGATGGCGCGCGGCGTGAACGAAGTGGGCCCTTACCAATCGCCCATGGAAGACGGCATGCAGCATTTCCACGAGTGGTACCGCAGCAATATCGAACTGTAATTCCCTCAAGGGCCGCATTGCGCGGCCCTTTTTCATTTTCATCGTCAGGATTTACTCATGCAGTCACTTTGGATGCTGTTTGCCAGTTTTATGTTCGCCATCATGGGCGTGTGCGTGAAGCTGGCGTCGGATCTGTATTCGACCTCGGAAATCGTCATGTACCGCGGCATCATCGGCATGCTCGTCATGAGCTGCACGATTCTGTACCAGGGCGGCAGCTTCAAAACGACGATGCCGGGCCAGCATCTGTGGCGCGGCGTGGTGGGCGTGATCGCCCTGTGGCTGTGGTTTTATGCCATCGCCATCCTGCCGCTGGCCACGGCCATGACGCTCAATTACATGGCGCCCATCTGGATCGCCGTCATCCTGCTGGCCGGCGGCTGGTGGAAAGGCATGCAACAGGTCGAGTGGCCGCTGGTGGCGGCCATTGCCATGAGCTTTGTCGGCGTGACATTGCTGCTGCAGCCCGTGTTCGAGACGGATCAGCTCAGCGGCGCCATCACGGCCTTGATTTCCGGCATGCTGTCCGCCCTCGCCTACTTGCAGGTGCGCAAGCTGGGCTTGCTGGGCGAACCGGAATACCGGGTCGTCTTCTATTTCTCGGTCGTCAATTTCCTGGCCGGCGTGATCGGCCACGTGGCCAGCGCCGGCGGCGGCCCCGTCGTCTGGCATGCGCACACGAGCGCCTACGGCATCGGCTTGCTGGCCGCCATCGGCCTGTGCGCCACCATGGCGCAGATGGCCATGACGCGCGCCTACCGCCTGGGCAAGACCCTCGTTGTTGCCAATTTGCAATACACGGGCATCGTCTTTTCCAGCTTCTGGGGCGTGGTGATCTTTGGCGATTTGTTCGACTGGCATGGCTGGGCCGGCATCGGCATCATTCTCGCTTCCGGCATCGCGGCAACCTATTACAATACCCGCAACACGGCCCGTGGCGCCGCCATCGCGCGCACGGATCCCATCGCCAGCGAAGTGTAAAGGAGCGTTCCTGATGTACACCACCCTGATCCAGGCCAGCGAACTGGCCAGCCACCTGCATGACAGCAACTGGGTGATCCTCGATTGCCGCCACGACTTGCTCAAGCCCACGGCCGGCAGCGACGCCTTTGCCGCCGGCCACATCCAGAACGCGCAGTTCGCCGACGTCGACACGGCCCTGTCCGGCCCCAAGACGGCGCGCGGCGCGAACTTTACGGGACGGCATCCCTTGCCCGACCGCAACGCCCTGCTGGCCACCTTGCGCGGCTGGGGCATCGATGACGACACGCAAGTGGTGGCCTACGATGGCCAGGGTGGCATGTTTGCCGCCCGTTTGTGGTGGCTGCTGCGCTGGGTGGGCCACGGCGCCGTCGCCGTACTCGACGGTGGCCTGGCCGCCTGGCAGGCGCAAGGCTTGCCCCTGGTCACGCCCGTGGCGCCGCGCCCTGCCGGCAACCTCACGGAACAAGCCAGCCTGGTGCGCACGGTCACCGTGCAGGACGTCATCGCCAATCTGGATACGCAGGCACTGCAGGTACTCGACGCGCGCGCCCCCGACCGCTACCGGGGCGAAAACGAAACCATCGATCCGGTCGGCGGCCATATCCCCGGCGCGAAAAGCCGTTTCTTCAAGGATAACCTGCAAGCGGACGGCCGCTTCAAGTCCGCTAAAGAACTGGAGCAGGAATTCGCGGGCCTGATCAGCACGGCTGAATCTACGATTCTGCAATGCGGCTCCGGCGTGACGGCGTGCCACAACCTGCTGGCCCTGGAAGTGGCCGGCTTGCCTGGCGCGGCCCTGTATCCGGGCTCGTGGAGCGAATGGTGCGCCGATCCGGCGCGGCCCGTGGCGACGGGGAATTAAAAAAATGGCGGACCAGCTGGTCCGCCATTTTTTCACCCGTGGATAACTATGAACTTATCCCCGGCGATTGATTCAACTGCGCCCGTTCCGCCAGCCACGCCTTATGGAAGATCGGACACTGCGCCTGCAAGACGGCGCCTCAACCGCCGTGGCGCTTGTGCGTCAAAAACAGCACGATGCACACGCCCAGCGCGATCAGGAGCACTTGCGGGATGGTTTCGCGCAAGGTGGCGCGGCGCTGCATCTGCGGCATCAGGTCGCTCAAGGCGATATAGATGAAGCCGGACGAGGCGAACACGAGCACGTAAGGGATCAGGTTGCTGGCGCGGTCCAGGGTGAAGTAGCCCAGCAGGCCGCCCGCCACCGCCATCAGGCTGCACAGCAGATTGAAGACATAGGCGCGCAGGCGCGAGAAACCGGCGTTGAGCAGCACGATAAAATCGCCGATTTCCTGCGGAATTTCATGCGCGATGATGGCCAGGCCCGTGACCAGGCCCAGTTTCGGATCGGCCAGGAAGGCGGCCGCGATCAAAATGCCGTCCGTAAAATTGTGCATGCCGTCGCCGACGAGGATCATCCAGCCGGACTTGCCCGCTTCGTGCTTGTCGTGGCCGTGCGCATGGTGGTGGCCGTCGCCTTCGTGGTGGTGCGAATGGCGCAAAATCGCGAATTTTTCCAGCATGAAGAAGGCCAGCAAGCCCGCCAGCAGGGTGGCGAACAGGCTGCGCGGGTCGGCCTGCGACTCGAACGCTTCGGGCAAGGCGTGCAGCAAGGACGTCGACAGCATGATGCCGACGGACAAGCTGACCATGCGCTCGACCACCTTGGACAGGAATGCAAACGAAAAGATCGCCGCCGCAGTAATGCTGAACACGCCCGCGATCGTGGTCGCGAGCAAAATGGATATAAGGACGGGATCGATGATTTTCTTACCTCAAAATGGCGCCGGGTCACGGGCGCCCGCTGTGCTGGCGTCTGGCCTGATGACTATTGCTTATTATTTAATTTTTTTGCGCGCATGGCGGCGGCGTAGCGCTGCGAAGATGCAATTGTACTGCATTGACACGAACCGGGCATTTTACAGCCCGGTGCGCTTCTCGCGGCAACTTCTGGAAAATGCAGCTATTTTCTGTTGCGGCTCACGCCACGCCGTGGCTCTTGAACCAGGCTAAACAACGCGCATAGCCGTCTTTCGCATCGGCCGCCACATAGCTGGGGCGGTAATCGGCATTGAAGGCGTGGCCCGCATCGGGATACACGACGAACTCCGATTTGTTGCCGCCCTTGGCCAGCGCCGCCTTCATCTTCGCGATCGATTCCTGCGTGATGCCCGTATCCTTGCCGCCGTACAAGCCCAGCACGGGCACCGTCAGGGTGGCGGCGATATCGATGGGGTTGCTCGGCTGCAAGGCAGTCGCTTCGCCCACGAGGCGGCCATACCAGGCCACGCCCGCCTTGACGGCGGGATTGTGCGCCGCGTACAGCCAGGTGATGCGCCCGCCCCAGCAAAAACCCGTGATGCCCAGGCGGCTCGTGTCGCCGCCATTCTGTTTCGCCCACGCGACAACGGCATCGAGGTCCGCCATCACTTGGGCATCCGGCGTCTTGGAGATGATGCCTTTCATTAACTCGGGAATGCTGCTGACCTTGGTCGGGTCGCCCTGGCGCACGAACAGATCGGGCGCCAGCGCCAGGTAGCCCTGCTTGGCGAAACGGCGCGCCATGTCGGCGATGTGCTCGTGCACGCCAAAGATTTCGGAAATGACCAGCACCACGGGCAAGCCCGTCTTGCCTTCCGGCTGCGCCGCATACACGGGCACGGCCTGGCCATCGACCATCACGGACATGGTGCCTGTCAGCAAGCCCGCCGTGTCCGTCTTGATGACGTTTTGCGCCGCCACGGGCAGCACGGCCACGGCAAAGCCCGCTCCCAGCGCCACCTTCAGGAAACCACGCCGGCCATCCGGCCCGGTCACGCTGCTCTGGCCCAGCAAACTTTCACAATCGGTGATCATGTCGCTCATGCGTTTCTCCTGAAAATGTTGCGTTTATAAATTAATGCGCTTCGTCCCAGTTCTTGCCGACTCCCACCTCGGCCGTCAGCGGCACCTTCAGCGCGGCCACGCCCGCCATCAGTTCCGGCAGCTTGCGCTTGACCAGTTCCAGCTCGGCCTCCGGCACTTCCAGCACCAGTTCATCGTGCACCTGCATGATCATCTTCGTTTGCAGCTTGTCCGTTTCCAGCCAGCCCTGCACGACGATCATGGCCAGCTTGATCAGGTCGGCTGCCGTGCCCTGCATGGGTGCGTTGATCGCCGCCCGTTCCGCGCCCTGGCGGCGCGGGCCGTTCGGCGAATTGATTTCCGGCAACCACAAGCGGCGGCCGAACACGGTTTCCACGTAGCCGCGCGCCTTCGCCTGCTGGCGCGTGTCTTCCATGTACTGTTTCACGCCCGAGAAACGGGCGAAATAGCGGTCGATATAGCTTTGCGCGGCCGCGCGGTCCACGCCCAGGTTACCGGCCAGGCCGAAGGCGCTCATGCCGTAGATCAAACCGAAGTTGATCACCTTGGCGTAGCGGCGCTGCTCGCTCTGCACTTCCGCAGCCGGCACGCCGAAGATTTCGGCCGCCGTGGCGCGGTGGATGTCGATGCCGTCGGCAAAGGCGCGCAGCATGGCTTCGTCGCCCGAGATATGCGCCATGATGCGCAATTCGATCTGCGAATAGTCGGCCGAGACGATGTGGCTGCCCGGCGGCGCGATGAACGCTTCGCGGATGCGCCGGCCTTCCGCGCTGCGGATGGGGATATTCTGCAGGTTCGGATCGTTCGACGCCAGGCGCCCCGTGACGGCCACGGCTTGCGCATAGTTCGTATGCACCCTGCCCGTCGTAACATTGATCATCTTCGGCAACTTGTCCGTGTAGGTCGATTTCAGCTTGGCCATGCCACGGTATTCCAGCAGCACTTTGGGCAGCGGATAATCCTCGGCCAGCTTTTGCAGCACTTCTTCATCCGTCGAGGGCGCGCCCGTCGGCGTCTTCTTGACCACCGGCAGCTTCAATTTCTCGAAGAAGATTTCGCCGATCTGCTTGGGCGAGCCCAGGTTGAACGGCTGCTCGGCCAGTTCATACGCCTTCGTTTCCAGTTCCAGGATCTTCACGGCCAGCTCGGCCGACTGGATGTTGAGCAATTCGTCATCGATCAGCACGCCGTTGCGCTCGATCTTTTGCAAGACCACGGCCGTCGGCATCTCGATCTTTTCGTAGATGAAGGTCAGCTTCTCATCATTGGCCACATTGCCCCACATGGCATTGTGCAAACGCAAGGTGACGTCCGCATCCTCGGCCGCGTATTTGGCCGCCTGCTCGACCTCGACCTGGTTGAAGGTGATCTGCTTGGCGCCCTTGCCGCACACGTCCTCGAACGGGATCGTCGTGTAGTTCAGGTGGCGCAGGGCCAGGCTGTCCATGTCGTGCTTCTTGTGCGACTCGAACACATACGATTCAAGCAAGGTATCGTGGGCGATGCCGCGCAATGTCACGCCATGGTTGGCGAAGATATGGCTGTCGTATTTCAGGTTCTGACCCAGCTTGGGCTTGTTTTCATCTTCCAGCCACGGGCGCAGCTTCGCCAGCACGTGTTCGCGCGACAACTGTTCCGGCGCGCCCGCGTAGTCGTGGGCCAGCGGGATGTAGCAGGCGCTGTGTTCGGCAACGGACAGGGAAATGCCCACCATCTGCGCCGTCATCGGTTCGAGCGAGGTGGTTTCCGTGTCGACGGCCGTCAGGGGCGCCGCGTCGATCAGGGCGATCCATTTATCGAGCTGTTCTTCCGTCAGCACGGTTTCATAGTCGGCGGCAGGCGCTGGCACCGCGTCGGCGAACATGTCGCCCGTGGTGTTCGCAGCCGATGCGCCAGCCGTTACCGGTGCGCCGACAGGCGACATCGGCGGCGGCGTGGCGCCCAGTTCGCGCAGCAGGGCCTTGAAGCCGTAGCGCTGGAAGAAGGCCAGCAAGGCTTCCTTGTCTTCGTGTTTTGCCACCAGCGAGTCGGCGATGGTCGTCATGTGGCCGGACAGATCGCAGTCGGTCTTGACGGTGATCAAGGCGCGCGCCTGCGGCAGCCAAGGCAGGGCCGTGCGCAGGTTTTCGCCCACGGCGCCGCCCACACTGGCCGCGTTTTCCATGATGCCTTCCAGGCTGTCGTACAAGGTCAGCCACTTGACGGCCGTCTTCGGGCCGCATTTCGACACGCCCGGCACGTTGTCGACCGTATCGCCGATCAGCGACAGGTAATCGATGATGCGGTTCGGCGGCACGCCGAACTTGGCCAGCACGGCCGCCTCGTCGAGCTTTTCATTGCTCATGGTATTGATCAGGGTTACCTGGCTGTTGACCAGCTGCGCCAGGTCCTTGTCGCCCGTCGACACCACCACGTTCATGCCGGCGGCGGCCGCCTGCACGGCCAGGGTGCCGATGACGTCGTCCGCTTCCACGCCATCGACCATCAGGATCGGCCAGCCCATGGCGCGCACGGCTTCGTGGATGGGTTCGATCTGCAGGCGCAGGTCGTCCGGCATCGAGGCACGCGTGGCCTTGTATTCGGGATACATGTCATCACGGAAAGTTTTACCCTTGGCATCGAAGACGCAGGCGATGTAGGCGGCCGGGTAATCGGCGCGCAGGCGGCGCAGCATGTTGACCATGCCGTGCATGGCGCCCGTGGGATAACCATCCGGGCTGCGCAGGTCGGGCAGCGCATGGAAGGCGCGATAAAGGTAACTGGAACCGTCGACTAACAGCAGGGTGTTTTGCATAATGCCAATAAAATAAGGTGGACCGCGCCTGCCTGGGAAGAGAGCGGCGGGCGGGTGGAATATCGCCCAATTATCGCAGAGTTTGGGGCCGCGCCACCGGCCGCAACGCATGCCGCCCTTGCCTTTTTTGCCACCCCGGCGGCCCCGTGCGGCCGCGCAGGCGCGCGCCCCAGCCAATTTCCGCGCATATTAAACAGCATTGCCTACCAGTTTGTTACAATGCCTTATAGATAAATTGACGGCATGACCACTGCATTTTCTGCAGTCCACCACATGGAAGCGAACCCATCATGATGCGTACATCGACACTCTGGACATTCCTCGCCCTGCCGTTGCTGGCATGCTCAGCCATTGCCAGCGCCCAGACGCCGGCCAAACCCAGCGACGCGCCGCCGCAGCTGGAGCGTATCGAGGAAATGGGCGAAGCGCCCATCACCGTGGCACCGGCGGCACCAAGACAGCAGATTACCGAGAAGCGCGAAGCGGGCGTGACGTCCGAAGTGAAAGTCACCAGCGGCGGCAGCACGTATTACATGAAGCCCGCTGCCGGCGCCGACCCGGCCAACAGCGCCACCTTGCGCGGCCCGCAATGGAAGGTGCTGGAATTTGACCTGGGCAAGAAGAAACAGAAACAGCACGACGAAGAGGCCGCTGACGTGCCGGCCCCGCCCGCACCGACGAAATAAGCAGCGCTCCTCACCTGCCCTGCCCCGGCCACACGCGGGGCAGCCGGCTTTTTACCCTCTTAGACTTCATTCTTTTTCCCCATGGCAGTTTTTACCGCGCTACACCTGGACGATATCGGCCAATGGATCACGCAATTTCCACTTGGCAAGCCTCTGGCCCTCAAGGGCATCGCGTCCGGCATCGAAAACAGCAATTTCTTCCTGAGCACGGAGCGCGGCGAGTATGTGCTGACGATCTTTGAAAACCTCAGCTTCGAGCAATTGCCGTTCTATCTGCAGCTGATGCGCCACCTGGCCGACCGCGGCGTGCTCGTGCCCGCCCCCATCGCCAATGCCGACGGCGCACTGGTGACGGCCCTGCAAGGCAAGCCGGCCGCCATCGTCAGCAAACTCGACGGCAGTTCGCAGATGGCGCCGCAAGCCGTGCATTGCGCGGCCGTCGGCGCCATGTTGGCGAAGATGCACCTGGCGGCGCAGGATTTCCCCCTGCAGCAGCCGAACTTGCGCGGCCTCGACTGGTGGAACGCCACCACGCCGCTCGTCCTGCCCCACCTGGACGACGCCCGCGCCCACCTGCTGCGCGCGGAAATCCATTTCCAGGACGCCTTTGCCGCCTGCGCTACATATAAAGCCATCCCGCGCGGTCCCGTGCACGCCGACTTGTTCCGCAACAATGTCATGTTTGACGGCGAACGCCTGACGGGCTTTTTCGACTTTTACTTTGCCGGCTGCGACACTTGGCTGTTCGACGTGGCCGTCACCGTCAACGACTGGTGCGTGGACCTGGACACAGGCGTGCTCGACACGGCCAGAGTGCGCGCCCTGCTCGACGCCTACCAGGCCGTGCGCCCGTTCAGGCACGAAGAAAAAACGGCCTGGCAGCCGATGCTGCGCGCCGCCGCCCTGCGTTTCTGGCTGTCGCGCCTGTACGACTACTACCAGCCGCGCGCCGCCGAAATGCTGACGCCGCACGATCCATCGCATTTCGAACGCATTTTGCGCGAACGGATTGCCACACCTGCTCCGGAACTGTTTTAAACATGGAAAAATTACCTGCAAGTACAGGCTGGCTCTGGGTGAAACAAGGCTTCGGCCTGTTTCGCAAGCAACCCGGCGGCATGTCGATGCTGTTTCTCGGCTATATGTTCTGCATGCTGGCCGTCAGCATCGTCCCCCTGCTGGGACAGTTGCTGCCCGTCATCCTCGTTCCCGTCTTTTCAGTGGCCTTCGTGCAAGGCTGTCTGAACATCGACCAGGGCAAGCGCGTCCTGCCCAGCCTGCTGATCTCGGGCTTCCGCAAGCCGGCCTTCCCCGTGCTGCTGGGGCTGGGCGTGCTGTACATCCTGATGGCCATCGTGGCCATCGGCGCCTCCACCCTCGTCGACGGCGGCGTGCTGTGGCAAATGGTCACGGGCCAGCTGGACCAGGAAGCGGCCAAGGAAGCCATCCTCAATTCCAACATCGGCCTGGCCATCCTGACGGCCATCGCCCTGTACGTGCCGGCCGCCATGGCCTTCTGCTTTGCCGCGCCGCTGATCTACTGGCAGCAAATCAGCCTGGGCAAGGCGCTGTTCTTCAGCTTTTTCGCCGTCTGGCGCTCGCTGTCGGCCTTCATCGTCTTCGCCGCCACGTGGTTCGCCATCAGCGTCGTCAGCAGCCAGTTGCTGGCCATCATCTTTGGCCGCAGCCCCATGATGATGCAGCTGATGATGCCGCTGTCGATGATACTCACCATCATCATGCATTGCTCGTTCTACGCCGCCTACCGCCAGATCTTCGGCGTGCCCGTCGATGCCAGCAAGACCGTGTCGCTGGATAAGCCGAACGACTGATTTTCACGCCGCATGAAAAAAGGGCAGCCTGCGCAGGCTGCCCTTCTTTTATGAGCGCTCGTGTATCAACGCCCTAATCTCTCCAGCTTGGCGATGCCCAGGTCCAGCACCTTCATGCCGTGCTGGCCGAAGTTGATCTGCGCGCGCGCATTGCCGCCGCCGCCTTCGATATTGACGATCACGCCTTCGCCGAACTTGGCATGCGCCACGGATTCGCCGATGCGCCAGCCGCCGCCCGTGGCTTTTTGCGCGATCTTTTGCGCAATCGCATTGTCCGAGCCCAGGCTGGCCACCTTGGGCGCCTCGTCCCAGGCTGATTTGCGGTTGCCGAACCAGTTCGCCTGCACCTTCGGCGACAGCCATTTCAGCGATTCCTCCGGCAATTCGTCGAAGAAGCGCGACTTCATGTTGTAGCGCGTCTGGCCGTGCAGCATGCGCGTCTGCGAGAAGCTCATATATAAACGCTTGCGCGCGCGCGTGATGGCCACGTACATCAGACGGCGTTCCTCTTCCACGCCGTTGTCTTCCTTTGAGCTGCTTTCGTGCGGGAACAGGCCCTCTTCCAGGCCCGTGATGAACACATTGTCGAATTCCAGGCCCTTGGCCGAGTGCACCGTCATCATCTGCAGCGCATCCTGGCCCGCCTGCGCCTGGTTGTCCCCCGCTTCCAGCGACGCGTGCGACAGGAAGGCGGAGAGGGGCGACATCACGGCCGGCAGCGGCGCGTCCGCGTCGAGGATCTCGATGCCATCCTGGTTGACGACGGGTGCGCCCGACTGCGCCTGGGCGGCAGGCCCCAGGTGGGCCGGTGCGCCCTGTCCAAAACCTTCTTCGGAAATGAACTGGCTGGCCGCGCTGACCATCTGCTCCAAGTTCTCGATGCGGTCGGCGCCTTCCTTTTCATTCTGATAATGTTGCAGTAAGGTACTCGCTTCCAGCACCACGCGCACCATTTCCGGCAAGGACAATTGCTGCGTTTCGAAACGCACGCCTTCGACCAGCTTGACGAAGCCGGCCAGCACGCTGCCCGCCTTGCCCGCCACGTAGGGCACGGCCGCGTACAGCGAGATGCCATACTGCTCCGACGCGGCCTGCAATTGCTCGATCGAGCGCATGCCGATGCCCCGCGTGGGGAAATTGACCACGCGCAGGAAGGCCGAATCGTTGTGCGGATTGTCCATCAATTGCAAATAGGCAATTGCGTGCTTGACCTCGGCGCGCTGGAAGTAGCGCTGGCCGCCGTACACGTGGTAGGGCATGCCGGCCGAGAACAGCGCGTGCTCGATCACGCGCGACTGCGCGTTCGAGCGGTACAGAATCGCAATTTCGCTGCGCGAGGCGCCATCGGCGATCAGGCTTTTCGCTTCCTCGATGATCCACTGCGCTTCCTGCAGGTCGGAACTGGCTTCGTACACGCGCACCTGCTCGCCATGGCCCGCGTCCGTGCGCAAATTCTTGCCCAGGCGCTTGCTGTTGTTGGCGATCAATACGTTGGCGCTGTCGAGGATGTGGCCGTGCGAGCGGTAGTTCTGCTCCAGCTTGATCAAGTTCTGCACCTGGAATTCGTGCTCGAAGGCGCTCATGTTGCCCACGTTGGCGCCGCGGAAGGCGTAGATGCTCTGGTCATCGTCGCCGACGGCAAACAGGGCGCCGCCAGCGCGGCTGCCATGGCCGGCCAGCAATTTGAGCCAGTTGTATTGCAGGTTGTTCGTATCCTGGAACTCGTCCACCAAAATGTGGCGGAAACGGGCCTGGTAATGCTCGCGCAAGGGCTGGTTGCGGCTGAGCAATTCATACGTGCGCAGCAGCAGTTCCGCAAAATCGACGACGCCTTCGCGCTGGCACTGGTCGTCGTACAGCTGGTACAGCTCGACCATCTTGCGCTCGTGCGCGTCGTACGCTTCCACGTCCGTCGCGCGCAAGCCCTGGTCCTTGGCATTGTTAATGAAATACATCACCGTCTTCGGCGGGAATTTCTCATCATCGATGTTGTTCGCCTTCAGCAAGCGCTTGATCACCGACAACTGGTCCTGCGAATCGAGGATCTGGAAGGTCTGCGGCAAGGCGGCGTCGCGGTAGTGCGTGCGCAGCAGGCGGTTGCACAGGCCGTGGAAGGTGCCGATCCACATGCCGCGCGTGTTGATCGGCAGCATGGCCGACAGGCGCGTGAGCATTTCCTTGGCGGCCTTGTTGGTAAAGGTCACGGCCAGGATGCCGGCCGGCGATACCTGCTGGGTCTGGATCAGCCACGCGATGCGGGTAGTCAGCACGCGGGTCTTGCCCGAGCCGGCGCCCGCCAGGATCAGCGCATGCTGCGCCGGCAGGGTGACGGCAGCGTATTGTTCGGCATTGAGGTTGTGAAGAAGATTTTGCATGCCGTGATTATACCGGCATGGCTAAAAATACTGTGCATTTGTCCAGCGGTCGCGCCGCATTCGCCGCGTGCACGCTACAATCGGCCTTCCCGTATTGTTGAGGAAAGCCGCATCCATGACACCTCCCAGCCATATCGACGGCGCCCGCGTCCTCGCGTGGGCCTGGTCCGCCCTGCCCTTCGGCCACGTTGCCGGCGACGCGGGCGCGGCCCCCGTCGCCATCCATGGCCTGGCTCTGTGCCAGTATGCGGGCGAGAACAGCGTCTACCGTTTCAGCTGCGATGCGCAGTGGGACTGCGTGCAGGACGAGCGCTACGCCAGCGTGGACGAGGCCAGGGCGCAGCTGCCGGCGCAATACCGCGCCGTGGCCGCCTCCTGGCATGCCGCCTGAGCGCCGTTTCAGCGCACCAGCCTGGCCTTGCCTTCGCTGAGCGCCTGGGCAATGACCTGGCGCGTGGTGCGGTCGGCCGCCTTCGACGCCTGCTCCTGCTGACGGCCCAGCTCGCCCATCTGCTTGCCCAGCGTTTCCATCGGCTTGCCCCGCTCATCCATCTGGCGCGACAGCGCGTCCGACTTGGCCATCTCACGCTCGGTCGCGCTGGCGATGCGGTCGTTGACCTCTTCCATGGCTTCCTGCGCATCTTCCATCTGCTGCTGCAGGCGTTCCACATCGCGCTCGGCGGCGCGGCGCGCGCTGTCCGAGCCAGCCTGTGCCTGGCGGCGCGACGCTTCGCCCAGCTTGCGGCCCAGTTCCCGCTGCTGGCGGCCCAGCGCCTGCAGCTGCTCCGCGTCACGCGTGCCGACCCGCGCCTGCGCCAGGCCATGGCTGCCCATCTTGCTGCCCAGCTCGCCCATCGCCCTGCCGTGGGCGCCCATCTGCTTGCCCAGGCTGCCCATCTGTTCGCCCAGCTGCTGCGACGGTTTCCACGCCGCGCTGACCCGGGCCAGCAGCGCCGGGTCCTGCGTGACGTAGCTCTTGCCATCGTCGCGGAACCACAGGAATTGCCCCTTGATGCTTGCCTTCAGCTGCTTGATCTGCTGGCCATCGATAGCGCTGCCGCTCATGGTCACGCTGTCCCGGCCGCTATCGACGAGGGCATAGCCGTCGCCGCTGCCCATGGAAATATTGATCTGCTTGCTCGGCGGCGCGGGCGGCGCAGGGGGCACGGGCGGCTCGGGCGGCTGCACGGCCAGCGCGCTGCCGCCTATCAGGATACCGGCCAGACTGAGGATCAAACGGTGGGAAATGGACATGGCTGCCTCGTTATCGATATTGTTGGAGCATGTACAGTAGCGTGGCCTCGCACCCCCTTCCAGCGCCGTGCGACAGGCTGCAAAAAAGGGCGCCTGGACGGCAGGCTGGCACGATGGACGGAAACGCCGGGCAAAAAAAATGCGGGGGTCGGAGTCCCCCGCAAAAACCGCCGTGGTACGGCGAGGTTTGACTGTAGCGCCGCGCCATCCATGCCTCCAGCGGCATGCGACAAATTGCCGGAATGACGGATTGAACGACAGATAGGCGCGATGAATGGGAAACGGCACGGCCGGCGCGGGGACAAAAAAACGGAGGCCGCAGCCTCCGCAAACCGCCGGGGTACGGCGTATTTCATTCAATAGGGCACGTCAGTACAGCACGACGGAGCGGATCGATTCGCCGCTCTTCATCAAATCGAAACCCTGGTTGATATCTTCCAGTTTCAAACGGTGCGTGATCAAATCATCGATATTGAGCTTGCCTTCCATGTACCAGTCGACGATCTTCGGCACGTCCGTGCGCCCGCGCGCCCCGCCGAAGGCCGAACCGCGCCATTCGCGTCCCGTCACCAGCTGGAATGGTCGCGTGGAAATTTCCTGCCCCGCCGCCGCCACGCCGATGATGAAGGACTTGCCCCAGCCCTTGTGCGTGCACTCGAGCGCCTGGCGCATCAAGGTCGTGTTGCCCACGCACTCGAAACTGTAGTCCGCGCCGCCGTCCGTCAGCTGCACGATGGCGTCGACGACATTGTCCACCTCGTTCGGGTTGATGAAATGCGTCATGCCGAACTTGCGCGCGATGGCCTGGCGCGCCGGGTTGATGTCGATGCCGATGATCTTGTCGGCGCCGACCATCTTCGCCGCCTGGATCACGTTCAGGCCGATGCCGCCCAGGCCGAACACGGCCACGTTGGCGCCCGCCTCGACCTTGGCCGAGAACAGCACGGCGCCCACGCCCGTCGTCACGCCGCAGCCGATGTAGCAGACCTTGTCGAAGGGCGCGTCTTCGCGGATCTTCGCCAGGGCGATTTCCGGCACGACAATGTAGTTCGAGAACGTGGACGTGCCCATGTAGTGGAACAGCGGCTGGCCATTCAGGGAAAAACGGCTGGTGGCGTCCGGCATCAGGCCGCGGCCCTGGGTGGAACGGATGGCCTGGCACAGATTCGTCTTTTGCGACAGGCAGAACTTGCATTGCCTGCATTCCGGCGTGTACAGGGGGATGACGTGGTCATCCTTCTTCAGGGTCGTCACGCCCGGACCCACGTCGACGACGACGCCGGCGCCTTCATGGCCGAGGATGGCGGGGAAGATCCCCTCCGGGTCGGCGCCCGACAGGGTGTAGTAATCCGTGTGGCAGATCCCGGTGGCTTTCAGCTCGACGAGCACTTCGCCGGCGCGCGGGCCGGCCAGATCGACTTCTTCGATGGTCAGCGGGGCACCCGCTTTCCAGGCAATCGCGGCTTTGGTTTTCATGTATGTCCTGTCAAAATTTTAAGGTGCGCTACAGCGCCAGCATTAACCATGATAGCAAGACAATTCGCCGATGACGAGTGCACGCCCGTTCGGAACGCCACGACGTCTGACAAAATCGTAGCGAGCGGATGTGAGTTGTGGCCGAGAAGCGCAGCTGTGCGCATGCACAGTGAGCATCGCCGGCCGCAAATCGCACCGCGCAGTAGATTTTCTCAGACGTTCTTCTTGGCCCGGTTGAGGAAGGCGCCGTGCAAGCCGTTCAGGGTTTCCTCGGCCAGCAGCAACTGGCTGGCGATTTCATTGATCTTGCGGCGGCTGGAGCGGGCGTGGTCGCGCAGCACTTCGAAGGCCGTGTTGCGGTCCGTCTGGAACTTGCCCATCAGCAAGCCGACGGCCAGGCTCGTTTCGCGCCCCGCAGCCAGGGCCGCGTTCAGGTTCAGCTCGGTGCGGCGCAGCTGGCGGATTTCGTCGGCGCGCGCCAGGCCCGCTTCGAAGGCGGGCATCAAACGGCCTTCGTCGACGGGTTTGACCACATAGCCGACGGCACCGTAGGCGGCCGCCTGCTTGCCCGATTCGCTGTCGCCGCTGCCGGACAGGAACATGAACGGCACGGCCGTTTCGCCATGCAGGCGCTTGGCCAGTTCCAGGCCGGACATGCCCGGCATGTGGATGTCGAGCAAGGCCAGGTCCGGCTCGCGCTGGGCGATCAGCTGCAGCGCCATTTCGGCGGAATTGGCCAGGGCCGTCTCATAGCCGGCATGGCGCAGGACTTCGCCAAGGAATTCCAACAGGAGCTGGTCATCGTCAACGATCAGGATAAGGCGTTTCGCGGCGGCTGGCTGACTCATGGGTAAGGAGACCTTGTAAATATAGATGCTCTTATTATATGCCGATTATTCGGCAAATCCCCCATCCGCTCCCATGCTCACGCCGCAAACAATTGATTAAATTGCTGCACTGCAATATTCACATCCTTCGCCTCGTCCATCTTGCCAAAGACACTGCTGATGGCCGCCACCATGTCGGCGCCCCGCGCCACCAGTAGCGCCGCATTCTCCGGCGTCATGCCGCCGATCACCACGCACGGCAAGGCGATCTCGCGCTTGGCTTGCAGCACGATATCGAGGGGCGTCGTCACCGGATATTTTTTCACCAGCGAGGGATAGAAGCCGCCAAAGGCCACGTAGCTGGCGCCGCCCGCCTCGGCCGTACGGGCCAGGGCCATGTCGCCATAGCACGAGGCGCCCACGATCTTCTCCTTGCCCAGGCGCGCGCGCACCTGCGCGACGGACGCATCCGTGCCGCCCACGTGCACGCCGTCCGCGTCCAGCTCTTCGCACAGTGCGATAAAGTCGTTGATGATGAAGGGCACGCCATATTTGCGGGCCAGGGCCAGCAAGGCGCCCGCCTGCTCGCGCCGCTGCGGCGCGTCGGCGCTCTTGTGGCGGTATTGCAGCAAGGCTACGCCTGCCTGCAAGGCTTGTTCGCTCACGTCGAGCAGGCGGTCGGTGTCGTCCCAGTTTGGGGTGACGAGATACAGTCCACGCATGATGATTTCCTTATTGAATGAATCGCTGCGGCATGAGTTGACCTGGCGCAATCGCATATGCGCCGGCCAGGGCCGCATGGCAATAGCTTTGCGCCAGATCAAGCGCTTCAGGCAATGCCTGCCCCAGCGCCAGGCGCGCCGCGATGGCCGACGCCAGGGTGCAGCCGCTGCCGTGAAATGCGCCGGGCAGGCGCGGCCAGCGCCAGGCGCGCCCGCCGCCAGCGGCGTCAAACCAGCGGTTGACGACCGTCTCGCCCTCGCCATGGCCGCCCGTCACCAGCACGTGCCGGCAGCCTTGCGCAAGCAGGTTTTCTACGCCGCCGAGGGCCAGCGCTTCCGGTCCGTTCGGTACGATCACGGTAGTCACCGGCAACAAGGGCGCCAGCGCCAGCACGGCATCGTCCCGGCTCAGCACGTCGCCATGGCCGCTGGCCAGCACGGGATCGAGCACGACGGGCAAGTCCGGCCTGGTTTGGCGCAATTGCCCGATCAGCTGCGCAATGGCGGCCGCATTCGCCGCGCTGCCAGGAATGCCGATTTTCACGGCATGAATCGCCATCTTGTCGATCAGCGCCTGCGCCTGCCGGCGCAGCAGCTCCGGCGCCACCGGTTCGACGGCAAACACGCGGTCATTGTCCTGCACCGTCAGCGCCGTGATGACGGGCAAGGCATGCGCGCCCTGGGCCGCAATCGCCAGGATGTCGGCGGCGATGCCGGCGCCGCCGGACGGATCGGCGCCGGCAAACACCAGCACGCTGTGACGCCGCGTCACCGTCACGCCAGCCGGCCCGCCATCGGCGACGACGGCGAGGCGGCGAACTTGCGCGGCATGCGCCCCGCCAGGAACGCTTCGCGCCCCGCCCGCACGGCCAGCTTCATGGCGCGCGCCATGCGCACGGGATCGTGCGCGCCGGCGATGGCCGTATTCATCAGCACGCCATCGCAACCCAGTTCCATGGCGATGGCCGCGTCCGACGCCGTGCCCACGCCCGCATCGACGAGCACGGGCACTTTCGCCTGGTCGATGATCAAGGACAAATTCCACGGATTCAGGATGCCCATGCCCGAGCCGATCAATGACGCCAGCGGCATGACGGCCACGCAGCCGATGTCTTCCAGGATCTTCGCCTGGATGGGATCGTCGCTGCAGTAGACCATCACGTCGAAGCCATCCTTGACCAGCGCCTCGGCCGCGACCAGGGTTTCTGGCATGTGCGGAAACAGCGTCTTTTCATCGCCCAGCACTTCCAGCTTCACCAGGTTACGCCCGCCCAGCAGTTCGCGCGCCAGTTGCAAGGTGTAGACGGCGTCTTTCGCGTTGTAGCAGCCGGCCGTGTTCGGCAGTATCGTGTACTGGTCCGGCGGCACGAAGTCCAGCAGGCTGGGCGCGTGCGGGTCCTGGCCGATGTTGACCCTGCGGATGGCCACCGTGATGATCTGCGCTTCCGCCGCGTCCGTCGCTTCGCGCGTCTGCGGCAAATCCTTGTACTTGCCGCTGCCCACCAGCAGGCGCGATTGATATTGCTTGCCTGCGATGGTCAGCAGGTCCTTGTTTGTTTCCGTATTCATATTCTGTTCCTTGTCTTTTCTCAACTTAGCCGCCGCCGATGGCGCGGACGATCTCCACCTGGTCCTGCGTCTGCAAGACCTGTCCCGGCCACGCCTTGCGCGGCACGACGTTGCGGTTGACGGCCAGCGCCAGCGCCTGGTTTTCCAGCGACAGGGCGGCGATCAATTGGTCGAGTGTCTGTCCCCGCGGCACCTGATGCGGTGCGCCGTTGAGCGTGATATGGATCAATGCAGTCATCGCGCCCTCCTTCAGACCTTGCGGTACAGCTCGGCGCCGTTCTTGATGAATTCGATGGCTTTCACTTCCATGCCCTGCTGCAGCGCCTTGTCTTCCGCGATGCCCATGCCGGCCGCGTATTCGCGCACTTCCTGCGTGATCTTCATGGAACAGAAATGGGGGCCGCACATGGAGCAGAAATGCGCCACCTTGGCCGAATCCTTGGGCAAGGTTTCATCGTGGAATTCGCGCGCCTTGTCCGGGTCCAGGCCGATGTTGAACTGGTCGTCCCAGCGGAATTCGAAGCGGGCCTTCGACAGGGCGTTGTCGCGGATCTGCGCACCCGGATGGCCCTTCGCCAGGTCGGCCGCGTGCGCCGCGATCTTGTAGGTGATGATGCCGTCCTTGACGTCGTTCTTGTTGGGCAAGCCCAAATGCTCCTTCGGCGTCACGTAGCACAGCATGGCCGTGCCGTACCAGCCGATCAGGGCCGCGCCGATGCCCGACGTGATGTGGTCGTAGCCGGGCGCGATATCGGTGGTCAGCGGGCCCAGGGTGTAGAACGGCGCTTCGCCGCACTGGTCCAGCTGTAAGTCCATGTTTTCCTTGATCAATTGCATGGGCACGTGGCCGGGGCCTTCGATCATCACTTGCACGTCGTGCTTCCAGGCAATTTGGGTCAGCTCGCCCAGGGTCTTCAGTTCGCCCAGCTGCGCCTCGTCGTTGGCGTCGTAGATGGAGCCGGGACGCAAGCCGTCGCCCAGCGAGAACGACACGTCGTAGGCCTTCATGATTTCGCAGATCTCTTCGAAATGCGTGTAGAGGAACGATTCCTGGTGGTGCGCCAGGCACCACTTTGCCATGATGGAGCCGCCGCGCGAAACGATGCCCGTCAGGCGCTTGGCCGTCATCGGCACGTAGCGCAGCAACACGCCCGCGTGGATGGTGAAGTAGTCGACGCCCTGCTCGGCCTGCTCGATGAGGGTGTCGCGGAAGATTTCCCACGTCAGATCTTCGGCCTTGCCGTTGACCTTTTCCAGCGCCTGGTAGATGGGCACGGTGCCGATGGGCACGGGACTGTTGCGGATGATCCATTCGCGCGTCTCGTGGATATGTTTACCTGTGGACAGATCCATGACGTTGTCGCCGCCCCAGCGGATGGCCCAGGTCATCTTTTCCACTTCCTCGCCGATGGACGAAGTCACGGCCGAATTGCCGATATTCGCGTTGATTTTCACCAGGAAATTGCGGCCGATGATCATCGGCTCCACTTCCGGGTGGTTGATGTTGGCGGGGATGATGGCGCGGCCGCGGGCGATTTCCTCGCGCACGAATTCGGCCGTGATTTCGGCGGGAATGCTGGCGCCGTAGGCCTGGCCCGGGTGCTGGCGGCCCATCAGGTCGGCCAGGCGTTCGCCCATGGGGCCGGACGCCTTGAGTTCGCGCAAATACTCTTGCCGGCGCATGTTTTCGCGGATGGCGACGAACTCCATTTCCGGCGTGATGATGCCTTGCCGGGCGTAATGCATCTGCGTCACGTTCTTGCCGGCGATGGCGCGGCGCGGCTTGCGGTGCAGGTTGAAACGCAGCTCGGCCAGTTTCGGGTCCGCCAGGCGGGCGATGCCGTAATCGGACGTCGGCCCCGGCAGCTCTTCCGTATCGGCCCGCTCCATGATCCATGGCAGGCGCGGCGTGTCCAGGCCCGAGCGGATGTCGATCTGCACGTCCGGGTCCGTGTACGGGCCGGAGGTGTCGTAGACGTAGATGGGCGGGTTCTTTTCGCCGCCGAACGACGCTTCCGTGTCGGACTGGCTGATTTCGCGCATGGGCACGCGGATGTCGGGGCGGCTGCCCTGCACGTAGATCTTGCGCGAATTGGGCAGCGGCGCGATGGCGGCTTCGTCGACCGTGGCGGTGGCGGAGAGGAATTTCGGATTGGCGTTCATTTTGGCTCCTTGGCTAGACTATTTTTAAGCCTGGAGCCAGCTAAGGAGGTTCGGAATTGCGCACGCGGAAAAGCGGGGTGCGGTCATCCTAAAGCTTCCCTTCGCTGGCATTATCCAGATCAGGTTCGGAGGGTATTTCTCACCCGCGCTTGCACCGTGTTTCCACAGCGAAAGGCAGGACCCCTAGCGTTTGCCGCCTTGCGGCAGCGAGCCAATTATACGCGTTTCAAGACGCGTGGCCAGATGATTTCTTGCAGTTGTCGTCTTTGTGTATCTGCTGCGCCGCAACAGATGACGGCGCCTATTGCTTCTTGCCCCAGCGCCAGCGCGTCGGTTCGCCTTTCAGCCAGCACACGCCGACGAGCGCGCCGGCGATGACGGCTTCATAGACGATGTACAGGGCCAGCGATTCCTGCGGCGGGAAGAGGAAGGCGCCGCAGGCAAACAGCCCCAGGGCGGCCAGGAAGACCAGCCAGCCTTGCCAGGTGATGGGCATGCCCCAGCCCCAGCCATAGGTCTTGGCGGGGAACCAGTAGCGCGGGGGCGTTGCCGGAGGCGATTTGTCAGCCATGATGCATTCCTTGTCGATATCGATACCGGCAAGTATAAAGCAGCCCGCCGCCCGTCAAGCCTTGCGCAGGCGCTGCGTGACGTCGAGGCCGATGCCGCGGTAGCCGATGAAGCGGCTGCCATTGTCGAACATCGGTTCGCCGCTCACCTGCAGGTACTGCGTGCTGCCGTCCCCGTTCGTGCGGCTGTAGATAAAGTCGAGGAATGGTTCCCGCGCAGCAATCTTGGCGTCGAGCAAGGCGCGCTCGCTGGCATTCCAGCGCTGCGGCTCTTCCTCGCTGCCGATGCCCAGCATGTCGGCCACGGGGCCGGAAAAGCGCGTCAAATTGCCCTGCGCATCCTGTTCCCAGTACCAGTCGGACGACAGTTCCGTGAAGCGCTGGAAGCGCGCTTCGCTTTCGCGCAATTCCGCCGTGCGGTCTTCCACCATCTTTTCCAGCGACTTGCTGTATTCGCCCAGCTTCTGGTACAGCAAGCGCACTTCCAGCATGTTGTGGATGCGCGTCTTGACTTCCACCAGGTCGAAGGGCTTGCTGACGAAATCCTTGGCGCCCGCCTGCAGGGCGCGCAGCTTGTGACCGGGCTGGGCCGTGATCACCAGCACGGGCAGGTAGCTGCCCGCTTCGAGGTCGCGCAAGCCTTCCATGACTTCGAAGCCATCCATTTCCGGCATCTGCAAGTCGAGCAGGATCAGGTCGTAGCGGTGCTGCTGGTGCAGCGCGCGCACGGCTTGCGGGTCCATGGTGGACGTGATGCGCGTGTAGCCGGCGCTGCGCAGCACCTGCTCGAGCAGCATGACGTTGGCCTCCTGGTCATCGACGATGAGGATGCTGGCGTTCAGGATCTCGGTGGCTTGAAGCATGGCGGTATTCCTAAAAATGGGTGCTGAATTAGCGTACTGCGTGAATGTCGTCGGCCAGGCCATGCGCAGCCGCATGGTGCAGGGCCACGTCGAGCGCGTCCATGAATTCGACGACCTTGATGGGCTTGGTCAGATAGCGGAAGAAACCCGCCTGCAAGCCCTTTTCGATGTCGCGCGGCACGGCGTTGGCCGACAGGGCCATGACGGGAATGTGGCGGGTCAGCGGATCGCCGAGCAGGATGTGCAGGGCGCCATAGCCGCTGATGCCGGGCAGGTTGATATCCATCAAGATCACGTCTGGCTGGTAGGTGCGCGCCAAGTCGATGCCCAGGTGCGCATCGATGGCCGTCAGCAGCTTCAAGTCGCTGCGGCGGGCGATCAGTTGCTCCACCAGCGCCAGGTTGGCGGGATTGTCTTCCACGTACAGCAGGGTGCGCAGGCTTTCCTGCGGCTCCTGCACCTGTGGCAGCGCATCCCCATCGTCCAGCGCCAGTGCAGGCGCGCGGCTGGCGGCCAGCTCGAACCAGAAGGTAGTGCCCACGCCCACCGTGCTGTCGACGCCGATGGTGCCGCCCATCAACTCCACCAGCTGCTTGGTGACGACGAGGCCGATGCCCGTGCCCTCTTCCGTGCTGTTTTCCTGTCCCAGGCGGTTGAAGGGCTGGAACAGCTGCGCCACCTGGGCCGCATCGAGGCCGGCGCCGCTGTCGCGCACGCTCACGCGCACCTTCTCGCCGTGGCGGCTGCATTCGACGGTGACGGCGCCGCCGCCCTGGTTGTACTTGATGGCGTTCGACAGCAGGTTGATCATCACCTGTTTCACGCGCGTGCGGTCCGCATGCACGTAGAAGGCCTGGCCGCAGCGGGGGAAATGCAGGCGGATGCCGCGTTTTTCCGCCTGCGGCGCGATCATCGCCTGGCAATCCTGCAGCACGTCGAGCAGCGACATCGCCTCTTGCGACAGAGTCACCTTGCCCGATTCGATCATGGCCAGGTCGAGGATTTCATTGATCAAACGCAACAGGTACCAGCCGCCCTTGAGGATCTGCTCGATCGAACGCTGCTGCGGCGGGCTGGGCGGCGGCACGTCGGACGCCATCAGCTGGGCAAAGCCCAGCACGGCGTTCAGCGGCGTGCGCAATTCATGGCTCATGCTCGAGAGGAATTCGGATTTGGCGCGGTTGGCCTTTTCCGCCACCTGGCGCGCCTTTTTCAGCTCGGCATTATTGCTCTCGACGAGCGAGCGCGTGTACGCCTGCTGCTCCTGCAGGCGCTGGTCCAGCAGCGCCTGTTCCGCCTCGACCTGCTTGCGCGCCGTGTTGTCCGTGCCGATCAGCAGGTAGCCGATGACCTTGTTCTGCGCATCGCGCAAGGCCGTCACGGAGACGATGGCGGGAAAGCGGCTGCCATCGTTGCGGATGTGGGTCAGCTCATAGATGTCTTCGATGCCGCGCATGGCCTTGAAGAAGAGCGCTTCCACGCCCGGCGTGATGGGCGTGTCGAGCTCGACGCTGAGAGCGGCGGCGCGGGTGACGATTTCTTGCGCGTCAGAAATTCCGGCCGGCGTCAGCTTGTCGACGACGTCGCTGGCGGCATAGCCGAGCATGCGTTCGGCGCCCACGTTGAAGATCTGGATCACGCCCTGCGCATCGGTGGCGATGCACGAGAAATTGGCGCTGTTGAAGATGGCGTCCTGCAGGGCGCCCGCCTTGAGCACCTGGCGCGGCAGGCTGGCCGCCGCCGTGCGCCGGTACAGCGCCACCAGCATCAGCAACAGCAGGCCAAGCAGGGCCTCGATCAGGATCGCCGTATCGAACGGCGCACGCCAGGCCAGCGCGCCGACGGCCAGCAGCACGATGGCGCTGAACGAGAATGCCAGTGCCATGGGCCAGCGCGACGGGGCGCGATGGGGATTATTTTCAACTGAGTGCATGGGAAGCCCGGGCAATGAAACAGTAAGAGGGGGAAAGGGGGACTCAGGCGCCCTGGCGCTGGCGCACGTCCGACAGCAGGCGCGCGAATTCCTTCTTCACCACGCCATAGCATTCGCACACGTGGCCTTCGAGCCCGGCGCGGTCCAGCACGGAGATATGCCCGCGCCGGTAGCTGATGAAGCCGCGCTGCTGCAAGCGCCCTGCCGCTTCCGTCACGCCTTCGCGGCGCACGCCCAGCATGTTGGCGATCAGTTCCTGCGTCATGGTCAGCTCGCGGTTCGGCAGGCGGTCCATGGTCAGCAGCAGCCAGCGGCACAGCTGCTGCTCCACCGTATGGTGGCGGTTGCACACGGCCGTCTGCGACATCTGCGTGATCAGCGCTTGCGTGTAGCGCAGCAGCAAGCGCATGACGGGGCCGGCGCGATCGAACTCTGCCATCAGCAGGTGGGCCTTGAGCCGGTAGCCGACGCCGCCCGTCTGCACGACGGCGCGGCTCGGCGTCGAATTGCCGCCCATGAACAGCGACACGCCCACGATGCCCTCGTTGCCGACGCCGGCAATTTCCGACGAGCCGCCGTTTTCCAGCAGGTAATGGATGGAAACGATGGCGGTGGTGGGGAAATACACATGCTGCAGCTTGTCGCCCGAGTCGTAGATCACGTCGCCCAGCAGCATGGAGACTTGCTCCAGGTGGGGCGCCAGGCGCGCGAAATCGGCGTCGAGCATGGCGGCGAGCAAATGGTTTTGATTCGGGTTGTGCAGCTGGGCATGCGGACTCGACATGGGCAGTTTTCCTGGTTTCCAGTCGTCAGCTAGGGGGTAGATGAAAGGCGTCCGAACGAGGGTCGCCATGGTGTGCAGCGTAACACACTGCTTGCACGGTGGCCCGACTATATTTCTTATCGGCATGATCGTCCGTTCGGTACCGAACGGACCCTGCGGCGCCTGCCGCCCTACAGTCAGTCACTGCCCGGCCTGCCTGATCATGGATAGGCACCGGCGCTGCCACGGGACCCATCATGCAATCATTCTTCAAGCGCATCTCCATCTCCGTCTCCACCTCGGCCCTGCTGACCCTGGCCGTCGGGCTGTGCCTGACGGCCCTGTGCTATGTCTCGGCGCGGCAGATCGAAGCGGAAAGCGCCCGGCTGCTGTGGCAGCAGCATGCCAGCGGCCATGCGCTGAGCGCGGCCATGCTGCCCGCGCATGGACTGACCCTGGATGCGAACCGCCGCGGCTCGCTGTACGTGCTGCTGGGCGGAATGCTGTCGAGCCTGCTGGCCACGGCGTATGTGTACCAGCTGGTATCGCGCAATTCCGTGATTGCCCGCATCACGGGTGAACGCACGGCGGCCCTGCAGTTTGCCAACCTGCGCCTGTCCGAAGACATCGCCGCGCGCATGCGCAATGAAAAGTCGCTGCGGCTGCGCGAGCGCATCATCGAAGTCTCGGCCAATGCCATCATCCTGTGCAGCGCCGACGCGCCGGGCTACCTGATCGAATACGTCAACCCCGCCTTCGAGCGCATCACGGGGTACGCGGCCAGCGAAGTCATCGGGCAGCGCCTGGAAGACTTGCAGGGCCCCGAACAGGGGCGGCAGGACATGCACGCCATCACGGCCGCCCTGCGCGAGCGGCGCGAAGGCAAGGCCATCGTGCGCAATGCCCGCAAGGATGGCAGCTGCTACTGGAGCGAGCTGTTCGTGGCCCCCGTACGCGACGATGGCGACGGCGCCGTCAGCCACTTTGTCGTCGCGCAATACGACATCAGCACCGTCATGCGCTTCGAGCAGGAGATGGAATTCCAGTCGCGCCACGATATCCTCACGGGCCTGGCCAACCGGGCCCTGCTGCGCGAACGGCTGGCACAGGCGATGGCCGTGACGCGGCGCAACCATTTGCCCCTGTGGGTGGTCTTTATCGACCTCGACCGTTTCAAGTTCGTCAACGACACGCTGGGCCACGACGCGGGCGACCGGGTACTGCAAAACGTGGCCGGGCGCCTGCGCGACGCCACGCGCGAAGTCGATACGGTGGCGCGCCTGGGCGGCGACGAATTCGTGCTGCTGCTGCCCCAGCATGGCGGCGGCGAACCGGGCGCGGCCACCTTGCAGCGCATCCTCGACGCCGTGGCCCAGCCGCTGCAGCTGGGCGAGTACGAATTCATGCTCAGCTGCTGCATGGGCGTGGCCGTGTACCCCGCCGATGGCCAGGATGCCGATACCCTGGTCAAGCACGCCGACATCGCCATGTACCGCGCCAAGGAACAGGGACGGGGCCACTGGCAATTCTATGCCGCGAGCATGAATGCGGGCACCCTGGAGCGGCTGGGACTGGAAAGCGAGCTGCGCCACGCGCTGGCGCGGGACCAGTTCCACCTCGAATACCAGCCCCAGCTGGACCTGGCCAGCGGCAAGGTGGTGGGCATGGAAGCGCTGCTGCGCTGGACCCACCCGCAGCTGGGACGCATTCCCCCCATCGATTTCATCGGCCTGGCCGAGGAAATGGACTTGATCATCCCCATCGGCGACTGGGTCCTGCGCACGGCATGCGCCCAGACGCGCGCCTGGCAGCTGGCCGGCCATGGTCCGCTGCGCCTGGCCGTCAATTTGTCGGCGCGGCAATTCAAGCAAAAGAACCTGCTGCACGCCGTGGCGCAGACGCTGGAGGCGACGGGACTTGATGCGGCCCTGCTGGAATTGGAGTTGACGGAAAGCATGGTCATGCGTGACGTGGAACAAGCCACGGCCACCATGGACAAGCTCAAGGCGCTGGGCGTGCAACTGTCCATCGATGACTTCGGCACGGGCTATTCCAGCCTGGCCTACCTGCGCCACTTCCCCATCGACGTCTTGAAAATCGACAAATCCTTCGTCAGCGACATCACGCACAGCGACGACGACGCGGCCATCGTGCGCGCCATCATTTCGCTGGCGCACAGCCTGCGCCTGAAGGTGATTGCCGAAGGCGTGGAAACGGCGCAGCAGCTGGCCTTCCTGCGCCAGCACGGCTGCGACCAGATGCAGGGCTACCTGTTCAGCCGCCCGCTGGCCGCGCCCGCCTTCGGGGAACTGTTGATGCAGGGAAAAATGCTGCCCGCCTAGAAGGCGTGACGCAAGCCGATGTTCAAGGCCCGGTCGCCGCTGCCCACTTCCGTGGCGTTGCCCACCATGTAGGCGGCACCGTTGCGGTTGCGGATGTGCGCGTAGGCAACATAGACCTTGCTGCGCTTGGACAAGGCATACGTGGCACCGACGGCCAGCTGCTGCGCGTCGCGGTTGGCCGCATCGCGGTCATCCTTGTGGATGAAGGAGGCCAGCAGGGTGGTCGCGCCCAGCGGCACGGAAACGCCGACGATGGCGTCGCGGCTGTCCGTCGAAGCGGCGGGCGCCTGCGCCGCGCCGTACGGATTTTCCGCAAAGAACATGGAACTGCCGTCGCCCGTGTTGCGGCCATAGCCGGCAAAGGCCGTGGCCACGCCAAAGTTGTAGTTGCCGGCCAAAATGGTGTTGTTGGCGTCGGCCTTGCCGACATCGCCGCCACGGCTCTGGCGCGCCAGGCGCAGGGTCAACGGACCGTTGACGTAGCCCAGGGCCAGGCCCAGCGAGCGTTGATCTGCCGCAATTCCCGTGTGTTCGCCAAAGCCATACATGACCGTGCCCGTGACGCCGCGCCATTCCGGCGAGGTGTAGCGCACGGTATTGTCGATGCGCGTGGCCGAATAGCCGGCCAGGTTGGTCGAAGCGCCCGCCATGCCGCCCTCGAACGGGTCGGCCACGTCCGTCAGCGCCTGGCTTTGCAGGTTGTACTGGCGGCCCACGGTCAGCATGCCCAGCGGGCTGTTGAGGCCGACGAAGGCCTGGCGGCCGAACAATTGCCCCGCCTGGTCCGAGCGGCCCGTGTCGCTGAGCAAGCCCGCTTCCAGGGTGAAGACGGCTTGCCAGCCATCGCCCAGCGCTTCCGTGCCCCGGAAACCGAGGCGCGAACCGGCCGAGACGCCACTGGTGAGCTTGCTGATGCCGCGTTCCTGCACCAGGGCCGCATCCATCAAGCCATACACGGTGACGGACGACTGGGCGTGGACGGCGGGCAAGGCGCCCAGGGCAGCGAGTGCGAGACAGATTTTCTTCATGGTGGTTTCCTTATGCAGGCGAAACCGGGAAAGCGCGCGGCCATGGCAAGCCCACAGGCGGCAAGGCGCGCCGTGGATCAGTGCCGTATCGAAAGACGACTGGCCAGATAACAACATTCCTGGCTAAGCTGTGGCGGCGCGGCCGGTGAACGATGGCGCGCGGTGGTCCGCCGTGAATGGTGCACCGCTGGCGGTGCGCGTGGCTCAGGCGCCCGGCCCGCAGGGGACGCACTGAATTGGCAGGCATCGCAGATGCGCTGGCCGGGTGGCGCGGACGGGAGTTGGATAAAACTGCGTCCGCTGGCGCCGTCCGCAAAGTTGAGGCAGGAGGCGCCGAGGCCGGCATTATAACATCGTCAGCGCTTTCACCCCCGTTCCGTTGCCGCCAAACGGGCCGCAAAGCCGCGAAAACACTGAAAAAGGCCGGTTGCCGCAGTGCAGGCGATGCCGCGTCATCTATAATGGTTCCTTTTGCCAATCACACGCCAAATCATGGAATTAGCCAAGTCTTTCGAGCCCGCCGACATTGAACAATTCTGGCGCACCGAGTGGGAACAGCGCGGTTACTTTACCGCCACCCTCGATGCGGGAAAACCTTCCTTCAGCATCCAGTTGCCGCCGCCGAACGTCACCGGCACCCTGCACATGGGCCATGCGTTCAACCAGACCATCATGGATGGCCTGACCCGCTACCACCGCATGCTGGGCCACAACACGGCCTGGATCCCGGGCACCGACCACGCGGGCATCGCCACGCAGATCGTCGTGCAGCGCCAGCTGGACGCGCAAAAGATTTCGCGCCATGACCTGGGCCGCGAGAAATTCGTGGAAAAAGTGTGGGAATGGAAAGAAAAATCCGGTTCCATCATCACCGGCCAGATGCGCCGCCTGGGCGCCTCGGCCGACTGGCAGCGCGAATACTTCACCATGGACGAGCCGCGCTCGAAAGTCGTCACCGACGTCTTCGTGCGCCTGTTCGAGCAGGGCCTGATCTACCGCGGCAAGCGCCTGGTGAACTGGGACCCCGTGCTGGGCACGGCCGTGTCCGACCTGGAAGTGGTGTCCGAGGAAGAAGACGGCTCCATGTGGTACATCAAGTACCCGCTGGCCGACGGCAGCGGTTTCCTGACGGTGGCCACCACCCGTCCGGAAACCATGCTGGGCGACGTGGCCGTGGCCGTCGATCCGACGGACGAGCGCTACACGGCGCTGGTGGGCAAGATGCTCAAGCTGCCATTGACCGACCGCGAAATCCCCATCATCGCCGACGAATACGTCGACAAGGAATTCGGCACGGGCTGCGTGAAGATTACCCCGGCGCACGACATGAACGATTACGCCGTGGGCCAGCGCCACAAACTGGCGCAGATCGTCATCCTGACGCTGGACGCGAAGATCACGGACGACGCACCCGAAGCGTATCGCGGCATGGACCGCTTCGCCGCGCGCAAGCAGATCGTCGCCGACCTGGACGCGCAAGGCTTGCTGGAACAGGTCAAGCCGCATAAATTGATGGTGCCGCGCGGCGACCGCACGGGCGTCGTCATCGAACCGATGCTGACGGACCAGTGGTTTGTCGCCATGAGCAAGCCGGCCCCGGAAGGCACTTTCTTCCCGGGCAAGTCGATCGCGGAAACGGCGCTGGATAAAGTAGCCAGCGGCGAAATCAAGTTCGTGCCGGAAAACTGGAGCACCACCTACAACCAGTGGCTCAACAACATCCAGGACTGGTGCATCTCGCGCCAGCTGTGGTGGGGCCATCAAATTCCGGCCTGGTACGACGACAAGGGCAATATCTTTGTTGCGAAAACGCAAGCCGAAGCGGAAGCCAAGGCCCTGGCCGCCGGCAGCACGGGCCCCTTGAAACGCGACGACGACGTGCTCGACACGTGGTTCTCGTCCGCCCTGGTGCCGTTCTCGACGATGGGTTGGCCTGAAGAAACCCCGGACATGAAGGCTTTCCTGCCATCGTCCGTGCTGGTGACGGGTTTCGACATCATCTTCTTCTGGGTCGCGCGCATGGTCATGATGACGGCGCACTTCACGGGCAAGGTGCCGTTTGAAACCGTCTACGTGCACGGCCTCGTGCGCGATTCGACGGGGCAAAAGATGTCCAAGTCCAAAGGCAACACGCTGGACCCGATCGACCTGATCGACGGCATCGATCTGGAAGGCTTGATCGTCAAGCGCACGACGGGCCTGATGAACCCGCGCGACGCGGAAAAGATCACCAAGGCAACGCGCAAGGAATTCCCGGAAGGCATTTCCGCCTACGGCACGGACGCCGTGCGCTTCACCATGGCCAGCTATGCATCGCTGGGCCGCAATATCAATTTCGACCTGGGCCGCTGCGAAGGCTACCGCAACTTCTGCAACAAGATGTGGAACGCCACGCGTTTCGTCATGATGAATACGGAAGGCAAGGATTGCACGGCGAACGACGTTGATCTGTCGCAAGCGGACAAGTGGATCATCTCCCTGCTGCAAAAGGCGGAACTGGACGTGGCCAAGGGCTTCGAAGACTTCCGTTTCGACAACATCGCCGCCACCATCTACAAATTCGTCTGGGACGAGTATTGCGACTGGTACCTGGAAGTAGCTAAAGTGCAAGTACAGCAAGGCACGGAAGGCCAGCAGCGCGCCACCCGCCACACCCTGCTGCGCGTGCTGGAAGTGGTGCTGCGCCTGGCCCATCCGATCATTCCGTTCGTCACGGAAGCGCTGTGGCAGAGCGTTGCGCCGCTGGCCGGCAAGCTGCCGAAGGCCGACGGTGAGCCCAAGGGCGTGTCCATCATGATGCAGCCGTATCCGATCGCCAACACCGACAAGATCGACGAATCGGCCGAAGCGTGGATGCAGCAGCTGAAAGCCTTGACGGACGCGACGCGCAACCTGCGCGGCGAAATGCAGATCTCGCCATCCGTGCGCGTGCCGCTGATCGTCGAGGCAAGCAATGCGACGGAAAAGGCCGCGCTGGCGTCGTACGCACCGTACATCCAGTCGCTGGGCAAGCTGGCCGAAGTGCAGATCGTCGATGCGCTGCCGGACTCGCCGGCGGCCGTCGCCATCGTCGGCACCACCAAGCTGATGCTGAAAGTGGAAATCGACGTGGCGGCCGAACGCGAGCGCCTGTCGAAAGAAATGGCACGTCTTGAAGGCGAGATCAACAAAGCCAACGGCAAACTGTCGAACGAAAGTTTTGTCGCCCGCGCACCGGCTGAAGTGGTGGCGCAGGAAAAAGCCCGCGTCGCTAACTTCTCCGCGACGCTGGAAAAGATGCGCGAGCAGTTTGCCAAGTTGTCAGCATCCTAAGCAAACCCAAGCAATGTTGCAGTTGAAAAGCCGCCCTACCGGGCGGCTTTTTTTTGGCCATGCGCCTATGCTGTCATGGTTAAGCGTTAAATTTAGTAGAAAATAGTACGACCGGTCATTTATTTGCTACACTCGACAAACAAAAACCAATGAGGAGACTTACCATGAAATTTGCCGCATTTGCCATCAGTGCCATGCTGTGCGTCGCCCCTGCCCTCGCCTTGGCTGCAGATGTATCGCCGGTTGGCCTGTGGAAAAACATCGACGATGAGACTGGCAAGCCAAAGGCGCTGATACGCATCACGGAAAACAATGGCGTACTGCAAGGCCAGATTGAAAAGCTGTTCCGCGAGCCGAATGAAGACCAGAGCCCAAAGTGTGAAAAGTGCGAAGGTGCACGCAAGGATCAGCCCGTTATCGGCATGGTGATCCTGACTGGCCTGAAAAAAGATGGCAACGAATTTACCGGCGGTGAAATCGTCGATCCCAAAAATGGCACTGTCTATAAAAGCAAAATCAGTCTGAGCGATGGCGGCAAGAAAATCAGCATGCGCGCTTACAAGGGCATACCGATGCTGGGCCGCACGCAAACTTGGCTGCGCGAAGAATAATCCCTCCCCTGCGCTATCGAAGCCGGCCGCTGCGCCGGCTTTTTTGTGTCTATCTTCCGCACACGGCCGTTGTTTTCGAGGCCGAATTGCTCGCGTTTGCGCCGATTTCCAGCCAAAGACAGGCTATGCGCGCCACCGAACATACTTGAAGTTTCCTAAGTGAAATAGTGCAGGTCTGTGACGCCATCGCCCTGTAGCGACGGGCGGCATGGCTCTGCCGGGTGACCTCATCCGCGGATGCCCGGCAATGACTGCCATGCACAAAGGAACTATATGAATCTCTTCAAGCGATACTTGAACCCGCTGCTCGTCTCGGCAGGTTTTCTGGCCATGACCGCCCTGGCCGGTTGCGGCGGCGGCGACCAGGGACGCGAACCCATCCTCGGCTTGCCGGGCGCCACCTTGTCCAGCCTGGCCGTCACGCCAGCAACGGCCACGGTCGCCATCGGCGCCGGCCAGCAATTCACGGCGATCGCCACGTATAGCGATGGCTCCTCGCAGGACGTCAGCGCCAGGTCGGCATGGACTTCCGCCACGCCAGCGGCCGCCACCGTCAACGCCAGCAGTGGCGTCGCTGCCGGCGTGACCGCCGGCAGCAGCAGCATCACCGCCACTTTCGGCGGCAAGAGTGCCGCGGCGCAATTGACCGTGTCGCCCGCCACCCTGACGGCCATCGCCATCGCCCCGCTCACCCCGGCCATCGCCATCGGCGGCACGCAGCAATTTGCGGTGGCCGGCAGCTTCAGCGACGGCAGCACGCGCGACGTCACGGCAGTGTCGGCCTTTGCTTCGGCCAGCCCTGCCACGGCGAGCATCGCCGCTGGCGGCTTGGCGCTGGGCAAGGTTGCCGGCACCACGCAGATCACGGCCTCCACGGGCACCCTGACCGCCAGCACCGTGCTGACCGTCACGCCAGCCGTGCTGCTGTCGATCGCCGTCACGCCGCAAAACCCGACCGTGCCGGTCGCCGCCACGCGCCAGCTGACCGTCATCGCCACCTATTCGGACGGCACCACCCCGGACGTCAGCGCCAGCAGCACCTACAGCGCGGCCAATGCCGCGTCGGCCAAGGTCGGCGCCAGCGGCCTGGTCACCGGCGTCGCCTCGGGCAGCAGCATCATGACGGCCAGCTTCGGCGGCAAGAGCGCCAGCACCACCGTCACCGTACCGGCCGTCACCCTGACCGGCATTGCCGTCACGCCAGCGACGGCCAGCATCACCGTCGGCGCCACGCAGCAATTCATCGCCACCGCGACCTATTCGGATAACTCGACGGCCAACATCACGGCCAGCGCCCTGTGGACGAGCGCAGCGCCAGCCACGGCCACCGTGCTCAACACGGGTGTGGCCACGGGTATCACCGCCGGCACCGCCAGCATCACCGCCACCTCCGGCGCCCTGTCCGGCAGCGCCCTCCTGAGCGTCACCGCCGTGGTCGTGCCGCCACCCGTGGTCCTCGTGTCGATCGCCGTCACGCCGCAAGCCCCGACCGTGCAGATCGCCGCCACGCGCCAGCTGGCCGTCATTGCCACCTACTCGGACAGCAGCAGCGTCGACGTCACGGCCGGCAGCGCCTTCGTTTCCGCCACACCAGCTGCAGCCAGCGTCGCCAGCGGCGGCCTGGTGACGGGCGTTGCCTTTGGCAGCAGCATCATGACAGCCAGCTTTAACGGCAAGAACGCCAGCACCACCGTCACCGTGCCTGCGGCCACCCTGGTCAGCATCGCCGTCACGCCGGCAACGGCCAGCATCGCCGTCGGCGGCGTGCAGCAATTCGTTGCCACGGCTACCTATTCCGATAACTCGAACGCCGTCATCACCAACAGCGCTACCTGGACTTCGGGCAGCATCGCCACGGCCACGGTGCTGAACACGGGCATCGCCACGGGCATTACCGCCGGCACCAGCACGATCACCGCCACCTCCGGCGGCCAGTCAGGCAGCGCGCTGCTGACCGTCACGGCAGTCGCCATCCCGCCCGTCCTGAACCCGATCATCCTGGGCCGCGCGGCACCGTTCGGCGTGCTGGCCGGCACCTCGATCACCAACAATTCGGGCGGCACCACCCTGGTCACGGGCGACGTCGGTGCGCCGTCGCAAACCGTCGATCCGACCCAGGCGGCAGGTTTTAATAACTACAAGTCGGGCGCCATCCTTGCCGGCGCCATGACGGATTTACAAGCGGCGATCACGGACGGCAACAGCCGCAGCTGCGACGTCAGCTTTGCCGGCGGCATCGACCTGGGCGGCCAGACCTTCGGCCCGGGCGTGTACTGCTATGCGGGCGCCATCAGCATCACGGGCACGCTGACCCTGAACGGTCCCGGCGTGTACATCTTCCGCACGGCGCTGACCCTGAACTCGACCGTCAATTCGGTGGTGGCCCTGAACAACGGCGCCACGGCCGACAACGTCACCTGGCTGCCCGTCGGCCCCACCACCCTGGCCGCCAACAGCGTCTTCAAGGGCAATATCCTGGGCCAGTCGGCCGCCATCACGGTGGGCGACAACACGACCCTGCTCAACGGCCGCGTGCTGACGGCTGCCGCCGTCACCCTGCGCAACAACCAGATCACCAAATAATCGGGACATGACCATGACTATCGCACACACACTGGGCGCCCTGGGCGTAATGGCCGGCGCCTTGCTGGCGGCGCAAGCGGCACAGGCGCAGGACAACACCTTCATCAACCCGGACTGGGCCAACAGCGCCTGGTACCTCGGCGCGGGCGTAGGCCAGTCGCGCGCCACCATCGACGAGCCGCGCCTGCGCGCCAGCCTGGCCGCCAATGGCGAGACCGTCACCGGTTTTGCCAAGGACCAGCGCGACACCGGCTATAAACTGTTTGTCGGCCGGCAACTGAACCAGTATGTCGCCGTGGAAGCGGGCTACTTTGACCTGGGCAAGTTCGACTTCCAGTCCACCACCAGCGGCAACGGCGTACTCAACGGGCAAGCGGGCTTTCGCGGCGTGAACCTGGACTTGCTGGGCCAGCTTCCGCTGTCGCAGCGTTTGTCACTGCTGGGCCGCGTCGGCATGCATTACACGAAGACCAGCACGGAGTTCAGCGGCAACCGCCTGCTGGGTTCGTCCAACATGCATGCGAGCGAGCGCAAGCTCAACGCCAAGCTGGGCCTGGGCCTGGAATACAAGTTCAGCGAAGCGCTGGCCCTGCGCGGCGAAGTGGAGCGCTATCGCGTGAACGATGCCGTCGGCAACCGCGGCGATGCGGACCTGTATTCCGTCAGCCTCGTGTATAAACTGGGCCGCCCGGCCAGCGCCACGCCGGCCTACCAGCCCGCGCCACCGGCGGCATTGCCGCCGATCAGCGAAAGCATGCCGGCGCCCGTCGCCGTGGCCGAACCGGCCCCGGCCCCCGTCTCGGAAAAAGTGTCGTTTGCCGCGGAGGCGCTGTTTGATTTCGATCAATCGACGCTCAAGCCGCAAGGCAAGGCGGCGCTGGACCAGCTGCTGGGCCAGTTGCACGGCATGGATGTGGAGGTGATCGTCACGGTGGGCCATACGGATGCCGTCGGTTCCGCTGCCTACAACCAGAAACTGTCCCTGCGCCGCGCCGAAGCCGTCAAGGCTTACCTGGTGGCGCAAGGCGTGGAGACGGGCCGCGTCTACACGGAAGGCAAGGGAGAAACGCAGCCCGTGGCCGACAACACGAGTGCCGCCGGCCGCGCCAAGAACCGCCGCGTGACGGTGGAAGTCGTGGGCACGAGAAAAGTCATGCGTTAAGTTTGACGCGCACAAAAAACCGGCTTACGCCGGTTTTTTTTCGTCTGCGGATTATGCTGCCGGAGCAGGCTTGCGGTGGTGCTTGCTCAGATGCCGGTCCAGGCTGTTGGCGAACTGCTGGCGGTCCGACTGGCTGAAGGCAGCCGGGCCACCCGTGTCCACGCCGCCGCTGCGCAATTCTTCCATGAAGGCGCGCATGGTCAGTTGCTGGGCGATATTATCCTTTGTGTAAAACTCGCCACGGGGATTCAGGGCATAGCCGCCCTTGGCCAGCACGTCGGCGGCCAGCGGGATGTCGCCCGTGATCACCAGGTCGCCCGGGTTGAGCAGGCGCACGATTTCCTGGTCGGCTACGTCGGCGCCGGACGGCACTTGCACGGTGCGGATGAAGCGCGACGGCGGCACGCGCAAGCCCTGGTTGGCCACCAGGGTGAGCGGCAACTCCAGGCGGTCGGCCACGCGGTACAAAATGTCCTTGATGACCACGGGACAGGCATCCGCGTCGATCCAGATCTGCATGCCCGGCATGCCCGGCCTTCCCTCGTCCGCCATCACAGTTCCCACGCTTCGCCGCCCGGGCCCATGCGCGGCGCGCTGACGCCGAAGTGCAGGTAGGCGGCCGGCGTGGCGACCCGGCCGCGGGGCGTGCGCTGCAAGAAACCTTGCTGTATCAGGTAAGGTTCCAGCACATCTTCGATGGTGTCGGCCGCTTCGCCGATGGCGGCCGCCAGGTTGCCGATGCCGACGGGGCCGCCGCCGAACTTGAACAGTACGGCTTCGAGCAATTTACGGTCCATCACGTCGAAACCGGCGGAATCGACGTCGAGCATGGCCAGGGCACGGTCGGCCACCACCTTGGTGATCTCGCCATTGCTTTTGACTTCCGCGAAATCGCGCACGCGGCGCAGCAGGCGGTTGGCGATGCGGGGCGTGCCGCGCGCGCGCTGGGCGATCTCAATCGCGCCTTCCGGGTCGATGGGCGCCTTCAGCAAGGCGGCGCTGCGCGTGACGATCTTCGTCAGTTCGCCCGTGTTGTAGAACTCCAGGCGGGCGACGATGCCGAAGCGGTCGCGCAGCGGGTTGGTCAGCATGCCGGCGCGCGTGGTGGCGCCCACTAATGTAAACGGCTGCAGGTCGAGTTTCACGGAGCGGGCGGCTGGGCCTTCGCCGATCATGATATCGATTTGATAATCCTCAAGTGCAGGATACAAAATCTCTTCCACGACGGGCGACAGGCGGTGGATTTCATCGATGAACAGGACGTCGTTCGCTTCCAGGTTCGTCAAAATCGCCGCCAGGTCGCCCGGGCGCTCCAGCACGGGGCCGGACGTCTGGCGCAGATTGACGCCCATTTCGCGGGCGATGATGTGCGCCAGGGTCGTCTTGCCCAGGCCCGGCGGGCCGAACAGCAAGGTGTGGTCGAGCGCTTCCTTGCGCTGGCGCGCGGCCGTGATGAAAATTTCCAGCTGGTCGCGGATCTTTTCCTGCCCTACGTACTCGTCGAGCTGCTTCGGGCGCAAGGCCCGTTCGATGGCCTCTTCATTGTGCGAGATGGGCGCCGCATCGATGATGCGCTGTTCCGTGAAGCTGTCGGTCTGGATGCTCATGCCCTATCAGCCTTTCGACAGCGCTTTCAGCGCCAGTTTGATGCCATCGGACACGCCGCTGCCGGCCGGCACGTTCTTGACGGCGGCCAGCGCTTCCTTGTCCGAATAGCCGAGCGCGACAAGCGCGTTCAAGATGTCCGACTGGGCATCGGGCGCCGCGTGCGCGCCCAGCGGACCGAGATCCGCACCGATCTTGCCCTTCAATTCCAGCAGCAGGCGTTCCGCCGTCTTCTTGCCGATGCCGGGCACTTTCACGAGGCGGCCGGAATCCTGCAAGGTAATGGCTTGGGCCAGGTCGGCAATCGTCATGCCCGAGAGAATCGACAGGGCCATGCGCGCGCCCACGCCCGTGATCTTGATCAACTGGCGGAACACGGCCCGCTCGGCCGCATTGCCGAAGCCAAACAGCAAATGCGCATCTTCGCGGATGGCCTGGTGCGTGAACAGCACGACTTTTTCGCCCACGTGGGGCAAGTTGTAAAAGGTGCTCATCGGCACGTCGACTTCATAGCCGACGCCCTGGCAATCGACCAGCAATTGTGGCGGATTTTTTTCGAGCAAAATACCGGAGAGACGGCCTATCATCGCGTGTTCCTAATGTTGTGTATCGTAGTTTTTATGGATTATGAGGGCCATGCAGCTATCCCACCAGGCGGCCGCGCTTCATACGCAAGCCCTGCAGCTGCGGTGCCAGCGCACCGAGCATGGCCAGCGCATCGATGCTGTTGGCGTGGCAAATGGCCACGCCCAGGGCATCGGCCGCATCCGTGCCGGGCAGGCCGGGCAGTGACAACAGCCGGGAAACCATCTCCTGCACCTGCTCCTTGGCCGCCTTGCCGTGGCCCGTGACGGCCTGTTTCACTTGCAGGGCCGTGTATTCGGCCACCGACAGGTCGGCGTGCACGAGCGCGCAAATGGCCGCGCCCCGTGCCTGGCCCAGCAGCAGGGTCGATTGGGGATTGACGTTGACAAACACTTTTTCGATGGCCGCGCAATCGGGCTGGTAAGTGCCGACGATTTCGCTCACGCCCTGCAGGATGATCTTCAGGCGCGGCGGCAATTCCCCTTCGGAACCCGTCTTGACGGTCCCCGACGCGATATAGCGCAGCTTGTTGCCGTGTTTTTCAATGACCCCAAAGCCCGTCGTGCGCAGGCCAGGATCGATGCCAAGAATAATCATCGCCAGATTCTATAATGAATACGGCAGGCACCGGTGAATAACCGGTGCCTGCCGTATTGTCACATTTAAGGAAGGTGGGATAAACCGTAGCGAGCGGCGATGCGGCGTGGCCGAGAAGCGCAACTGTGCTGGAGCACAGTGAGCATCGCAGGCCGCGCCCCGCGCCGCGCAGTAGGTTTAGACCGCCTTCTTAATGACGGAAGTGACGCGTTCCCGTGTACAGCATGACAACGCCGCGCTCGTCCGCCGCATCGATCACTTCCTGGTCGCGCATGGAGCCGCCCGGGTGGATGACGCAGGTCGCGCCCGCGTCGACGACGACGTCGAGGCCGTCGCGGAACGGGAAGAAGGCGTCCGACGCCACGACGGAACCCGTCAGCGACAGGCCCGCGTTCTGTGCCTTGATGGAAGCGATGCGGGCCGAATCGATGCGGCTCATCTGGCCTGCGCCCACGCCCAAGGTCATGTTATTGCCGCAGAAGACGATGGCGTTCGACTTGACGAATTTCGCCACTTTCCAGGCGAACATCAGGTCGGACAATTGCTGCGGCGTCGGCTGCAGCTTGCTGACCACGCGCAAGTCGCCGATGCCGACGTTTTTCGCGTCCGGCGATTGCACCAGCAGACCGCCGCCGACGCGCTTGAAGTCCATGGCGTTGACGCCATTGCCCAGCGGAATTTCCAGCATGCGCACGTTTTGCTTGCTCGACAGAATTTGTTTCGCTTCGGCGGAGAACGATGGAGCGATCAGCACTTCGACGAAGAGCTTGGCGATTTCGCCGGCGGTGGCGCCGTCCAGTTCGGTATTAAACGCGATGATGCCGCCGAATGCCGAGGTCGGGTCCGTCTGCAGGGCGCGCGCGTACGCTTCGGCCGCATTCTTGCCCAGGGCTACGCCGCATGGATTCGCATGCTTGACGATGACGCAGGCAGCGCTTTGCTCGAAGCCGCCCATGCTCTTCACGCATTCCCAGGCCGCATCGGCGTCGGCGATGTTGTTGTACGACAATTCCTTGCCTTGCAGCTGGCGGTAGTTGGCCAGTGCGCCATCGATGGTGACGAGGTCGCGGTAGAAGGCAGCGCTCTGGTGCGGGTTCTCGCCGTAGCGCATGTCCTGCACTTTTTCAAAGGCCACGTTGAGGATTTGCGGATAGGCGCCGCGCTCGGCGTGCACTTTCGTCGGGCCCAGGCTGGTCAGGTAGTTGGTGATGGCGCCATCGTATTGCGCCGTGTGCGCAAAGACTTTTTTAGCCAGCATGAACTTGGTGTCGTAGCTGACGTCGCCGGCCGTGCCGTCGGCCGAGCGCAATTCCGCCAGCACCGCATCGTAGTCGGTCGGGTCGCAGATGACGACCACGTCCTTGTGGTTCTTGGCCGCCGAACGCAGCATGGTCGGGCCGCCGATATCGATGTTTTCGATCGCGTCTTCCAGGGTGCAGTCGGCCTTGGCCACCGTGCCCTGGAACGGGTACAGGTTGACGACCACCATGTCGATGGTCGGCATGTCATGCTCGACCAGTTTCGACATGTGCTCAGGGAAATCGCGGCGCGCCAGGATACCGCCGTGCACTTTCGGGTGCAGGGTCTTCACACGGCCATCGAGCATCTCCGGGAAACCCGTGTAATCGGCAACTTCCGTGACGGGAACACCGTTGTCTGCCAGCAATTTGGCGGTGCCGCCCGTGGACAGGAGGTTGACGCCGAGGGCGGACAGGGCACGGGCGAAGTCGAGGACGCCGGTCTTGTCGGAAACGGAGAGGAGAGCTTGTTTGATCATGGCTGTGGCTAGGTGGTTAAGTGTTCTTGGCGAATGGCGCAGCGGTCAGCTTCAGGCTCAGCCCGCTGCGGCGGATTCAAATCTTGGCGTCACTTGCATGCCGGCATTACAGCAAACCGTGCTCCTGCAATTTCTTGCGCAGAGTATTGCGGTTGATGCCCAGCATCTGCGCGGCGTGCGACTGGTTGCCATCGGCGCGTGTCATCACGACTTCCAGGATGGGCTTTTCCACGGTCAGCACGACCATGTCATAGATATTCGATGCTTGCTGTTCGCCCAGGTCATTGAAGTAATCTTCTAGACTTTTCTGTACGACTTCCTGAATGCTTTCTTTGCTCATTTGTATGCTTCAACCGGCTGAACACCTGGCCATCCGGCGCCGCGCCGCTCCTGCGGTCCGCGTGCTGCCATCCTTCCTCGGTGTTGTAATTAATATTGCATGACGCTCTGTATAGGCGCTCGCCCTTGTACTGCTTTCAACTGTTTACGCAACGGATACAGGTGAAACGTTGCTTTCTGCTCATGCTGCCGTGGCCGTTTCTATCAGGCCACTTTCACTGGATTCGGAGAGGCGGTATTGTAACCGTTCGCCAAATTTCCATTGCGACTCAAAAAATTGATCCACGGCCAGCAATTGCGCCTCCGTCGACTCCAGCAAGTTCATTTGCTGGCGGAACGCTTCGCCGCCTTCCAGGTCCTTCACGTACCAGCCGATGTGCTTGCGCGCCGTGCGCACGCCGAGAAATTCCCCGTAAAACGCGTAATGGGCGCGCAAATGCTCGTCCATCAGAGTGCGCACTTCGTCCACGTAGGGCGCCGGCAACAAGGTACCGGTGCGCAGGAAATGGTCGATTTCGCGGCAAATCCACGGCCGGCCCTGCGCCGCGCGGCCGATCATGACGGCATCGGCACCCGTTTGATCGAGCACAAAGCGGGCCTTCTCCGGGCTGGTAATGTCGCCGTTGGCCACCACGGGGATGCCCACCGATGCTTTCACGGCGGCAATCGTTTCATATTCGGCATCGCCCTTGTAGCCATCGGCGCGCGTGCGGCCGTGCAGGGTCAGCATCTGGATGCCGGCCTCCTCGGCGATGCGGGCGATTTTCAGGGCATTCTTGTTTTCGCGGTTCCAGCCCGTGCGAAATTTCAGGGTGACGGGCACGTCGACGGCATTGACGACGGCGTGCAGGATCTTTTCGACCAGGCTTTCGTTTTGCAACAGGGCAGAACCGCACCAGCTGTTGCACACCTTTTTGACGGGGCAGCCCATGTTGATGTCGATGATCTGCGCGCCCCGGTCCACGTTGAATTTGGCGCAGTCGGCCAGGTCCTGCGGGTCGGCGCCGGCGATCTGCACGGCTTTCGGCTCCATTTCGCCTGCGTGGTCCGTGCGGCGCGAACTTTTTTCCGTCGCCCACAGGCGCGGATTCGACGCCGCCATCTCCGACACGGCGTAACCGGCACCCAGTTGCTTGCACAACTGGCGGAAAGGCCGGTCCGTCACGCCCGCCATGGGAGCGACGAAAACGTTGTTGCGCAGAATGTAAGGGCCGATTTGCACTGAAGAACCTGGAATGGACGGAGGAACCTGCTATTTTAACCGATTCCCTGCCTAATTAATAAGCACTATTTTTCCACCTCAGTGCGTCAGAGCGGGCGATGCGCTTGTGCAGCACAGCAAAACAGGCCGCTGGCGGGCCGGGCCGACGACTCGCCAGGCCCTTAGCCCAGCTCGTCCATCGCGGGCGCGCTCAAATGCTCGACATTTCCCCAGTGCACCAAATGCAGCTTGCCATCCGCGTAAGAAAAACGGTTCACGCTGGCATTTTTCACCTGGAAGTCGCGTGGACTGTCTAGCGTCATGCCGACCGCCTCGCGGTAGGCGCACTCGAGCACGCCGCCGTGGGCCACTATGGCAATCGTCTGGCCGTCATGGCGTTCGGCCCAGCGGGCGATGGCGCCGTTCGCGCGCGCATAGAACTGGCGGAAGCTCTCCGCCTGGCGTTCGCCCGACGGCATCACGGCGTCGATCTGGCGCGATTGCCATTGCGCGTATTCATGCGGATAACGCGCCGCGATGTCCGCGTACAACAAGCCTTCGAAGGCGCCATAGCAGCGCTCGCGCAGCAAGGAGTCCGTCTGCACGGGCAAATGTTTTACGTCGGCCACGGCCTGTGCCGTCTGCTGCGCGCGCTGCAAGTCGCTGGCGATGATGGCGGCCAGCGGCTCGTCCGCCAGCGCCTGCCCCAGCGCGGTCGCCTGCGCCAGGCCCGCCGCGTTCAGGGCGATGTCGATATGGCCCTGCAGGCGACGGTCCGCATTCCAGGCCGTTTCGCCATGGCGTATCAATAGTATGTTTGTGCTCATGTTTTCAAGGTAAGTGCCAGCCCGGGATTGAGCGAGTAGGCAACGACGAGCTGGGCTTCGTCGAGGATGTGGCCATAGATGGCGGCATGGGCTTGCTGCCCCGTGAAGCGCGCCGGCAAGTCCAGGCGCGGCACTTCGAGCGCGTACAGGCGGAAGATGTAATGGTGGATACGCTCGTCGTTCCACGGCGGGCACGGGCCGTCGTAGCCGTAATAGTCGCCGGCCATGTCCGGGTCGGCGGCAAACCAGCCCGTATAGTCATTCAAACCTTGCCGCAGCCCGTTACCAGTAGCGGCCGCCTTGCCGCGCGGCGTGATGCCGCTGGAAAATTCCCCGGCGGCAATGGCACGCAAGGTGGGCGGCAAGTCGAGCAAGCTCCAGTGATAAAAATCGCCGCGCGGCGCCGCCAGCGGCAAGACCTGGCCTTCAACATTGACCAGGCTGGCGTCCTGCGGCGCATCGGGATCGATGCAGAACAGCACCAGCGACTCGGTGCCGTTGGGCACCTCGTCCCAGGCCAGATGGGGATTGCGGTTGCCGGCGAGGCGCACGCGGCTGGCCGGATCGATCTCGGCAAAGGCATACTCGGCCGGCATCAGGCCGCCATCACGAAACGTCTCGCTCCACAATTTCATCGCTTGCTCCCCCTTTAGTTATTGTTTTGCACTTATTTAGCGTTCACTTGCAGCCAGAAGGTGACGGGCCCGTCATTCGTCAGCGACACTTGCATGTCGGCACCGAACTGCCCCGTTTGCACGGTCGCATGGCGGCTGCGCGCCTGTTCCACGAAGTGCGAAAACAGGCGCAAGCCGTCCTGCGGCGCGGCCGCCGGCGTAAACGACGGGCGCGTGCCGGACTTGGTGTCGGCCGCCAGTGTAAACTGCGGCACCAGCAGCAAGCCACCGGCCACGTCCGTCACGCTGCGGTTCATCTTGCCGGCATCATCGGCGAACACGCGGTAGCCCAGCAGCTTTGTCAGCAGGGCATCCGCTTCCTTCTCCGTATCGCCCCGCTCGGCGCACACGAGCACCATCAGGCCGGCATCGATGGCGCCGACGGTGGCGCCGCCGACGTCGACCTTCGCCTGGGTAACGCGCTGCAGCAGCGCGATCATGCCGTCAAGGTGACGCGCGCGAAACTGCGCTTGCCAACTTGCAACACGAATTCGCCAGCCGCCACTTGCAGGCCCTTGTCGCTGATGACGGTGCCGTCGATGCGCACGCCGCCCTGGTCGATCTTGCGCATGGCTTCCGAGGTGGATGGGCACAGGCCCGCCTGTTTCAGCAATTGCGGGATACCCAGCGGCGCGCCGGCCAGGGTCACTGCCGGGATATCGTCGGGAATGCCTCCCTTCGAGCGGTTGACGAAATCGGCCAGCGCCTCTTCCGCCGCCTGCTGCGAGTGGAAGCGGGCGACGATTTCTTGCGCCAGCGCAACCTTTGCATCGCGCGGATTGCGGCCTTCCTCGACTTCGCGCTTGAGCTGCGCCAGTTCGGCGATCGAGCGCCACGACAGCAGCTCGTAGTAGCGCCACATCATGACGTCGGAAATGCTCATCAGCTTGGCGAACATGGTGTTGCCCGGTTCCGTGATGCCGATGTAGTTATTCTTCGACTTGGACATTTTTTCCACGCCGTCCAAACCTTCCAGCAGCGGCATGGTCAAAATACACTGCTGCTCCTGTCCGTACTGCTTTTGCAGTTCGCGGCCCACCAGCAGGTTGAACTTCTGGTCCGTGCCGCCCAGTTCCAGGTCCGATTTCAGGGCCACCGAGTCGTAGCCCTGCATCAGCGGGTACAGGAATTCATGCACGGAAATCGGAATGCCGCCCTGGAAGCGCTTGGTGAAGTCGTCGCGCTCGATCATGCGCGCCACGGTGTAGTGGGAAGCGAGCTGGATGATGCCGCGCGCGCCCAGCGGATCGCACCACTCGGAGTTATAGCGGATTTCCGTCTTGCTGGCGTCCAGCACTAAAGATGCTTGCGCGAAATACGTCATCGCGTTAATCTCGATCTGTTCTTTCGTCAGCGGCGGGCGCGTGACGTTGCGGCCCGAAGGGTCGCCGATCATGGAAGTGAAGTCGCCGATGAGGAAAATGACTTGATGGCCCAGGTTTTGCAACTGGCGCATCTTGTTCAGGACGACAGTGTGGCCCAGATGCAAGTCGGGTGCGGTCGGGTCCAGGCCCAGTTTGATGCGCAGTGGAACACCGGTTTTCTCGGAGCGGGCTAATTTTTGCGCAAATTCGCTTTCGATCAAGAGTTCGTCGACGCCACGCTTGGTAATCGCGAGGGCTTCTTGTACTCTGTCCGACAGCGGCAGCGCGGTCTGAGCGGCGTTAGCCTTTGTAGGCGATGCAGTGGTGTTGATTTCCATAAAATTTGACTGTAGATCTCAAAATGGTAGTAGGTTTGCGGAGTTTGTTATAATGCTCGATCCCATCAATCTTGCCGTATGAGCGAACCAAAATAACAATAACAAAAAGCACTAGTTCAGGTCACGTTCAAGGGCAAATTTTAACTGATTGCATGAACCCTATACATAAAATCACAGGCTCACGCTTGTACACACAGCTGGCGACGACGCGCAAGGCACGCATTATTGGCGTGTCGGCAGTGCTGCTTGCCGTGGCCGCCTTCGGCGCGGTCGCTGTGTCGCCCATGGCGCCCGACGCGTCCGACCTGCCGGTCAAGTCGATCGCCCAGAACCTGGAAATGCCGGATATCGCCTCGCAAATCTCCGCGATGGAGCAGGTAGACCAGAATTTCACCCACGAAGAAAAAGTCCGCGCCGGCGATACCCTCGCCACCCTGCTGACCCGTCTCGGCGTGGATGATGCGGCGGCCGCCAATTTCATCAAGACGGACAAGATTGCGCGCGGCGTGATGTTGCTGAAATCGGGCAAGCGCGTACAGGCGCAAACGTCCGAAACCGGCGAACTGAACTGGATGCGCGCCACTCTCGTCGACGGCACCGACAAATCGGTCAAGAACATCCTGATCACCCGCAAGGGCGACAAGTTCGTGGCCACGGAAGTGGCAGCCCAGCTGGAACGCCGCGTTGAAATGCACGCGCGCAAGATCACCTCCACCCTGTTCGCCGCCACCGACTCCAGCCTGGACGGCACCCGCCTGCCAGACTCGATTTCCGCGCAAATCGTGGAAATGTTCTCCACCAATATCGACTTCCGCTCCGACCTGAAACGCGGCGACTCGTTCAATGTTGTCTATGAAACATTCTGGCAAGACGGCGAATTTGTCCGAGCGGGCCGCATCCTGGCCGGTGAATTCACCAACCGCGGCACGACCTACCAGTCCGTTTGGTTCGAAGACCCAGCCAGCAAGCAAGGCGGCGGTTACTACAGTTTCGACGGCAAGTCCCTCAAAAAAGCCTTCCTGAAATCCCCCCTCGAATTCTCCCGCATCTCGTCAGGCTTCTCCATGCGCGTGCACCCGATTTCCGGCAACTGGAAAGCGCACAAGGGCATCGATTTCGCCGCAGCAACGGGCACGCCCATCCGCGCTTCGGGCGACGGCGTGGTCGATTCCGTCGGCATGCAAAACGGTTATGGCAATGTTGTTGTCCTGAAACACTGGGCCAACTACAGCACGGCCTATGCCCACATGAGCCGCTTCGCTTCCGGCCTGAAAAAAGGCCAGAAAGTCAGCCAGGGCGATGTGATCGGCTACGTCGGCACCACCGGCTGGTCCACGGGCGCCCACTTGCACTATGAATTCCGCGTCGGCGGCGTGGCACAGGACCCAAGCAAGCTGAACGTCCAGGCACAGGCGCCGCTGACGGCTGCCGAACTGACCCGCTTCCGCCTCGTGTCGGCCGACATGATGCACCGCTTCACCCTGCTGCGTCCGAACGACACGGCCCTGGCGTCGCGCTAAGCAACACTGCCTTCGGGCAACAATCAAAGGCACCGCCCATGCAGATGGCCGGTGCCTTTGTTTTATGTGCACGAGAAAATACGGCACAATGCATCCATTACTTACGCACGCGAGGAAATACCCATGCTGTATATCGGTTTGATGTCGGGCACCAGCCTGGACGGCGTCGACGGCGCACTGGTCGACTTTGCCGACGACGGCAGCGTGCGCAGCCTGGGCGACGCCTATATTCCCTTTCCCGCCAGCCTGCGCGCCGACCTGATGGCGCTGCAAAGTGCCGGGCAGAATGAAATCGAACGCGAAGCACTGGCCGCCAATGCACTCGTGCGCCATTACGCGGACTGCGTCGCCATGCTGCTGAGCAACGCGGGCATCGGTGCCGATGCCATCGCCGCCATCGGTGCGCATGGCCAGACCATCCGCCACCGCCCCGAACTGGGCTTTACGCGCCAGCTGAACAACCCGGCTCTGCTGGCCGAACTGACGGGTATCGACGTCATTGCCGACCTGCGCAGCCGCGACGTGGCGGCCGGCGGCCAGGGCGCGCCGCTGGTGCCCGCCTTTCACCAGGCCATTTTCAATGCGCCGGGCCACACGCGCGTGCTGGCCAACATCGGCGGCATCAGCAACATCAGCGTGCTGCACGCGGACGGCACGGTGACGGGCTATGACACGGGCCCCGGCAACGCACTGATGGATGGCTGGGTGCTGCGGCACCTGGGCCAGCCCTACGACGCCGACGGCGCCTGGGCCGCCACGGGCCAGGTCATCCCTGCCCTGCTGGCGGACTTGCTCCATGACCCATATTTTGACTTGCCGGCGCCGAAAAGCACAGGCCGCGACCTCTTTCACGCCGACTGGCTGCAAGACAAGCTGGCGAATCACCGTGGCGCCCAGCCCGCCGACGTGCAGGCAACCTTGACGCAATTGACGGCGTCCAGCCTGGCGCAGGCCATCGCGCGCGACGGGGCGCAGGCGGAAAACGTGTATGTGTGCGGCGGCGGCGCGCAGAACGCCAGCCTGATGGCGGCGCTGGCGCGGGAATTGCCGGGCATGGCGGTGGCATCGACGGACGCCTTGGGCGTGGCGCCCAGCCAGGTGGAAGCGCTGGCGTTCGCCTGGCTGGCCTGGCGTTTCACCCAGCGCAAGCCGGGCAACTTGCCGGCCGTGACGGGCGCGCGGGGATTACGGGTGCTGGGGGCGCTGTATCCGCGTTGAGCAGATGTAGAAACACAAATAGCGGATCATCGATCCGCTATTTGTATAGCTGCGCCTGTAAACCGGTGCACCTGAAAGACGTTCAGGGCAAGGCGCATTGCCGAAGACAGTACGAATAGTACGGCGAGGCAATACAACGCCGCCATGGACGTTGTCTCAGGTGTGCTTGCTTATACCGAGAACGACGAACCGCAACCGCAGGTCGAGGTCGCGGTCGGATTCTTGATCACGAACTGCGCGCCTTCCAGGTCATCCTTGTAGTCGATTTCCGCGCCGACCAGGTACTGGTAGCTCATGGAATCGATCAACAGCTGAACGCCGTTCTTGACCATGGTGGTGTCATCTTCATTGACGATTTCGTCGAAGGTGAAGCCATACTGGAAACCCGAGCAGCCGCCACCTTGCACGAAGACGCGCAATTTCAGGTCGGGATTGCCTTCTTCTTCGATCAGCTGCGCGACTTTCTCGGCGGCGCTATCGGTAAAGATAATGGGTGAAGGGATCACATCTTGCATTTCAGCGACGGCATTCATATCGGACACTCCTACTAGAAAACATTAACTCATTATAGACTGTTGGCGCAACTCGCGCTCTGCCAGCCCTCGGCGCCAGCAGCCACTGTTGTTCTTGATCACATTTCAGACACGGCCAGGTGCAGCACGGGGTCGGCGCTTTCATGGCGGCTGAGCTTACCCTGCACCAATGCGCCGCTGTGCATTTCCAGCACCTTGTAGTAGACCTCTCCTACAATGCGGGCTTTTGGCTGGATTTCAAGCATTTCGGACACGTACACGGGACCGTTGATCTCGCCGCTGACGACCAGGCTGGAGCAGCGCACCTCGCCATCGATGCGCCCCGCCTCGCCCAGCACCACGTAGGTGGGGTCGCCGGCTTCGCCCGTGACGTTGCCGCGCACATGGCCATCGATGCGCAGGCCGCCGCAAAACAGCAAGTCGCCCTCGATCCGCGTCGAGGCGCCGATCAGGGTATCGATGGGGTTTTTCGCGTTGCGCTCGAACATGAACGTCATCCTATGGGGGTACGTGGCAGTCCAATTTAGCACAGGTCCGGCAAAAACGCGCTGGACCCGCGCAAGCACTCGTGCCTATTTTTAAGGCATCACGGCGATATGTTGCAAACCGGCCGTTTCTTTCAAGCCAAACATCAAGTTCATGCACTGCACGGCCTGGCCCGATGCGCCCTTGACCAGGTTATCCTGCACCACCAGCACGATGACGGTATTGCCGCCTTCAGGACGGTGCAGGGCCAGGCGCAGCATGTTCGAGCCGCGCGTGGAGCGGGTTTCCGGATGCGAGCCGAATGGCATCACGTCGACGAAAGGCTCGTCCTTGTATTGCGCTTCGAACAAGGCTTGCAGCTCTTCATTGCTGACGTCCTTATTCAGCTGCGCGTACAGGGTCGAATGCATGCCGCGGATCATCGGCACCAAATGGGGCGTGAAGGTCAGCGCCACCTTGTCGTCCGTGAAACGCTGCAACTGCGCCGTCGTTTCCGGCAGGTGGCGGTGGCCGGCCACGCCGTAAGCCTTGAAGCTGTCGCTGCTCTCCGAGAACAGGATGCCGATTTCCGCCTTGCGGCCGGCGCCGGACACGCCCGACTTGCAGTCGGCGATCAGGCCGCCCGCATTCACCAGACCCGCCTTAAGCAGCGGGTAAAAGCCCAGCTGCATGGTGGTCGGGTAGCAGCCGGGGTTGGCGATCAGCGTGGCTTGCTTGATGTCTTCGCGGTTCAGTTCCGGCAAGCCGTACACGGCCTGTTCGATCAGTTCAGGGGCCGTGTGGGGAATCTTGTACCACTGCTCGAACTTGGCCTGGTCTTTCAGGCGGAAGTCGGCGGCCAGGTCGATGACTTTCACGCCGGCGGCCAGCAAGGCCGGGGCTTGCGCCATTGCCACACCGTGGGGCGTGGCAAAGAAGACGACGTCGCACTGCTCCAGCTTGGCTTTCTCCGGCGAGGAAAACGCCAGACTCACGTGGCCGCGCAGGGAAGGATACATGTCAGCAACGGGCAAGCCATCTTCCTTGCGCGAAGTAATCGCCGTCAACTCGACATCCGGATGGGTTGCCAGCAAACGCAGCAATTCCACGCCCGTGTATCCAGTGCCGCCGACGATGCCAACTTTGATCATGTTCTTTCCTTGTGTATAGACTGCATAGAGATGGAGGGGAGACGCCCCCCATGGGATTTCCGCGTATTTTACAGCGCAACGGCACATCCCGCTGAAATGCAAAAAAGCCGCGGGACCGGAGTCCAGCGGCTTTTCGCACAGCACCGGGAAGGTGCTGCAGCGTAAAAATTAACGCTTCGAGAATTGCTTTGCGCGACGTGCTTTGCGCAGACCAACTTTTTTACGCTCGACTTCACGTGCATCGCGGGTCACGAAGCCGGCTTTTGCCAGTTCCGGTTTCAGCGCTGCATCGTAGTCGATCAGAGCGCGGGTGATGCCGTGACGAACTGCACCAGCCTGGCCCGACTCACCGCCGCCATGGACGTTGACTTTGATGTCGAAACGCTCGACATTGCCGGTCAGTTCCAGTGGTTGACGGATGACCATCAGACCCGTTTCGCGCGAAAAGTATTCGTTTGCTGGTTTGCCGTTAACAACGATCAAGCCTGTGCCAACTTTGATAAAAACCCGAGCCACTGCACTTTTGCGACGGCCGGTTCCATAATTGTAATTACCGATCATGTCAGTTCCTTAGAGAACAAGTGCTTTAGGTTGCTGAGCAGCGTGCGGATGGGAACCTTCCGCGTACACTTTCAGCTTCTTGATCATTGCGTAGCCGAGTGGGCCTTTAGGCAGCATGCCCTTGACCGCTTTCTCAAGCGCGCGACCTGGAAAACGCTGTTGCATTTTCTGGAAGTTGGTTTCGTAGATGCCGCCTGGATAGCCAGAGTGACGGTAGTAAATTTTCTCAGTAGCTTTGGTACCGGTCACACGCAGTTTGCCTGCGTTGATGACGACGATGAAGTCGCCGGTATCGACGTGAGGAGTAAATTCTGGTTTGTGTTTGCCGCGCAGTCGGAGTGCCACTTCGCTGGCAACACGTCCGAGGACTTTGTCCGTCGCGTCAACCACGAACCAATCGCGCTGGACTTCATGTCCTTTAGCGGAAAATGTTTTCATGTTGACTTCCTAATAGATTACACGCTCAAATGGTGGTTCCGACTATATTGCTGTACGGACTCTGCCTTATTTACTTTTCCTGAGCGAACGGAAAGCCGACAAGTATAAGCGGCTTTGCCCTGCCGCGTCAAGCCGCAATGCAGGCCGGCTGCGGCCCGGCGGCCGGCACATGGACAGGCATTCCTCTATTACAATACAAAACGCTTACAATTTTCGGAGAGTACGATGGAATGCAAAGTCAGCTGGAATGGCCCGTCGGGCATGAGTTTTCGGGCAGAAACGGGTTCCGGCCACCTGGTGACCATGGATGGCGCGCCCGACGGCGGCGGCCATAACCTGGCGCCGCGCCCCATGGAAATGGTCTTGCTGGGCACGGGCGGCTGCACCGCCTATGACGTGGTGCTGATCCTGAAACGGGGGCGCGAAGCCGTCAGTGGCTGCGAAGTGACCCTGAAGGCCGACCGCGCCGAGACCGATCCGAAAGTGTTCACCAAGATCCACTTCCACTTCACCGTGCGGGGCAAGTCTTTGAAACCGACGGCCGTGGAACGGGCCGTGGCCTTGTCGCATGACAAATACTGCTCAGCATCGATCATGCTGGCGAAAACCGCGGAGATCACGCATTCCTTCGAGATCATCGAGGAAAGTGCCTGACCAAACCTGCTGCGCGTCGGTATAGGCGGCCTGCGATGCTCACCGTTCTCCAGCACGGTTGCGCTTCTCGACCACCTCTCCCTTCCGCTCGCTACGGTTTTGCCAGGCGTTTCACGTCTCAGGCATGCATAAAAAAGGCGCTCTTCGGAGCGCCTTTGTTTTAAATATAATACGCCGTCTTGGTCATGACTTTCCCCATCAGCCCCATCAGCGCCTTGACGGGCGCCGGGGTATCGATGGCGCCCAGTCGCTGGGCGGCGGCGCCGTGTTCCACTTCATCGATGGCCATCTGCTTGACGATGGCGCGCGATTTCGCATCCTGCGGGGGCAATTCCTGCAGGTGGCTGGCCAGGTGCGCTTCCACCTGGCGTTCCGTTTCCACGACAAAACCCAGGCTGCGGCCGTCGCCCATGCGCGCGGCAATCGTGCCCAGCGCAAAGGACCCCGCATACCACAGGGGATTGAGCAGGCTCAGACGCGAGCCCAGCTCCGTCAGGCGCTGCGCCGTCCAGGCCAGGTGGTCTTCCTCTTCGCGGCCCGCTTCGTCGAACTGGGCGCGGATGGCGGCGCTGTGCGCATAGCGGGCCTGCGAGTTGTACAGGGCTTGCGCGCAGACTTCGCCGACATGGTTGACGCGCATCAAGCCGGCGCTGTGGCGCTGCTCGGCCGGGCTCAATGCCGCATCGGGCGCGTGCGCGGCCGGCGAAGGGCGCGAGGCGGACGCCACGCCCGCGATGACGCGCAAGGCCTTGTCGGCGCCGACAATCAAACGATCCAGGGGGTCAAAGTAAGGCTTCGCGCTCATCGTGGCTATTCATGTAAGGGAAAACATGAATTATAGGACCATCACGGCCAGGCGTCCCCATGCAGCGCGCAGGGCAAACGGGGCTTTATTGACCTGTGCGCGCTTTTTCCTGCTCGATCCAGTCCACCACGGGGCCGACGGCGTCGAGGCCGGACAGGCTTTTCGCCACGCCCAGGTTCAGTGAAATCAGGAAGGAAATGCTGTCGACGGGAATGTCCGGGCAGTGCCGGGCAAACGCGGCGAGGAAGCGTTCCGACTGCAGGACGCGCAAGACTTTCTCGCCGCTCATGAATTGCAGCACGCTGGCAATGCTGTGCCCGCCACCTAGCGAGTGGTAGATGAAACGGTTGTACTGCGCGTCGATCTGCTTGAAATCGAGGGTTTCCTCCGTCATCAGTCCCGCCAGGTAGTACAGGCCCAGGCTGACGCGGAAGAAACCGATGGCTTCGGCGCTGGTCATGCCGGCGCGCGCCACGGCCAGTACCTTGTCCTGCATCGCCTGATCGATCGTTTGCATTGCCCTCTCCCGCGCCGTCCGCTGGCGCCCACCGGGCCAGCTTGCATGAAGATGCTGTTTTTTTCAATAGATCAAACGATATTTCCATCTTGCAAGTTACATTTTTTACATGCTACTCTAGCTCCTCCCTGTCGAATGGATGATGCACATGATTGAGGTCAAGCACCTGGCAAAACGTTTCCGCATGCCGCCCCACAAGGGCAAGGCCGTGCACATCAGCGATCCACGCGAACACGACGGCTGGTTCCATGCCGTGCGCGACGTCAGTTTCAGCTGCGCCCCCGGCGAAGTGCTGGGCTTGCTGGGGCCGAATGGCGCCGGCAAGACCACCACCCTGCGCCTGCTGTCGACGGCCTTGCAGGCCGATGCGGGTAGCGCCCTCGTCAATGGCGTCGACGTGCTGCAGCAGCCGCTGGTGGCGCGCCAGAGCATCGGCTTCCTGTCCGGCTCGACGGGCCTGTATGGCCGCCTGACGGCGCGCGAGAACGTGGAATACTTTGGCCGCCTGCACGGCATGCCGGCCGACAAGCTGAAACGCCGCTGCGACGAGCTGTTTTCCCTGCTGCAGATGGAGGAATACGGCGGCAAGCGGGCCGATCAGTTGTCGACGGGCATGAAACAAAAGTGTGCCATCGCCCGCACCGTCGTGCACGAGCCGCAGGTGGTGATCCTCGACGAGCCGACCACGGGCCTGGACGTGATGTCGGCCAAGATCCTGCTCGACTTCATCGCCAGCTACAAGGCGCTGCGCGTGCCGCTGATCTTCTCCACGCACCACCTGCACGAGGTGGAAAAGCTGTGCGACCGGGTCTGCATCATCAACCGCGGCACCACCGCCTTCAACGGCACCATCGACGCGCTGCGCCATCTGGGCGGCAGCGCGGACTTGTACGACGCCTTCGTCAGCGTCATCAACCAGGGAGCGTGATGCCATGTGGACCATTTATCTGAAAGAGTTGCTGGAGCTCACGCGCGACCGCAAGACGCTGATCTTCACCATCCTCATCCCCATCTTTGCCATGCCGCTGATCTTTGGCGGCTTCGCTTATGTTTCCAGCAATATGTTCAAGAACGCCAAGACGGCGGAAATGCGCTATGCCCTGTTCGGCAAGGACCATTCGCCGGGCTTGAGCGCGCGTTTTGCGCAGCAGCACAACCTGCGCGAAGTGCCGCTGGCCAGCGAGGCGGAAATCCGCCGCGCCATCGGCGACGACACCATCAAGTTCGCCGTGGTCATCCCGCCGCATTTTGAAGATACGTTGAAGCAACAAGAACAGGCCAAGGTCACGCTGCACTACAACAGCGCCAGCTCCGTGGACGTGACGCACCAGCGCGTGCGCGAGATCGTCGACGCCTACAACGCGGGGCTGCGCGAAGGCGCCCTCTCGACCCTGAACCTGAGTCCCGCCCAGCTGGCCTTTGCCCTCAATCCCATCGTGCTCGACAAGAAATCGACGGCCAACGAGCGCGAGCAGATGGGCGCTATCATCGGCGGCATGGTGCCCTACCTGCTGCTGATGGTGTGCCTGACGGCGGCCATGTACCCGGCCATCGACCTGGGCGCGGGCGAAAAGGAGCGGGGCACGCTGGAAACCCTGTTGCTGGCCCCGGTGCCGCGCAGCGCCATCGTGCTGGCCAAGTTCCTCGTGCTGTTTACCGTCGGCATGACGTCCGCCGTGCTGATGGTGGGCAGCATGGGCATCCTGCTGGCCATCTTCGGCAGTTCGCTGGAAGGCCACATGGCCATCCTGGTGCACAGCATCGGCTTGCCGGACCTGGCCATGGTCACCTTGATGCTGGTGCCCACGGCCGCCATCTTCGCCTCGCTGCTGCTCTCCATCTCGATCTATGCGAAAAGCTACAAGGAAGCGGCCGGCATGATCACGCCGCTGATGCTGTTCGTCATCCTGCCCACGGTGACGGCCATGCTGCCTGGCGTCGAGCTGAACTGGATCTGGGCCATGGTGCCGCTGACCAACGTGTCGCTGGCCATGAAGGAACTGGTGAAAGGCACCATGGATTACCGCATGTTCGGCGTGATCCTTGCCTCGACCACCGTCATCGCCGGCGCCCTGCTGATGCTGTGCCGCTGGTGGTTTAACCGGGAGTCAGTACTGTTCCGTAACTAATGCGCAGGCGGCGCGCCAGCGGGGCAATCTGCTCCCCGCCGCCGGCGCGCCGCCCACCCCGTCCAACTGCACTCTGGGCACGCGAAAATGCCGTGCATCGCATGCAACTGCCCAGTACGTCTTAAATTCAATACAATGCCAGCATAGAGAAGTCCCGCAGCGCGGGGCTGCAACAGCATGAGCAAGGAGTTGTATGGAATTGCAGATCCGCAAATTGTCGAAGACCTACGCGAATGGCGTGGTGGCGCTGGACAACGTTTCGCTGACGATCCCGCCAGGCATGTTTGGCCTGCTGGGGCCGAACGGCGCCGGCAAGTCGACCCTGATGCGTACCCTGGCCACCCTGCAGGAATGCGATTCCGGCTCGGTCTTCTTCGGCGACTATGACGTGCTCGACGACAAGGACGAGGTGCGCCGCCTGCTGGGCTACCTGCCGCAGGACTTCGGCCTGTACCCGAAGGTGACGGCCTACGAGCTGCTGGACCACTTCGCCATGTTAAAAGGGCTGTCGCAGCGGGCGCGCCGGCGTGAAGTGGTCGACGGTCTGTTGCAGCAAACCAATCTGTTCGACGTGCGCCACCAGCGCCTGGGCGGCTTTTCCGGCGGCATGCGCCAGCGCTTCGGCATCGCCCAGGCCCTGCTGGGCGACCCCAAGCTGATCATCGTCGACGAACCGACGGCCGGCCTCGACCCGCAGGAGCGCGTGCGCTTCCACAATTTGCTGTCCGACATCGGCGAAGACAAGACGGTGATCCTGTCGACCCACATCGTCTCCGACGTGGCCGACCTGTGCGCCAACATGGCCATCATCAACAAGGGCCATTTGCTGCTGTGCGGCAAAACCCAGGAACTGATCGACGAAGTCAGCTGCAAGATCTGGGCGCGCTTCGTCGACAAGAAGGAGCTGGCCAGCTTCCAGCAGCGCCACGCCGTCATTTCCACGCGCCTGCTGTCGGGCCGCACCCTGATCCACGTCTACAGCGACGACGACCCGGGCGACGGCTTCGAGGAAGCCATCGGCGACCTGGAAGACCTGTATTTCGCCACCATTGCGGGGCGCCACCGCGTCGCCCCGCAGTGCGACTGAGGAGGCAGCCATGTTTGCCATCGCCCGCTTCGAAGCGCGGCAGCGGCTCAAGCTGCTGTCCACCTGGGTGTATTTCGCCATGTTCCTGGCCCTGGCCATGCTGTGGATGGCGGCCGCCGGCGGCGTCTTCAAGGAAGCGAGCATCAGTTTCGGCGGCAAGTTCCTGATCAACGCCCCCCGTTCGCTGGCCTTCACGTGCAGCGTGCTGGGCTGCTTCGGCGCCGTGGTGGTGGCCGCCATGATGGGCCGCTCGGTGCAGCAGGATTTCGAGTACGGCATGCAGCATTTCTTCTTCAGCGCGCCGATCAAGAAATACCAGTATGTCTTCGGCCGCTTCCTCGGCGCCTGGCTGGTGCTGGCCGTGGTGTTTTCCAGCATCGTGATCGGCGCCTGGCTGGGCGCCTGGCTGCCCGGCATCGACCCGGAACGGCTGGGGCCGCAACGGGCGCTGGCCTACCTGATGCCCTACGTGTTTACCCTGCTGCCGAACCTGTTCATCTTCGGCGCCATCTTCTTCGTCATCGCGGCCCTGACGCGGCGCATGCTGCCCGTGTACATCAGCTCGGTAGTCATGCTGATCGGCTACCTGGTGGCGCCCTCGCTGGCGCGCGACCTGGACTACAAGACCCTGGCTGCCCTGATCGACCCCTTCGGCACCACGGCGCTGATACGCCTGACGGAATACTGGCCAAATGCGGAGCGCAACACGCGCCTGGTCACGCTGGAAGGCGTGTACCTGCTGAACCGCGCCATCTGGTCCGGCTTCGCCCTCGTGGCCTTGCTGCTGGGCTACTGGCGCTTCCAGTTCCACGCAACGACGGACGCGGGCGCCGCCAAGCGCCGCAGCGACGGCGACGCGCCCCTGCGCCTGTCGCACGCCTCCCTGGACACGCAGGAAGCGCCGGACTTTGCGCAGCGCAGCCTGGCCGCCCTGCTCCTCAAGATGAGCTGGCTGAACCTGCGCGAAACCATCAAGAACATCTATTTTGTCGTCATCGTGCTGGCCGGCGTGCTGACCATGTATGCAGGCGCGCTGGACATGGGTTCCATCTACGGCACGAATACCTATCCCGTCACGGAAAAGGTGCTGGAGATGGTCAGCTCCTCGTTCGCCCTGTTCATGCTGGTCATCACCACCTTCTATGCGGGCGAACTGGTGTGGCGCGAACGGGAAGCGGGCACCAGTCTGATGCTCGACGCCCTGCCCGTGCCGAACTGGCTGCCCCTGCTGTCGAAACTGTGTGCGCTGGTGGGACTGCAAGCCGTGCTGAGCGTGGTCATCATGCTGTGCGGCATGTCGATCCAGGTCTTCAAGGGCTATTACCGCCTCGACCCCGGCCTGTATGTGGAATCGCTGTTCCTGTCGCACCTGCCCTACTACGCACTGATCGCCGTGCTGGCCATCTTCCTGCAGGTCGTGATCAATCACAAGTACCTGGCATATTTCGCCATGATCCTCTACCACATCGCCAGCCTCAGCTTTGCCTCGCTGGGCCTGGGCGACCCGCTGCTGCTGTACGCCAGCACGCCGGACGTCGTGTATTCGGCCATGAACGGCGCCGGCCACTTTGTGTTGCGCGAGCGCTGGTACTTGCTGTACTGGAGTGGCGCGGCCGTCATGCTGACGGTGCTGGCGCTGCTGTTCTGGCCCCGCGGCGCGCAGGATAGCTGGCGCATCCGCCTGCGCCTGGCGCGCCATGGCCTGACGCAGGGCGTGCTGGCCAGCTTTGCCATCGGCGCCCTGATCTTCACGGGCGCCGGCGCCGTGCTGTTCTACACCTTCCACGTAGCCAACGATTACAAGTCCGAATTTGCCCGCGACGCGGACCGGGCCAGCTTCGAGCGCCAGTACCGCAAGTTTGCCGCCACGCCGCAGCCGCGCATCACCGACGTGAAACTCGACGTGGCCATCTATCCGGGGCAGCGCAGCCTGGCCGTGAAGGGCCGCTTCGAGCTGCAGAACAAGACCAGCTTGCCCATCAGCCACATTTTTGTGCAGCAAGATCCCACGGCCACCATGCGCCTGCGCTTCGATGCGCGCGTGCATCCCGGCCTCGATGACAGCAAGCTGGGCTTTTACAGCTACCGTCTGGCCGCGCCGCTGGCGCCGGGCGCCACCCTGGGCCTCGATTTCGACATTTCCTATGCACCGCGCGGCATCTTCGGCCTGGGCCAGGACACGCCCGTCGTGGCCAACGGCACTTTCTTCACGAATGCCGTGCTGCCGCACATCGGCTACCAGCCCCAGCTGGAACTGACGGACCCGCGCGACCGCAAGAAACACGGCTTGCCGCCCCGCGCGCGCGCCCTGCCGCGCGACGATGCGCGGGGGCTGGCCGACAATTACGTCAGCAACGACGCCGACCGCATCCGTTTCGACGCCACCGTCAGCACCGTCGACGGCCAGACGGCCATCGCGCCGGGCATGCTGGACAACGACTGGATCGCCAATGGCCGCCATTATTTCCATTACACGATGGACCAGCCCATCCTGAACTTTTACTCGTTCCAGTCGGCCCGCTACGCCGTCAGGCACGAGCGCTGGCAAGACGTGGCCATCGACGTGTATTACCACCCGGGCCATGAGTTCAACCTGGACCGCTTCGTGCGTGGCAGCAAGGAAGCGCTCGAGTACTACACGAAGAACTTCGGCCCCTACCAGCACAAGATCCTGCGCATCGTCGAATTCCCCCGCTACGCCATGTATGCGCAGTCGTTCCCGAATACCATTCCGTATTCGGAAGGACTGGGCTTCATCGCCAGGGTCGACGACCGCAACCCGAAGGACCTCGATTATCCGTTCTACATCACGGCGCATGAAGTGGCGCACCAGTGGTGGGCGCATCAGCTGGTGGGCGGCAACACGCGGGGCGCCACCGTGCTCAGCGAAACGCTGGCCGAGTACTCGGCCCTGATGGTGATGAAGAAAAACGTGGGACCGTCCAGGATGCGCCGCTTCCTGCACTATGACCTGAATCAATACCTGATGGGGCGCAGCGAGGAACGCCGGCAGGAACTGCCGCTGGCCGACAATGAAAACCAGGACTACATCCACTACCACAAGGGCAGCCTGGCCATGTACTTGCTGCAGGACATCATCGGCGAGGACAAGGTCAACGGCGTGCTGCGCGAGCTGCTCAAGACCTATGGCCAGCAAGGCCCGCCCTATGCCAGCGTGACGGCTCTGATAAGCGGCCTGCGCCAGGTCACGCCGCCCGAACAGGCTTACCTGATCGACGACCTGTTCGAAAAAATCGTGCTGTTCGACAACCGCGCCCTGTCGGCTGCGGCGACGAAACGCAGCGATGGCAAATATGTCGTCACCGTGAAGGTACAGGCCAGCAAATTGACGGCAGGGGCGCAGGGCGAAGAGCAGGAAGCGCCGCTGCACGACCTGATCGAGATCGGCGTCGACGATGCGAATGGCCATCCGCTGCTGCGCGAACGCCAGCGCATGACGGCGCGCGAAGCGAGCTATACCGTCATCGTCGGCAGCCGGCCCGGCAAGGCGGGCATCGATCCTGACAACAAATTGATCGACCGCAAGCCGGACGACAATATGATCACCGTCGAGATCGACGAACCGTGACGAAAAATGGCCGCCTGTTCAGGGCGGCCATTTTTTTGGGCTGTCACACGGATTCAGGCGGCGGCGCGCGTCACCAGGCTCAGGCTGATGCCCATTTCCGTCAGGTGCTGCATGTCGGCCAGGGTCAGGTCGAGGGGAGCGTCGAGCGTGTCGTCGCCATTCAGCTCCAGTTGCAGTTCCGCCACGATGCGCGGCATGGTGAACGTCACGCCGCGCGAGCGGCATTCCGCCAGGTAGGTGCGCACGCGCGAGGGCAGCACTTGCGACTTGGCCGCCTGCGCGATCACCACTTCAAAGCCGGAATCGAGGTAGACGCGGCCGCCCGCCTTCGGCTCGCCCTTGCGCCATTGCCGCTCCGGGTCCGTGGGCAAGACTTCGAGGATGGAGCTGAGCGTGGGGTCGTCCCCATGCACCGACAACTTCGCCATATTCATTTTGCAAGACTCTCTAGTCAGGGCGCCGCCAGGAAGGCGGCGCGATCATCAGACCGACAAGTCTACGCATGGAAGGTAAATATGTCCATACGGCAATATTTGATATCAAGCTCTAATTTGTGCCAGATCAACAACAGGCGGAACCAACTTGTTCCGCCTGCAACACGCAATTACAGGGCTACGCCACGCGCCTGCAGGGCGGTCCGCACGCCGGCGCCGTAGGCGGGGTCGGCCCGGTCGAAGTGGCCCAGCTGGCGCTGCAGGGTTTCCGGGCGCACCTGGCTCAACGGTCCTGCCAGGTTGTCGAACAGGTTCTGCTTTGCCTGGGGCGACATCAGGCGGAACAGGTTGCCGGCCTGCGTGTAGTCGTCTTCCACGCCGCGTCCGTCGTAGCGCGCCGCGCCGCCGTCCAGCGCCAGCGCCGGCTCGCCATGGCCCAGCCCCTGCGGCTGCGTGCCGGCCGCCGCCACGTTGGCATAGTTGCGCGCCGCGCCGCCATTGTGGATGGCCATGCCGCCATCGCGCTGCTGGTTATGGAAGGGGCAGCGGGCCGCGTTCACGGGCAGATGCTGGTGGTTCGTGCCGACGCGGTACAGCTGGGCGTCGTGGTAGGCGAACAGGCGGCCTTGCAGCATCTTGTCCGGCGAGTATCCCATGCCGGGCACGGCGTTGGCTGGCGAAAACGCGGCCTGCTCGACTTCCGCGTGGTAATTGTCCGGGTTGCGGTTCAGCTCGAAAATCCCCACGGGCAGCAGCGGGAAGTCCGCATGCGGCCACACCTTCGTCAAGTCGAACGGGTTCCAGCCCGTGCGCTGCTCCCATGCATCGAGCTGCTCCTGCGTCGCCACCTGCAGCTTGACTTCCCACTGGGGGAAATCACCGCGTGCGATGGCGCCGAACAGGTCGCGCTGGGCGTAGTCGGGGTCGGCACCGGCCAGGCGGCCAGCCTCCGCCGCAGGTAAATTCTTGATGCCCTGGCGCGTCTTGAAATGCCATTTCACGTACACGCGCTGGCCGTCGGCATTGATCAAGCTATACGTGTGGCTGCCGAAGCCGTCCATGTGGCGGTAGCCGTCCGGCGTGCCGCGGTCCGAGAACAGCATGGTGACCTGGTGCAGGCTTTCCGGCGCGTGGCTCCAGAAGTCGAACATCATTTCCGCCGATTTCAGGTTGCTTTGCGGATCGCGCTTTTGCGTATGCACAAAGTCGGGGAACTTGATCGGGTCCTTGATGAAGAACATGGGCGTGTTGTTGCCGACCAGGTCCCAGTTGCCCTCTTCCGTATAGAAGCGCACGGCGAAGCCGCGCGGGTCACGTTCCGTGTCGGCGCTGCCGCGTTCGCCGCCGACGGTGGAAAAGCGGGCAAAGGTGGCCGTCTGCTTGCCCACTTCACTGAACAGCCTGGCCTTGGTGTAGCGCGAGATGTCGTGCGTGACGGTGAAGGTGCCGTAGGCGCCCGAACCTTTCGCGTGCACGACGCGCTCGGGGATGCGCTCGCGGTTGAAATGCTGGAGTTTTTCGATCAGGTGGAAGTCTTGCAGCAGCAGGGGGCCGCGGGGGCCGGCGCTGATGGAATTCTGGTTGTCGGCGACGGGAATGCCCGACGCGGTGCTCAATGGCGGCTGTTGACTCATGGCTGCTTTTCCTTCGTTGTTGACTGATGGGATCAGTGTAACGAGGTCAACAACAAAGGAAAAGCTAATTGATTTTATCGATTCGATAGATATTTACAATATACCCCTAGAGGGCGCATCCGGCCGCGTCGCACACGCCGCCCAGCTGCGCCTGCAGCTTGCCCGGCTGGCCCAGAAAGCCCCCGATGTCGATGACGGACAGCTTGCCCGTGCCATCGTCGAGCACGAAGGTGGGAAAGCCCTGCCCGCCCACCCGCGCCAGCAAGGCACGGCTGGCATCGATGTGCCGCTGCGTGGCCGCGCCCGCCTGCCGCGCATACTCCGCCTGGAAAGCATCGCCATCCATGCCCAGCTGCTGCGCCAGCACCACCAGCACGGGCACGTCGGCGATGCGCAAGCCTTCCACGTAATGGGCGCGCTGCACGCGCTGCAGCATGTCCAGGCCCTTGCCCGCCAGCGCCTCGGCCGCCAGGATGGCCGTGATCGGCGGTTCGGAATCCATCATGGCCGTCGTGTCGTTCAGCAAGCCGTTCAGGTAGGCGTCGCCAAACGGCTGGCCGGACAATTGCTCGATGCGCCGGTCATGCGGCAGCACATAGCCGCGCCAGGCGGGCGTGATCTGGCGGCGATTACTGCCCGTCATCATGCCGCCGCCGTGGAAGGCCAGCGTCAGGCCGGGCACGGCGCGCGCCGCCTCGACCAGCGGCGCGGCGCCGTAGCACCAGCCGCACAGGGGATCGAAAATGTAATGCAGTGTAGGGTTGGCCATGTTGGCTCCTTGATTCTTGAATGCGTTTCAGTCAACCCCGCGCGGCCAGTGCGGGCGCCGCGCGGCAGTTTTTACCACCTGGTTACCACTTCATCTCGCCCTTGGCGACCTTGGCGCTGGTTTCCAGCGCGCCATCGAGGCCTAGTTGCGGGTAGTGCTGCTTCATGGCGGCGATCAGGGCGGCCGAATTGGCCGCCTTCGCCGTTTCCGCCTCGAACGTCACCAGGTAGTCGCGCGTAAAGCCGATGCTGTCGGGCGTCATGGGCGAGCCTACCTTGAAGTGGCCGGGTACGACCGTGACGGGTTTCAGCGCGGTGATGCCGTCGAGCGTCTTGAGCCAATCCTGGCGCGACTGCAGGCTTTGCGTATCGGCCGTCCACACGTGCAGGTTCCCAAACAGCACCACGCCGCCGACGACGGCCTTGATCGACGGAATCCACACATAGGTGCGCGAGGGCGTCGGGCCGGCGATGTCCAGCGACTGCCCTTCCAGGGTGATGCGCTTGCCCTTCAGGGCTTGCGGAATGACGATGGCGTGCGGCGCATTGTCCTTCAGGATGGGGCCCCAGTAGGCGACCTTGGCGTCGGCCTTGCGGCGGATTTCCGCCACGGTCTCCGGCGTGGCGACGATTCTGGCCTGCGGGAACGCTGCCTTGATCACGTCCAGGCCGAAGTAAAAGTCGGGATCGCTGTGGCTGATGTAGACGGTGGTCAGTTTCTTGCCGCTGGCGCGGATCTTTTCCACCAGCTTTTGCGCTTCGGCGCGCGAAAACTGCGCATCGATGAGCACGGCGTCATGCTGGCCCGCCACCAGCACGGAGGCGACGGGGAAGATGGCGGCTTCGCCCGGATTGAAGACGTCCAGTGTCAAGGGCGCGCCAGCGGCGGCCGAGGCGGCGCCGGCGGCAAACAGGGTGGAAACAAGAACGCTGCTGATGGATTTGGAGAACATGGTGCGCCTTCACGAAGTAGATGGGGATGCAGGCATCTTACGTTGCTTGAATCGGTAGAAAAACCCGATAAAGCGCAATAGTTTATTGCGTAAGTCGATGCAATAAGCGCTGCCGCGCCACCGGATTGGCGCCACCTTGCACGGCACAGTGTATTTTTCCAGGCTAAACGCCCCTTAAAACGACAATCACGGCAACGGCATAGCGCCGTCACAAAACGTGTCACATCGTCATGAGGCTGTCACATTGGATTGTTATCTTGCTAGCTCTTTCAAACCTAGCCGGATGAATCACATGACACGCAGAAAAATTTCCGTCGCTGGTTGCAGCGTCGCTATCACCCTGATGCTGGCCGCCTGCGGCAGCGACAGTAAAAAAGACGATGTGGTGGTGGAAGCGCCGCCGAAAAACGTCATCTTCTTCCTCGGCGATGGCATGGGCCTGACCACCATGACGGCCGCGCGCATCTACTCGGTGGGCGAAGAAGGCTCGCTGACGATGGACACCCTACCGGAAACGGCCTTCGTCAAGACCTTCTCGAACGATGCGCAAGTGACGGACAGCGCGCCATCGATGGCCGCCTACATGACCGGCGTCAAGATGAACAATGAAGTCATTTCCATGTCGGCCAACACGGTGGCCATCGATCCGGGCACGGATGCGAATGGCAACAAGCTGGTCAACAAATGCGGCACCGGCAACGGCACGCCTGCCACCACCCTGCTGGAACTGGCCAAGGCCAAGGGCTTCGCCGCCGGCGTCGTCAGCACGGCGCGCGTGACGCACGCCACGCCGGCCGCCACCTACTCGCACATCTGCCACCGCGACCTGGAAAACGATATCGCCGCGGCCCTGGTGCCGGGCGGCACGGGCTACAACAGCGCCCTGGGCACGACGGGCCTGGAAGTGGTGCTGGGCGGCGGCGCGCAATTCTTCACGCAGTTCAAGGATGGCGGCAAGCGTTCCGACGGCCGCGACCTGATCGCCGAACTGAAGGCGAAGAGCTACACCGTCGCCAACAACGCCACCGACTTCAAGGCCGTCGATGCGGCCAAGACGGACCGCTTGTTCGGCGTGTTCACTTCCAGCCACATGAGCTACGACCTGGACCGCGATGCGGCCAAGGAACCTAGCCTGGCGGAAATGACCACCAAGGCGATGGACGTGCTGGCAAAAAACAAGAAGGGTTACTTCCTGATGGTCGAAGGCGGCCGCATCGACCATGCGCTGCATGAAACCACGGCCAAGAAGGCCCTGCAGGACACCGTCGCTTTCGACAACGCCATCAAGGCCGCCATCGACAAGGCCAAGCTCACCGATCCGACCCTGGCCAATACCCTGATCGTCGTCACGGCCGACCACGACCACACCCTGGTGCTGAACGGCTACGCCAAGCGCACGGGCAAGACGGCTGCCGGCAACGCGGGCGTGCTGGGCGTGGTGAAGAACTACGTCACCGGCGCGGTCGAAAAGGACCTGGACGGCGCACCGTATTCCATCATCGGCTTCGGCAATGGTGAAAACCGCACGCAATCGAGCCGCGCCGCCATGGCCAGCCTCGACGAAACCGTCACCAGCGCCAACACCTATCACCAGGAAGCCGTGATACGCACGACGGCCGGCAATGAAACCCACGGCGGCACGGACGTCTTCCTGGGCGCCATCGGCAAAGGTGCGGACACCTTCCTGGGCACCATCGACAACACCAAAGTATTCGGCCTGGTCAAGACCGCCGGCGGTCTGTAATCACCAAGACATCAGAATTGGACAAGCACATGAAACATGCATTGAAACTCTCCTTGCTGACCACCCTCGTGGCCGCCAGCGTTGCCAACGGCGCCTACGCCGCCGACGCCAAGAACGTCATCTTCTTCCTCGGCGACGGCATGGGCCCCTCCGTCGTGACGGCAGCGCGCATCTACCAGTACAAGGAAGAAGGCAGCCTGGCGATGGACACGCTGGAGCGCACGGCGCGCATCAAGACGTTCTCGAACGATGCGCAAACGACGGACAGCGCGCCCTCGATGGCCGCCTACATGACCGGCGTCAAGATGAACAATGAAGTCATCTCGATGGCGCAGGAGACGATCGCCAAGGAACCCAGCCGCGACGCCAACGGCAACCTGGGCGTGGATAACTGCCCGGCCGGCGGCAAGACCGTGCCGACCATCCTGGAACTGGCGAAAGCCAAGGGCAAGGCCGTGGGCGCCATCACCACCACGGAACTGACGCACGCCACGCCGGCGACGACCTTCTCGCACATCTGCAACCGCAATGCGCAATACGCGATCGCCGCGCAAACGGTGCCGGGCGGCACGGGCTACAACGCCGCCCTGGGCGACGGCGTCGACGTGCTGATGGGTGGCGGCCGCAACCACTTCACGCCATGGTCGGCCGGCAACAAGTACGGCCGCGCCGACGGCCGCGACCTCTTGAGCGAATTTGCCGCCAAGGGCTACACCGTGGCCGCGACGAAAGCGGAAATGGCGGCAGCGCCAAGCGGCAAGAAGTTCATCGGCCTGTACAGCACCCGCAGCCACCTGGAATATGAGCTGGACCGCACCGCCACGCCGCCGCTGGGCGAAGGCGCGACCCAGCCTAGCCTGACGGAAATGACGCTGAAGGCCATGGACTTGCTGTCGAAAAACACCAATGGCTACTTCCTGATGGTCGAAGGCGGCCGTATCGACCACGCCTTGCACGGCATCAATGCCAAGCGCGCGCTGACGGACACCATCGCCTTCGACGACGCCATCAAGGCGGCCATCGCCAAGATCAAGGAAACCGATCCGACGCTGGCCAATACCCTGATCATCGTCACGGCCGACCATGACCACACCCTGGCGTTCAACGGCTACGGCAAGCGCGGCAATCCTATCCTCGACATCAACCGCGGCTACAAGGATAACCAGCCGAGCAAGGATGCCGATGGCAATACCTACACCACGCTGGTGTTCGGCAATGGCCCGAACCGCCCTGACCTGCGCAGCAACGTCGACAGCGCCACGGCCCTGAAAGACAACTACCTGCAAGAAACAGGCGTGCGCCTGGCCAGTGAAACCCATGGCGGCGGCGACGTCAAGCTGCTGGCCACGGGCGCCGGCGCCAAGGCCTTCAAGGGCACCCTGGACAACACCAAGGTATTTGACCTGCTGAAGGCCGCATTCGGCTTTTGATGTAGCACAGGCAGCGTAACCCCCACCGGGGCGGATGGCGTATGCCCTCCGCCCCCTTTGCACAAAAAGGCAGCACCATGAAACCGACCCTGATCGCCATCCTCCTCGCCGCCGGCTTCGCGGCTACCGCACAGGCGGCCCCCGCCGCCCCTGCCGACCTGGACCTGGGCATCACCTATTACAGCCGCGTCCTGACGCCCGAAGGCGTGACGCGCGAAAGCCGCTACGAAGAAAAGATGCTGCGCCGCCCCGGCCACGTATGGGTCGAGCGCGTGCTGGCGCCGGCCACCGACGCGCATGCCGGCCACAGCCATGGCGAGAACAGGAAAGTGGCGCTGAAGACGTCGACCGCGGCCACGCAGCACGAACACAAGCACTTCAACCCCGTGCTCATTCCCCGTCACGTGACGCTGGAAAAGAACACGGTGCGCGTGGAATACATCGATGCGCACGACAAGATCGTCGTCTCCATTCCGAAGGCGGAGTACGAGAACGTCAATTTCGACGGTTCCTGGGAAAACAGTTTTTATCTGCTGGACCCGAAGCTGGTGGCCGCCATGCCCCTGGCGAAACAGGCGTCGAACGTGCCGGGCGCGCGCTGGCGCGAAGTGGAAAAGAATGGCGTGTTCCAGCGTATCCTGTGGGATGAGCAAAAACAGATTCCGCTGATCATCGAAAGCGGCGACCGCGCGAATACCTTCTATCGCCGCGTCGACGTCAAGCTGCAGCCGAGCGTCAGCAAGGCGCAGCCGTGGGCGAATTTGCAGAATTACGCGCAGCGCGAATACTCGGACTATCTCGACTAAGCTTGACCACCCCATGCCGGCTCGCTAGTATCGAAAGCGTACAGCAACGGGAGCGCGGCATGGATGAACAATTCGAGAACGGTTTGCGCATGCGCAAACAAGTGATGGGTGACGCCTTCGTCGAGCGCGCCTTCGCCCAGGTGGACGCCTTCACGGCGCCCCTGCAGGACTTCGTCACGCGCAACGCCTGGGGCACGACCTGGTGCCGCGACGGCCTGGACCTGAAAACCCGCAGCCTGGCCACGATTGCCATGCTGACGGCCCTGGGCCGCGCCCAGGAGCTGCGCGGCCACGTGCGCGGCGCCGTCAACAATGGCGCATCCATGCAGGAAATCCAGGAAGTGCTGCTGCACGCGGCCGTGTACTGCGGCATGCCGCTGGCCATCGACGCCTTCCGCTCGGCCCATGACGTGCTGAGGGAAATGGGCCTGGTGGAGCCGGCTTCAACAGGCGGGGGCTGACCCCTCATACGCATAAAAAAAGCCAGGGAACGATCCCTGGCTTCCTGATGTCGGCAGATGCCGCCGCGGATTACTCCGCCGCTGCCGCTGCCTTCTTCGCCGGCGCCTTCTTGGCGGCCGGCTTTTTCACGGCCGTGGCTTTCTTGGCCGGCGCCTTTTTGACGGCTGCCGCTTTCTTGACGGCCGTTTTCTTCGCTGGCGCCGCGCCTTCTTCGCCTTCGACCTCGGCAGCGGCTACCTTGGTCTTCGCGCCAGGCTTGGCCTTGCGCTCTTCAAATTCGAAGCTCACCTTGCCATCCTTGCCCCGTACGAGGAAAGCCTTGAACGGACGGCGCGTGCGCTGGGAAACAAAGCCCGGCAGCAAGTCGGTCTTGCCATCGTTGAGCAGTTTTGCCATTTGTTCCGGCAAGATTTCCTGCTGCAAGATGATGCGGCCGCTGCGGAAGTCGCACGTCTTCGGCTTGGCCACGCTGTGTTCGCACACATAGGCCAGGCCCATTTCGTACACGCCGGCATTGCACTTGGGGCACGGTCCCACAGGCGTCTGGCCCGTGAAATCGATGCCTTCGCCATCTTCGCTCTCGTCGTTCTGGCCGAAATCGAATTCCAGCTTGAAATTCTTGATTTCTTCATCGCGCACGATGCGCAGGATGGCGGCGAACGGACGGCCCATCTTCGAGCGGAAGCCTTGCAGCGGGCCGATGGTGCGGTCCTTCAGCAATTGTTCCACTTCGGCGATCTCGAACTGGCGCGAACCGGGCGTCTTGCTCATGGAGAATTCGCACTTGGTGCAGGCGAAACGGCGGTAGTTTTCCTTCACCACGCCGCCGCAGTTCGGGCATGGCGTTTCCAGGGTCGCGTAGTCGCCGGGAATGGTGTCGTTATCGTATTCCTTGGCGCGCTTGACGATGATTTGCGTCATCTGCGCGATTTCGCGCATGAATTCTTCGCGCGAAATCTTGCCTTTTTCCATCTGCGACAGCTTGTATTCCCACTCGCCCGTCAACTCCGGCGCCGTCAATTCGTTGACGCCCAGGCCTTTCAACAAGGTCATCAGCTGCGACGCCTTGGCCGTCGGGATCAGTTCGCGGCCTTCGCGGATCAGGTAGCGTTCCGTCAGCAAGCCCTCGATGGTGGCCGCGCGGGTGGCCGGCGTGCCAAGACCCTTGCCGGCCATCGCATCGCGCAGCTCGTCGTCGTCGATCAGCTTGCCGGCGCCTTCCATGGCCGACAGCAAGGTCGCTTCCGTGAAGCGCGCTGGCGGCTTCGTCACCAGGCCGTTGGCGCTGACGCTTTCCGTGTGCACTGTTTCGCCCTTGGCGACGGGCACCAGGTTGCCGTTGCCATTGCTTTCCTTGTCCGCGTCCGTCGAGGCTTCCTTGCCGTAGATGGCCAGCCAGCCCGGATTGGTCATGACCTTGCCTTCAGTCTTGAACTGATGGCCGGACACTTCCGTGTAGCGCGTGGTGACCTGGAATTCCGCAGGCGGGAAGAACACGGCCATGAAGCGGCGCGTGACGAGGTCGTACAGCTTCTGTTCCGGCTCGGACAGGTTCTTCGGCGCAATCGTCGTCGGGATGATGGCGAAGTGATCCGAGATCTTCGTGTTGTCGAAGATGCGCTTGTTCGGCTTGACCCAGCCCTTGTCGATGATCTGCTTGGCGAACTGGTGGTAGTTGCTGTTGTCCTTCACCGTTTCCAGCGCCTGCAGCACGGTCGGCATGTAGTCTTCCGGCAAGTGGCGCGAATCGGTACGCGGATACGTCAAGACCTTGTGCTTTTCGTACAGGGCCTGGGCCAGGCCCAGGGTGTTCTTGGCCGAGAAGCCGAAACGCGAGTTCGCTTCGCGCTGCAGGCTGGTCAGGTCGAACAGGCCCGGCGCCATCGAGGTGGTCGGTTTCGACTCTTCCGTGACGGTGCCTTGGCGGCCGCGGCAGGCGGTGGCGATCGAGTCGGCAGCCGTCTTGCTCCACAGGCGCTCGGCGCGCTTCTCGGGATCGTTCTCGTCCTTCTTGAACTTCGTGTCGAGCCAGCGGCCTTCATAGATGCCGGCCGCGCAGACGAATTCGGCGCGCACTTCCCAGAAGTCGCGCGGCACGAATTTTTTAATTTTATCTTCGCGTTCGACGACGATGGAAAGCGTCGGCGTCTGCACGCGGCCCACGGTGGTCAGGTAAAAGCCGCCTTCCTTCGAATTAAACGCCGTCATGGCGCGCGTGCCATTGATGCCGATCAACCAATCGGCTTCCGAGCGGCAGCGGGCCGCGTCGGCCAGCGGCAGCATTTCTTCGTCGCTGCGCAGGTGGGCGAAACCGTCGCGGATGGCGCCCGGCGTCATCGACTGCAGCCACAGGCGCTTGACCGGCTGCTTGGCCTTGGCGTTTTGCGCGATCAGGCGGAAAATCAGCTCGCCTTCTCGCCCCGCGTCGCATGCGTTGATGAGGGTGGTAACGTCTTTACGTTTGATCAGCTTGTTTAATACTTTGAGGCGCGCTTCCGTCTTGGCGATCGGGTTCAGCGCGAAATACGGTGGAATCATCGGCAAGTGCGCGAAACTCCATTTGCCGCGCTTCACGTCGAATTCTTCCGGCACGGCGATCTCCAGCAAGTGGCCGACCGCCGAGGACAGGACGTATTCATCCGATTCAAAGTACTCATCGTGCTTGGTAAAGCCGCCAAGCGTCTTCGCGATATCGTTCGCGACAGAAGGCTTCTCGGCGATGATGAGGGTTTTTGTCATATTTTTTAGTCTCGAAAAATGCTCTAGGATAGTTTCAGCATGCGCATCATACAGTGCATTGCCAGGCGCCGACGCTTTTGTCTGCGCAAGGCCTTGTGACTTGTGGTCTTGTCAAGCGGCCAATGATAAGCGTCTATTGGAGAATTCGGCAAGTTATCTGCAAGCAAGACTGCTCAGGCGCAAACACAATGCTCAACTGCACGGGGCGGCGCACGGCATGCCGGCCACGGACATATTAAAGGGGATGGCGCGGCAGCGGCGCCTGGGACAGGCAAACCCTCATGCAGCGGGCGGTACAGGGCAGCATGAACCTGTTCAGGGCAAGGCGCCGCAACGCTGCCCGGCACAGTTTATTAGTGTAGCAGGCGGGGCGGCAGGTCTTCGTCGTCGACGAACAGGTCGTCGAACATCAGGGCATCGGGCTCCTTGCCCTGGCTCCACAGCAGCATCAGCACGATGACTTTCAGCTTGCCCAGCGAAACGGGCGCTTCGTCGAGCGCCAGCGCCCGTTCAATGACGATTTCGCGCTGCAGCGGCGAGAGCACCTTGGCGCTTTCGAGGAACTGGATGAAGCCGATGGCGGCCGTGCCCAGCACGTCGCTTTCCTGCTTCACGTAGAAACGCGTGCCCGTGGAACTGGCCGTCAACGTCTGCTCGACGCCAGCCATGGCGTTCAGGTCCGTCAGCCACACGAGCGCCTCGGAAATTTCCACGTCGTCGAAACCGACGGCCGACAGTTTGCGCGCCAGGGCTGCCGGCTCGGGGCAGGCATCGGGGCGATAATAAGTCTCGTAGAGGTACACCAGGATATCGAACATGGCTCTACTCTAGCAGCTAAGTTCGCTGGGGCACAAGGGTGCGCGCCGACAAAGGGCAAGCGTGCGGCGTGGCCGCCACACAAGTGACAAGCTGTCATTTGCAGCGTTGAAACAGTCCTCCCGGCAAGCGTTCCACGCGCCCCGCCAGCTCCAGCGCCAGCAATTCGCCCATCAGCGCGCCCATGTCCAGGCCGCTGCGCGCGGCCAGGGTATCGGCATCGAGGGGATCGTGGCCCAACGCCGCCAGCAGCGGCGTGTCGCCCTCCGGCCGCGCCGGCGGCGCGCCGGGAACGCCGCCCAGCCACTGCAGTTCCTGCAGCACGTCATCGGCCGACTCGACCAGCTTGGCGCCCTGCTTGATGAGCGCATGGCAGCCCTTGGCCAGAGTCGCATGGATGGAGCCGGGCAAGGCATACACGTCGCGCCCCTGCTCGCCGGCCAGGCGCGCCGTGATCAGGGAGCCCGATTGCGCGGCCGCCTCGATCACCAGCACGCCGCGCGCCAGGCCGCTGATCAGGCGATTGCGGCGTGGAAAGTTGCCCGGCATGGCGGGCAAGCCCAGCGCGTACTCGCTGACGATGCAGCCTTGTTCGGCAATTCTTTGCGCCAGATCAAGATTACGCCGCGGATACACGAGATCCGCGCCCGTGCCGATCACGGCCACCGTGGAAGCCTCGCTGCGCAGGCCGCCCTCGTGCGCGTGCGTGTCGATGCCCAGCGCCAGCCCGGAAATGATGGTCAGCCCTGCCGCGCCAAGGGCTTGCGCGAACGCCGCCGCGTTCTGCATGCCTTGCGCGCTGGCATTACGGCTGCCGATGATGGCCACGCCGGGCCGCGACAGCAGCTCCGCGCGTCCCCGCACGTACAGCAGCAGGGGCGGATCGGCAATTTCCAGCAGCAGGGGCGGATAGGCGGGGTCCGCCAGCGTCAGCACGGCGTTGCCGGGCCGCTGCAGCCACTGCAGGGTCAGTTCCAGCTGGCTGTTGGCCAGTGGCTTGGGCGGCTGCGCGATGGCGCGCGCCACGCCGGCCGGCACCACCTCGCGCAAGGCCGCGAAGGAGGCGGCGAAGATCTGCGGCGGCAGGCCGAAGCGGGCCAGCAAGGCGCGCGCCGCCACCGGCCCCACGCCGGGCAGATACTGCAGGCGCAGCCAGCCGGCCAGTTCGCCGGCCGTCTCCGCCTCCGTTGCAATTGCGTGCATGACAACCTCCGTCCATGTTGTGCCACTCCCATGCTAGCGCCATGGCAAACAGGCGATGCCGACGCGCGCAAGGATGGCGCCGATGGCGGGGAAAACGGCCCGCCATCCACAGGGCCACGGGCGTCTGTGATAAAATTTCCCTTTGCAGCAGACTAACCGACGCACTGGCAAGCGCATCTGCCGCGCCGTTGCGCCACACGCAGCCAACCGTAGCGCACTCAACTCGATAACAGACAGCCCATACCGCCATGCCGCCTTGCGCATGGCCCAGGCATGAATAATCCGGCGCACCGGCGCCCACCTTAACCAGTCGAATCCGTATGTCCATCTTAAATATCCTGCGTTACCCCGATCCACGCCTGCACACCGTCGCCAAGCCCGTCACCGCTTTCGACGAGCGCCTGCAAACCCTGATCGACGACATGGCCGAAACCATGTACGACGCCCCCGGCGTCGGTCTTGCTGCATCGCAAGTCGATGAGCATATCCAGATGATGGTGATCGACATCACCGAAGAAAAAAACCAGCTGCAAGTGTTCATCAATCCGGAAATCACCTGGGCCAGCGAAGAAAAGCAGGTCTACGACGAAGGCTGTTTGTCCGTGCCCGGCGTCTACGACGGCGTCGAGCGCCCGGCCCGCATCAAGGTGCGCGCCCTGGACCGCCATGGCAAGCAGTTCGAACTGGAAGCCGATGGCTTGCTGGCCGTCTGCATCCAGCATGAGATGGATCATCTGCTGGGCAAGGTATTCGTCGAATACCTGTCGCCGCTCAAGCGCAACCGCATCAAGACCAAGATGATCAAGGAAATCCGCGGCCTCGAGCGCGAAGCGAGCCTGCGCGCGCAGAACCGCCGTTTCTAAGCCACTGCTGATAGACTAAGCAACAACAGTAGTCGTAACACCACGCCAGCCTGGCGCCTCCGGCGCGGGCCTGCGCACCTCACGTCAAGGAATAATATGAAAGTGATCTTCGCAGGCACGCCTGAGTTCGCCGCCACGGCCCTGAAGGACTTGCACGAGGCGGGATTCGAGATCCCGCTGGTGCTGACCCAGCCCGACCGTCCTGCCGGACGCGGCATGCAGCTGCACGCCTCGGCCGTCAAGCAGTACGCGCAGGCGCACGGCATCGAGGTGCTGCAGCCGCTGTCGCTGCGCATGGACAGCAAGGACCCGCAGCGCGCCGCCGAGGCGCAGGCGGCCCACGCGCGCCTGCTGGCCACGGACTACGACGTGATGGTGGTGGCCGCCTATGGCTTGATCTTGCCGCGCAGCACGCTCGACATCAAGCCTTGCATCAATATCCACGCTTCCCTGCTGCCGCGCTGGCGCGGCGCGGCGCCCATCCACCGCGCCATCGAGGCCGGCGACGACGAGACGGGCGTGACCATCATGCAGATGGAAGAAGGCCTGGACACAGGCCCCATGCTGGCCGTCGAACGCCTGCCCATCGAGGCGGGCGATTCCACCGCCACCCTGCACGACAAGCTGGCCAGCCTGGGCGGCAAGATGATCGTCGAAACCCTGCGCAAGATGCAGCAGCAACCGCTGGAAGCGGTGCCGCAGCCGGAAGCGGGCGTCACCTATGCGGCGAAAATCGCCAAGGACGAGGCGGCGCTCGATTTCAGCCAACCGGCGCTGGAACTGGGCCTGAAAATCCGCGCCTTCAACCCGTTTCCCGGCGCCTGCGGCCAGGTCGATGGCGTCACCATCAAGATCTGGGCCGCCGACGTGCTCGAAGCGGACAGCAAGGAAGCGCCCGGCCAGGTGCTGGCGGCAGACGCCCAGCACGGCATCATCGTGGCCTGCGGCAACGGTTCCCTGCGCCTGACGGAACTGCAAAAACCGGGCGGCAAGCGCCTGCCCGCGCTGGACTTCATCAAGGGTTTCCCGCTGGAAGGCAAGCGTTTCGTTTGATGCGGCACGCATGCCGGTGCCTATAAAAAAGGGCTTGCCGCGGCAAGCCCTTTTTGCATCCGGCTGCGTCGCCTAGCGGCGCGAGACCTTCATCAGGCGCGCGCCCAGGGTGGACGACAGGCTGACCTCGAAACGGCCGCCGGCCGGCAAGGCGCTCACGTCGACGCTGGCGTTGCCGCCCGTCAAGCCGCTGGCGACCACCGTCTTGCGGCCATCGGCGGCCACGTGCAGCACGGCGGCGTACGGTTCCGCCTGGGCATTCCAGGCCAGGGCCAGCTTGCCGCCCGTTTGCGTGGCATCAAAGCTGGCATCGTTGGCCGCCGCCTGGCTGCGGCGCGCAGGGCGCTCCAGCTTGGCTAATGCCTTGCCTTTTGCCAAGACTTGCACGTCGCTGATGTCGCCCGGGTTGGCAAAGCTGACGCGGAAATGGCTCATGGCGCTGCCGCCGTGGTCGGCCAGGGTGACGGCATCGAAGGGCAAGTCGATAGTCTGTCCCGCCGCCGTCACCACGCGCAAGGTATAAGCGTGTCCGCTGCCGCTGGCAGCATCGCCGATGCGCACCGACGAGGCAACGGCGGGACGCAGCCCCACGCCGGCAGGCGTGATGCGCCCGGAAATGGTCAGGTAGCCATGCTCGGCAGCGGACACGCTGGCGGCCAGCACATTGCCGCCCGTGCCTTGCGCGCTGCGTTTTTCCAGGAATTGCTGCACCCGGGCATAGCTGTAGTCGGAGAACCAGGCGCCGCTGCAATAGCTCATCACGTCCTTCATCGGCGTGCCCGCGCCATAGGCGGCCTTGCTCAGTTGGCCGATGCTGCCGTCATAGCTGCTGTTATACAGGGGCTGCGGCCCCAGATTGCCATTCGCATACGGATAATCGGTGGCCGGATCGGCCGGGCCGCCGCAGGCGACGTGCTGCAACGAGTGGTTGTGGCCCAGCTCATGCACGAGCGTCGTCAGCCATTCAGGCCAGCCATTGCCGAAGGGATCGACCGACGCCGTGCTGCCGTAGCGGACATCGAGGCCGATGGCCGAGGTGAAGTCCTTGCCGCTGGTGCGCTGGTTGATGTACGCTAGGCCGGCGGAACGGCCGACGGACATTTTCGGCACGAAGCCATAATAATAGGCGCCGCTGTCTTCGCGGATGCGCGCATCCTCCACCAGCGGCAAGGTGTTGCTCCACCAGCTGTCGGCCGTACTGCTGCCCGGCACGCTGAGCGGCGCGCGCGTGGTGATGCTGATATTTTCCGCCGCATACGGATACACGCGGATCAGGGCGGCACGGATCACTTCGGCGTCCGGCAGCTGGGCCACGCCATCGTCCGTGCTGAGCGGCACAAGCACGAGGCGGATCTTGGCCGCGCTGGCCACGGCAGGCGCCGCTTCCTGGCTCACCTGCGTGCCATCGTTGCCTACGGCCGTGACGCGCACGCGCACGCCGGGCAAGATCCAGGCCGCCGGCAAGACGCCGCTGAAGTTGCCGCTGAAACTGTAATCGCTTTTTTCCGTTGGCAAGATGGCGGGGCCGCTCATGGCGACGCTGCCCAGGTTGCCGCCAGTGGCAGAGGTGGCGCTCAAGGTCACGATGGGGCTGCTCCGTCCTGCCTGGGTGCCCAGCACGGACACGCGCACGGCGGCCGCCTTGCCGCGCGTCAGGCGCAGGGCCGTATCGCTGGCGTTCAGGTTCAGCACTTGCGCAAAATCAATACTGCCCAGGGTAAACGCCGACACCGTGCCCGCATTCACGGCGATGCGCGACGCGGCCGACAGCATCACATTGCCCGTCGCCGACGCCGGCGCGGACAGGACCAGCTGGCTGCTGCTGGCGCTGACGATGGTCGCCGGCGTTCCGCCCACGGAGGCGGCGCTGACCTGGTCGAGGTTCGTGCCCTGCACCGTCACCGACATCGCCTGGCCGCTGATGGCCGTGCTGATCGACGTCACCGTCACGCTGGCCAGCACGGTGTACGTGTCGCCGCTGGCGACGTCATTGTAGGGACCGCGCACCGTCAGCGGCCCCGTCGCGGCACCCGCCGGCACGAGGACGGTCACGCTGCCCGCGCCCTGGCTCTGCGGGACGGCCGAGGCGCCGCTGCCGAATTGCACCGCCGTGACGGCGCCCATGCCGCTGCCCGCGATGGTGACGCTGGAACCGACGCCGCCCGTGGCCGGTGCGACGCTGCTGATGCTCAGCGGCACATACACGTTCACGCTGTAGCTGCTGGCCGCCGTGCCGCTGGCACTGACAAGGCTCAAGGCGCCTGACACGGGCACGCCCGGCATGATCAAGGTAGCGCTCGTCTCGCTGACGGCACTCGTGGCCACGGTCACGCCGCCCACCTGGAAAGCCGTGACGCGGCTCAGGTTCGTCCCCGTGATCACGACGCTGCCGCCCACGGCGACGTTGCTTGCCGCAACGGCCGTGACGGCGGGAATCACGACGGGACTGCCCGACGTGGTTGCCACCACCGTGTCGCCGCCACTACTGCCGCCACCACCACAGGCGGACAGACCCAGCATGAGAAACAATGCAACAAGCAAATGGTTTTTCATGGCCGGCAACCATGTTCGAACAGCGCCAGGCCGGATGAGACACGCGGGAAATGTGACATATTGGTGACTTTTGGTGAGAATTTAATTTCGAGGAACCAATATTATCCGTGACTTCAATTCCGAAAGACAACTATTAATGCTTTTGATTCAATTGGTTTTGATAATAATTAAAATATCTACCTGGCAATTTTTATTGTGAGCATTATTCGTCTCCCTCTGCATTGTTTCAAATCAAGATTGTTTCCAGATATGCTTATTGCCATTCGATTCATGAAAAAAAATTGCGGCCGGATCAAATACTGTGGAAATATATCCACAAGCTAGAGGACATGCCTTCTCGCCAACTTTGCTGGAAGAATTAACGTTTTCAGTAAGATTTTCGAGAATGTAATTTTTGGAATCAGCGGGAAAAGCGGGGGAATACCGCCGTGATGGCGGCGAAGGATGGCTGCCGGTGTTGCAGGAACGGCCGCTGCGTGGCGAACGGCCGCTTTTGCCCAAAACCAAAGCAGCCTGATGCCGTATAATTTTAGACCCCGGTGAAATCAGGCGATTGCCACCTTCTGCCTGCCCTACCCGGCCGGCACTCTCCGTCAGCTGATCCTGCTGGCCCGCAACCGCCTCGCAATGTCTTGCCGCCGCGCCGCCGCCCGTTTGCCTATTGAAAGCATGAAATGAACGATACCGTGATCCCCGCCATGTCCCCGACCGAAGCCACCTTGCGCGCCATCCTGGCGCAGCGGATCATGATCCTCGACGGCGCCATGGGCACGATCATCCAGCAATACAAGCTCGACGAGGAAGCCTACCGGGGCGGTCCCACGGGCCGCTTCATCGATTTCGCCGCGCCGGCCGACAGCGGCGCGCGCGAACTGTTCGTCAAGGGCAACAATGAGCTGCTGACCCTGACGCAGCCGCACATCATCCAGGAAATCCACGAGCGCTACCTGGCCGCCGGCGCCGACCTGATCGAAACGAATACCTTCGGCGCCACGACGATCGCGCAAGACGATTACCACATGGCCCACCTGGCCTATGAAATGAACGTGCAGGCCGCCAAGCTGGCGCGCGCCGCCTGCGATAAATATTCCACGCCGGACAAGCCGCGCTTCGTCGCTGGCGCCCTGGGTCCCACGCCGAAGACGGCATCGATCTCGCCCGACGTCAACGATCCGGCCGCGCGCAACGTCACCTTCGACCAGCTGGTGGCGGCCTACCTGCAGCAGACGCAGGGCCTGGTGGAGGGCGGCGCCGACGTGTTGCTGGTGGAAACCATCTTCGATACCTTGAACTGCAAGGCGGCCCTGTTCGCCATCGACCTGTTCTACGAACAAAACCCCGGCGTCGCGCGCCTGCCGCTGATGATTTCGGGCACCGTCACGGACGCCTCGGGCCGCATCCTGTCGGGCCAGACCGTGCCCGCCTTCTGGCATTCCGTGCGCCACGCGAAACCGCTGACGATCGGCCTGAACTGCGCCCTGGGCGCGGCCCTGATGCGCCCGTACGCGGAAGAGCTGGCGAAGATCGCCGACACGTTTGTCTGCATCTACCCCAACGCGGGCTTGCCCAACCCCATGAGCGACACGGGCTTCGACGAGTTGCCGGCTGACACGTCCGCCCTGCTGCGCGAATTCGCCGACGCGGGCTTTTTGAACATGGCGGGCGGCTGCTGCGGCACCACGCCCGAGCACATCGCCGCCATCGGCGCGTTGCTGTCGAAAAACACCCCGCGCACGGTGCCGGCCCCGTCGCACGACTTGCGCCTGGCGGGCCTGGAACCGTTCGTCGTCAACGACGAATCGCTGTTCGTCAACGTGGGCGAGCGCACCAACGTCACGGGCTCGAAGGCGTTTGCGCGCATGATTCTCAACGAGCAATACGACGAAGCCCTGTCCGTGGCGCGCCAGCAGGTGGAAAACGGCGCGCAGGTGATCGACATCAACATGGACGAGGCCATGCTCGATTCGCAGGCGGCCATGACGCGCTTTTTGAACCTGATCGCCTCCGAACCCGATATCTCGCGCGTGCCCATCATGGTCGACTCGTCGAAATGGTCCGTCATCGAAGCGGGCCTGAAATGCGTGCAGGGCAAGGCCATCGTCAATTCCATTTCCATGAAGGAAGGCGAGGAAGAATTCCTGCGCCAGGCGAAACTGTGCCGCCGCTACGGCGCGGCCGTCATCGTCATGGCTTTCGATGAAAAGGGGCAAGCCGATACCTTCGAGCGCAAGATCGAGATTTGCGCCCGCGCATACCATTTATTGATCGATGCCCTGGACTTCCCGCCGGAAGACATCATTTTCGACCCGAACATCTTTGCCGTCGCCACCGGCATCGAAGAGCACAACAACTACGCCGTCGACTTCATCAACGCCACGCGCTGGATTAAGGAAAACTTGCCGTATGCGAAGATCTCGGGTGGCGTGTCGAACGTATCCTTCAGTTTCCGCGGCAACGATCCGGCCCGCGAAGCCATCCATACCGTCTTCCTGTACCACGCCATCAAGGCCGGCATGACCATGGGCATCGTCAACGCCGGCATGGTGGGCGTGTACGACAACCTGGACCCGGAATTGCGCGAACGCGTGGAAGACGTGGTGCTGAACCGCCGCGAAGACTCGACGGAGCGCATGATCGAATTTGCCGGCACCCTGAAGGCGGGCGGCAAGGCCGAGGCGCAAACCCTGGCCTGGCGCGAAGGGACGGTACAGGAGCGCCTGTCGCACGCGCTGGTACACGGCATCACGCAATTCATCGTGGAAGACACGGAAGAAGCGCGCCAGGAACTGCTGCACAATGGCGGCCGCCCCATCCACGTGATCGAGGGCCCCTTGATGGCCGGCATGGACGTGGTCGGCGACCTGTTTGGCCAAGGTAAAATGTTCCTGCCGCAAGTGGTGAAATCGGCGCGCGTCATGAAGCAGGCCGTGGCCCACCTGATCCCGTTCATCGAGGAAGAAAAACTGCTGGAAGAACAGCGCACGGGCATCGTCGCCAAGCCGAAGGGCAAGATCATCATGGCGACCGTGAAAGGCGACGTGCATGACATCGGCAAGAATATCGTCACGGTAGTCTTGCAATGCAACAACTTCGAAGTGGTCAACATGGGCGTGATGGTGCCGTGCTCGGAAATCCTCGCGCGCGCCAAGGTGGAAAACGCGGACATCATCGGTCTTTCCGGCCTGATCACGCCGTCGCTGGAAGAAATGGCGTATGTCGCCAAGGAAATGCAGCGCGACGAACACTTCCGCATGATGAAGATTCCCCTGCTGATCGGCGGCGCCACCACCAGCCGCGCCCACACGGCCGTGAAAATCGCCCACAACTACGACGGCCCCGTGATCTACGTGCCGGACGCTTCGCGTTCCGTGTCCGTAGCGCAATCCTTGCTGACGCCGGAACAGCGCGACAAATACGTGGAAGACATCGAACTCGACTACGCGCGCATCCGCGAGCAGCACGCCAACAAGAAGGCCCTGCCCATCCTGCCGCTGGCCCAGGCCCGCGCCAACAAGATGGTCGTGCCCTTCGACGGCGCCTGCACGCCCGTGAAACCGAAGTTCATCGGCCGCCGCGTCTTTAAAAACGTCGACCTGGCCACCCTGGCCAACTATATCGACTGGGGCCCGTTCTTCCAGACCTGGGACCTGGCCGGCCCCTTCCCCGCCATCCTGACGGATGAAGTGGTGGGCGACGCGGCCACCAAGGTGTACGCGGAAGGCCAGGCCTTGCTGAAAAAACTCATCGACGGGCGCTGGCTGACGGCCAACGGTGTCGTGTCCCTGCTGCCGGCCAATAGCGTCAATGACGACGATATCGAGGTGTACACCGACGATACGCGCAGTAGCGTGGCGTTCACGTATTACGGCATGCGCCAGCAAGGCGTCAAACCCGTGGTCGATGGCGTGCAGCGGCCGAACCAGTGCCTGGCCGACTTCATTGCGCCGAAGGCATCGGGCGTGAAGGATTACATCGGCATGTTCGCCGTGACGTCCGGCCTGGGCATCGAGAAGTACGAGAAGCGCTTCGAGGATGCGCACGACGATTACTCGTCCATCATGCTCAAGTCCCTGGCCGACCGCCTGGCCGAAGCGTTTGCGGAATACCTGCACGAGCGCGTGCGCAAGGACTTGTGGGGCTACGTGCCGGACGAGCACTTGAGCAACGACGATATGATCGCCGAGAAATACGTCGGCATCCGCCCCGCGCCCGGCTACCCGGCCTGCCCCGAGCACACGGTCAAGAAGGAAATGTTCGAGGTCATGCAGGCCGAGGAAATCGGCATGCAGCTGACGGAATCGTATGCCATGTTCCCCGGCGCGGCCGTCTCCGGCTTCTACTTTGCCCACCCGGAGTCGAAATACTTCGTCGTCGGCAAGATCGGCATGGACCAGGTGGAAGACATGGCCAAGCGCCGTGGCGCCAAGGTCGAGGACGTGGAACGCTGGCTGGCGCCCAATCTGTCATAATATAAGCACAAGGCGCGCGGAACTTATCGCGCGCCGAAGCGCACTAACGCAGTATGCCGGCCGGCATGCTGCATGCCTGCTCCGGCCCGTTTCCAACTGGCAAGGAGGTACTATGGCAACCAATTTCAAACTCAAACGCTGGCAGGATCAGGTGATCCTGTTGCTGGGCCTGTGGCTGCTCGTCTCGCCTTGGGCATTCTCCTATGCCGAAGGCTCGCCGCAGATGATCAACGCCTTTGTCTCGGGACTGGTGATTGCCATCCTGGCCGCCTTCGACCTGTACAAGACCTATTTCTGGGCCGTCGTCGTCAACCTGCTGGTGGGCGTCTGGGTCGCCGCCTCGCCGTGGATACTGCGCCTGGCCGACCAGCGCGTCGTCATGTGGAACGAGTTGATCGTCGGCATCGCCGTCGTCGTCCTGGCCCTGTGGGAACTGCGCACGGACCCCGAGCTGCACAAGCACTGGCCCGGCGCCGCCGCGTAGCGCAGCTACTGGCGCAAAAAAGCCCTGCCACGGCGACGCCGTGCAGGGCTTTTATGAACAACACAGCAGATACGCGACGTCACAGCGCCTGGCATGAGCTTAGCGAGCGGAAGGGAGAGGTGGCCTAGAAGCGCAACCGTACCGAGGTACGGTGAGCATCGCAGGCCGCCTATACCGACGCGCAGCAGCTCAGGTCAGGCGCCACTACAGCGCATACCTCACGACATTATCGCTCCATTCGTAGGCGGCCATTTCCAGCTCCACCAGGTCGTCCGGCGACATGGCCAGGTCGCGCAGGGTGGGCACGATCTCGCCTTCCATGTCTTCGATGCGCTCGATGCATTCGGCCAGGCGCAGCAAGTCGCCGTAGAAGCCTTCGCGCGACAGCAGCGCTTCGGCCACTTCGTCGATCACTTCGATCTGTTTCAGGATTTCCGACATCGGTACGCCGAACAGGGTATCCATCAGGGACATGATGCCGACCGTAAAGGCGATATCGGCCGAATGGGCGTGGTTCGGACGCAGTTTATGGGCCAGCAATTCCAGCAGGCGACCGCGCGTGGTGGCCAGCATCAGCAGCGGCGTCATGCTATGACCGCGCTTGCTTGGTTCCGCGTACAGCATGATCTGCAGCCAGCGCTGCAGCTGGCGGCGGCCCAGCACGGTGACGGCCTGGCTCAGCGAATCGATGCGCTGGCGGGCGCCCACGGCCGGTGTATTGACCAAGCGCAATAAGTTCAAGGCCAGCGACACGTCGCGCTTGATGGCGCGCTCGATCTCCATGTTGTCCGCATCGGAGGTGACCAGGGTCATCAACTCCATGACGGCCAGTTGCGACGGCGACAGCTTCTTGCCCGTCATGATGGCCGGCTTGGCAAAGTAATAGCCCTGGAAATAATCGAAGCCCAGGTCCAGGCCCGACTTGAATTCTTCGCGCGTCTCGACCTTTTCCGCCACCAGTTTCTTGTGTTCCTGCTTGAAACGGGGCGCCAGGGCCGCCAGCACCTTCGGATCGACGGTGCTCATGTCCATCTTGACGTATTGCACCAGAGGCAACAATTCCTGTACCTGCGTCGTATCGGCCACGACATTTTCCAGCGCAAAGGTGAAGCCGTGGCCCACCAGTTCGCTGATGCGCGTGCGCAATGCCGGCGTGACCTGCATCGATTCGACCACTTCCAGCACGACTTTTTCGCGCGGCAGGAAGACGAAGATGTCGCTCATGATCACATCGGCATCGACGTTGACGAAGCCGAGCGCGTCGCCGATGACCTTTTCCATGCCCAGTTGCGAGGCATGGGCGATGACGGAAGCCGTGGCCGACAGGTCGCTCGTGATGTTGGCGGGCCCGACCGGAGCGTTGCGGAATAGCAACTCATAGCCGAACAGGGCTTGATTGCGGTCAAGGATAGGTTGTCGTCCCAGATAGAACTCGCGTACGCGCAAGGGTTTCGGGGTGATGTCGTTGCTGGAAATATCGATCATTAACTCTTCATCAATCACGTCGAGTGACACTGGCCGCGCCGCGCCCGCATCAAGGTTCACTATTGACAATACTTTAGCTGAATTTCGCCCGCGCTGTGGGTATTTTGGCAGTAATCGGGCGTATTGTCGTCAACAAATTAGGTGGCCGGGCTTTCCTGCACCATCCCATCGACAAACAACTTCAATTCTCCGGGCGCAAACGCCGTCCATTGCTCGTTGGTGGTGAGCGGCTGCGTGACGATCACGGCCACCCGGTCCTGCGGCGTGGTGACCTGGGAAAAATCGACGCTGAGGTCTTCATCGGAGAGTTTAGCAGTTGGAAACGGATGTTGTCGCACCAGATAATGCAAGCTGGTGGAGCAATGGGCAAACAGCGCTTCGCCGCTGGAGAGCATCATGTTGAAGGTGCCGTGGGCAGCGATGCCCGGCAACAGCTCCGCCAGCGCCAGGTGCAGGGCCGGCAAGGCCGGCGGCGCGTCGCCGAAGCGCGCGTGCAATTCCTGCAGCAGGTAGCAGAAGGCCAGTTCGCTGTCCGTGCAGCCGACGGGGCGGTAACTGCCCGTCAGCACAGGATGGAACTCCTTCAGGTCGCCGTTATGGGCGAAGACCCAGTAGCGGCCCCACAGTTCGCGCACGAAGGGGTGGCAGTTTTCCAGCGCCACCTGGCCCTGCGTGGCCTTGCGGATATGCGCGATGACATTGCGCGACTTGATGGGATAGCGTTTGATCAGTTCGGCCACGGGCGAAGCGATGGCCGCCTGGTGGTCGACGAAATGGCGCACGCCGGCGCCCTCGAAAAAGGCGATGCCCCAGCCGTCATGGTGGGTATCCGTATGGCCGCCGCGCATGGCGAAGCCGGTAAAACTAAAGACAATGTCCGTGGGGACATTGCAATTCATTCCGAGAAGTTGGCACATGATCTGTTTGCAGCGGGGTAACCCGGCCACCATACCATGCCAGCTTGCCAATTGGTATGGTGGCGATCGCCATCAGAGGAATAGTATCAGTGCAGCAGGACAGGCTGGCTCATCAGGGAATCGTAGCTGCCCAGGAATTCATCGATTTCTTCCATGCTCGGTTCGCTGGCGATCAGTTCCGTGACGTCGCGGCGGAAATGCTGGGCCAGGACGCCGGCAATGAAGGTTTCCCGCTTGCCGCCCTTGTCGACGATTTCATAGCCGCCGAAGCGCAAGGCTTCGAGGTCGACGTCGGCGCCGAATTCCACGACGCTATATTGCTCGCTGTTATAGATCAGGTTCATTTTGCATCCTTCGCTCAGGCAGGAGAAGCTCCTGCGGTTTCAGAACAGAGGTGGGGCTGATACGGCGCCATTTCAAGCGCCATGCCACCCGGCGGGCTACAGAGTTGTAACGAGATGCAAATTGCGACTGCGGTCATGCGATCAGAAAACCTGCGTTCAGGAAACCACGATGTCCACCTGCAGCGCCAGCAGGGCATCATAGGGACTGGCGGTGAGCCAGGTGCGCAGTTGCTCGATATGCGTGGCGTCGGCCAGGCTGATGAACAAGTGCGCGGGGGGATGGCGCAACAGACGATTCAATGTTACACGCAATACGAGATTGCCGCTGCAGCACAGGCAGCCAGGCGCGATGCGCAACAGTTGCAAGGGAAGCGGTGGGGAAGAAGAAACTTGTTCGGCCAGGTCGGCCAGGGGGGAGTTGCCGTCAGCCAATCCTTCCAGGATGACGGCGCTCGCTTGCTGCGGCCGCAAGGCTTGCGCGATGGCGGCCTCGCGCTCGGCGGCACGTCCGCCGCTGACGAGGGTCAGTGGCGTCGCGTGCCGCAAGGCGGGCGTCACAGGCTTTTCTTGGCCAGCTTGCCCGGCTCGACGCCCAGCTGTTTCAGCTTGCGGTACAAATGGGTGCGCTCGAGGCCCGTTTTTTCCGCCACGCGGGTCATGCTGCCCCCTTCGCGGCCCAGGTGGTGTTCGAAATACATGCGCTCGAAGGCGTCGCGCGCCTCGCGCAGGGGCAAGTCGAAGGACAGGTTGTAGCCGTGGCCTTCGGCCACCGCCGGCACGTTGATGCCGGGGCGTACCATCAACTGCTGCGGCGCGCTGCCGCCAAAGCTGGGCACGGGATGGCTGCTTTCTTCGGCGATGACGGGCGCTGCCGGCCGTGGCGCCACGCTCGGCGCGCGCACGGTTTCCTGGGCCCGCGTCAAGCCTTGCTGGACCGCTTTCAGCAGTTTTTGCAGGGCAATCGGCTTTTCCAGGAAGTTCAGCGCGCCGATGCGCGTCGCCTCGACGGCCGTATCGATGGTGGCATGGCCCGACATCATGATCACCGGCATGGTCAGCAAGCCATCGCGCTGCCATTCCTTGAGCAAGGTCACGCCGTCCGTATCGGGCATCCAGATATCCAGCAATACCAGATCCGGCGCACCGGCGGCACGCGCTTCGCGCGCCTGCTGCGCATTTTCGGCCAGCTGGATAGCATGTCCTTCGTCGCCCAGAATTTCCGAGAGCAACTCACGGATACCCATTTCATCATCCACTACGAGTATGTTTGCCATTCGTGTCTTGCCTTCCTCATTTCGCCGGCCGTCGCGCACAAGAGGCACGCGGCGGACAGCTATGATTTTATTAGTGTTTTAAATACTAAACCAGACCCTCAAGCCAGGAATTCCTGGGCCGGAGCGTCGGGAGCTAACTTTAACAGCAAAATGACCACCGAAGCGCCATTGCCGTCGACCCGATTCTCGATATCGATGCGTCCACCATGTTCATCGATGATTTTCTTCACCATCGCCAGGCCCAGGCCCGTGCCGCGCGCCTTCGACGTGACGTAGGGTTCGAAGGCCCGCGCCAGGATCTTCGGCGCGAAACCGGGGCCATTGTCGGTGATGGCCAGCCGCACGGCGATGTTTACGCCGCCGTCCGCACTGCGATAATGAATTGCTTCCGTCCTTACGTCAATCCGAGGATGCGGCGATTCCGGCGGCAGGTCCGCCATGGCGTCCTGTGCATTCTGCAATAAGTTGTGTATGACCTGGCGCAACTGCGTGGGATCGCCCATCACCATGGGCAGGTTCGGCGCCAGCTGCGGGTGGATGATGTCGCCATCGTCGCCGCGCAGGTACAAGTTCAGGATCTCCTCGATCAGCTCATTCAGGCGCAATGGCACCAGCACGGCGGGCGGCGTGCGCGCATAGTCGCGGAAGTCGTCGACCATGCGTTTCATGGCGTCGACCTGCTTGACGATGGTGGTGGTGGCGCGGCTGAGCAGGTCGGCGTCAGGCTGCTCCAGCTTGCCTTCCAGCTTCATCTGCAGGCGCTCGGCCGACAGCTGGATGGGCGTGAGCGGATTCTTGATTTCATGCGCCAGGCGGCGCGCCACCTCGCCCCAGGCGATCGAGCGCTGGGCCGAAATGACGTCGGAAATATCATCGAAGACGACGATATAGCCGCTGCCGGATTCCAGCGGCAAACGCGAGCCGCGGGCCAGCAGGGTGATGTCGTGCTCGTCGGCACTGCTGCCCAGGCGGCGCGGGATCTCGATCTGGCGCTGCCAGTGCAGGCGCTGCAGGTTGCGGCCGGACGCCGATTGCGCGCTCTGCGCAGTGAAGGCGCTGATGATGGCGGCGCCGAATTCTTCCATTCCGGCAATATTGGCCAGCGGCTGGCCCACCATGCTGGCACCCGAATGCTGCAGGATGCGCTCCACCGATTCATTGCAGGTCACCAGCTTGAAATCGCCATCGAGCACCATCACGCCGGCCGACATATTGGCCAGCACGGATTCCAGGTGGGCCTTGGCGTTTTGCAGCGCGGCGCGGTTGCTTTCCACGGCCGTGCGCGCGTCGAGCAGCTGGCGCGTCATGATGTTGAACGATTGCGTCAGCGTTCCCAGCTCATCCTTGGAGGCGACGATGGGGCGCGGCGACAGGTCGCCCTCGGCCACGGCGCGCGTGCCTTCCGCCAGCAGCAGCAGGGGCTGGGCCAGGTTTCCGGCGATCAGGAAGGCGCTGCCGATGGCGCCAAAGATGGCCAGCAGCAAGGTCAAGGTGAGGATTTCCATGTACATCTTGCGCAAGCCCACGCGCGCAACGAAGCGTTCCTTGTACTCGCTGTAGGCGGCGCGCAGCATTTCGCCGTTCGTCGCCAGCTTGGGCGGCACCGATTGCAGCAATTGCAGGTAGCGGGGCGACACGGATGGCCCCGGTACGGCGACCAGCACGCGCAGACGCAGGCCGGCGGCCGCATCGAGGGCAGCCGGTGGCCCGGCGCGGATGCCGCCGCCGCCCGACTCCATGCTGTCGTCATGCAGCTCCAGCCCGCCCTCGGCGGACGCATAGCCGGCCGGCAAGGCTGCCTGCGCCAGCATGGCCGGCGTGGGCAGGTCGGCCGCGCTGTGCGGGCCGGCGCTGGCCAGCAGGACGCCATCGCCGCTGACGATCATGACGTTTTGCATGCCTTCCTCGCGCAGCAGGCTGGTCAGCACCGCCGGACCGGCCACCGGGTCGGCGCGCATTTCGTCGACCGCCTTGTGGCCGCGGTGATCGAGCTCGACCAGGGCCGCATCGAGGCCCGCGCGGCCCAGCTCCAGGCCCGACTCCAGCGCCGCTTCAATCTTGACGTTGAACCACGATTCGATGGAATGGGACACGAAGCGCACGGACACGACGAAAATCACGAGACCGGGCAGGATGCCGACGATGGCGAACAGCATCACCAGGCGCGTCATCAGCTTGGAGCCGAATTTGCCGCTCTTGTAGCGCGCGTACAGGCGCCCCAGGGAAATGCCGACCAGGGCCAGCAGGGAAACGGCCACGGCGGCGTTGAGCCCCAGCAGCCAGGAATAGTAACGGTCGAAGAAGCCGGAATTGTCGGATGCCGAGGCCAGCAGGAACAGCAGGATACTGACAATGCCGCCGCCCACCACCAGCAGATAGCGCAATGCTTGACTCACTACTCCGCCGTATACAAGAAGGTTTTTTTGTTCGAAGCCAGGCGCCAGTCGCTGTTATTGAAGGCATTGACCTGTATCGGCTTGGGCAGGTAGTCGCGGTCCATGCCCATGCGCAAGGTCACGTTATATGTCTGCCCCACTTTCAGCTCGCCGCGCCGCGCCACCAGCCAGCGGCTGGGACGGCGGATCAGGAACAGTGCATCGTCGAGATTGGCAAAGCTCTGCTGCAAGCCGCCACCCGACACATGGTACTGGCGCGTCAGCACGTTGTACGACAGGCGGCTGGTCTGGCGCGCAACGATGGCCTTTTCATCGAACCAGTACCAGCGGGGCCGGGTCAGTTCGATTTCTGTCGTGAAAAACAGGGGCACGCCATGCTGCACGGCATCATCGAGGTCGTGATTGAGCTCGAAGGAGTACGTCGCGGCCAGCTTGTAGCCCTCCTCGCTCGACTCGATATAGGCACGGGTGATCTCGACCATATCGGCGGCATGCGCGCGTGGCATGCTACAGGCCAGCAGCAACAGCAGCGCCAGGAGTCGGAGGAGTCGTGTTGTCACAAGGGTGCCGATAGTGTCCGTAGGAAAAGGTTCGAGGTATCGCTCAAGCCGCATTTTTTTGGAATAGCGCATAGAACAAACCGTCATGGTCCTGCTCCGCGCTGCCAGTCGGCAACAGCTGACCAGGGGCTGTCAAACGGGTCGCATTATTGCGCACCGCAAATGCCGCCGCCTGTGCCTCGGATTCTTGCGGCCACAATGAACACGTCACGAACAGCAATTTACCATCGGGACGCAGCATCTGCCACAGGTTGTCCAGAATTTTGGAGGAAAGTGTTGCAAGTTGGAACGCGTCGCCCTTGCGGCGCAGCCAGCGGATGTCCGGATGGCGGCGCACGATGCCCGAAGCCGTGCACGGTACGTCCGCCAGGATGCGGTCGTACTGCTGGCCGTCCCACCACGCGCTCGATTGCGCGTCCTGCGCCTTCAAGGTCGCTTCCAGGCCCAGGCGCTCGAGGTTTTCCGCGATGCGCGGCAGGCGCTTGGCGTCGGCATCGATGGCGGTGACGTGCACGTCGGCCAGTTCCAGGATGTGGCACGTCTTGCCGCCCGGCGCGGCGCAGGCGTCCAGCACGCGCATGCCGTCCTGCAAGTCCAGCAGCGGCGCGGCCAGTTGCGCGCCAGCATCCTGCACGGACACGACGCCTTGCTCGAAGCCGGGAATCAGCGCCACGCCGATCGGCTTGTCCAGGCGCACGGCGTAGGGTCCCACCTGGCGCGCGGCAATGCCCGCTTCCGCCAGCACGGCCAGATAGGCTTCCACCGTGCTCTTGCGACGGTTCACGCGCAGGGTCAGCGGCGGCACGGCATTGCCCGCCGTCAAAATGGCTTGCCAGTCGCGAGGGTAGGCCAGGCGCAGCGAATCGATCCACCACTGCGGATAATTCCATTGCGCCAATGGCTGCTGCAGGGCCGCTTCCAGCAAGGACTTGCGTTCGCGCAAGAAACGCCGCAAGACGGCGTTCACCATGCCCTTGGCATGCGCCAGGTCAGGGTGCGAGGTCGCTACCGTGACAGCCTGGTCGACAACGGTAAACTCTTCATACGGCTGCTCGCCCGGCTCGGCCGACATCAAGGACAGCGCGCAGCACAGCAGCGCGGCCAGCATCGGCGGCTCGGGCGCCTTCGACGTCATCAGGCCAACGAGGGTTTCGCTGCGGCCCAGCTGGCGCATGGTGCGATAGGAAATATCCTGGATGGCGCCGCGCGCCTGCGGGCTGGCGTTCGATTGCGCAAACACCTTGGCCAGTGCCTGCGGCAGGGCCGTGCCCGTGCGCACTTGCGCCACGGCATTGGCGGCGCCCAGCAGGCAAAACGCCAGCGAGTCGGCGCGCAGATCGGGTTGGAAGCCTGGCTGCAAGACCGGTTTCAGGTCGGGATGGTAGCTGGGACGCAATTTCGGCGCGGCAGGGGCAGAGGCCTGGCCTGGCGCCGGCTTGGTTTTCAATTTCAGCGTGGGGCGCTTGTTCATAGTTATCCGGTGTGGCTGCGCGCGGCTGGCGGCCTGCTGGCACATTCGCGTGCCGCGCGTCATCAATAAAGGGTCGATTGTAGCGTTTGTGGCGCCCGCTGACCCAAGCGATTGCAGTGTACAAGGTAAATTGCGGCAAAAAACTGCATATATACAAGCAGAATGGGCCACGCTGATGTTTTCAAGCACCAACATGTGCATGCCATCCTGACAATATCGTGAAACGCTGCGACAGGGGGCGCCCGCCTGCAAGCGTATTGTTCCCGCCGGCAAACCAGTATAATTAACGCAGTCTGGGCGGCTTGGGTACTTGCCGTCCGTTTTGCTTTTTGATTCATTCTATTCATTCTTAACGCGGTTCCGCCGCCATCCTGCTCATGCTCGCCCAACAGAAACAAGAAATCATCGCCCTGTTCCAGGCCGCCCTCGCTCCCGTCCTGGCCGGCACTTCGCTTGCGCCTTCCGTGGTGCTCGAGCGACCACGCGACGCATCGCACGGCGACGTCGCCTGCAACATCGCCATGCAACTGGCCAAGCAGCTGAAACAGAATCCGCGCGAACTGGCGCAAACCATCGTCACGGCCGTGCTCGCCAACCCGGCCGGCAAGGGCCTGGTCGAAGCGGTGGAAATCGCCGGCCCCGGCTTCATCAACGTGCGCGTATCGAACGCCGCGAAACAGGCTGTCGTGAAGACCATCCTGGCCGAAGCCGACAGCTATGGCCGCAGCACGGCCGGCGCCGGCAAGCAAGTCATCCTGGAATTCGTCTCGGCCAACCCGACCGGCCCCCTGCACGTGGGCCATGGCCGCCAGGCAGCGCTGGGCGACGCCCTGTCGTCGCTGTTCGACGCGCAAGGCTACCAGGTGACGCGCGAGTTCTACTACAACGACGCGGGCGTGCAGATCCAGACCCTGGCCAATTCCGTGCAGGCGCGCGCGCGCGGCTTCAAGCCGGGCGACGCCGAATGGCCCGAGTCCGCCTACAACGGCGACTACATCGCCGACATCGCCAACGACTTCAAGGCCGGCAAGACGGTGTCTGCCAGCGACGGCTTGCCCGCCACGGCGAATGGCAACGTGGACGACATCGATTCGATCCGCCCGTTCGCCGTCACCTACCTGCGCAACGAGCAGGACATCGACCTGCAGGCCTTCGGCGTGAAGTTCGACAATTACTACCTGGAATCGTCGCTGTACGCGGACGGCAAGGTCAACAGCGCAGTGGAAACCTTGATCAAGGCGGGCCACACCTACGAGCAGGATGGCGCGCTGTGGCTGCGCACGACCGACTTCGGCGACGACAAGGACCGCGTCATGCGCAAGACGGACGGCACCTACACGTATTTCGTGCCCGACGTGGCGTATCACCTGGTGAAATGGCAGCGCGGCTTCGTGCAGGCCATCAATATCCAGGGCAGCGACCACCACGGCACCATCGCGCGCGTGCGCGCCGGCCTGCAGGCCGTCGACATGGGCATCCCGCAAGGCTACCCCGACTACGTGCTGCACAAGATGGTCACCGTCATGAAGGATGGCGAGGAAGTGAAGATCTCGAAGCGCGCCGGCTCCTACGTGACCGTGCGCGACCTGATCGAATGGTCGGGCGGCGGCGACATCGCCAAGGGCCGCGACGCCGTGCGCTTCTTCCTGATCTCGCGCAAGGCCGACACGGAATTCGTCTTCGACGTCGACGTCGCGCTGAAAACCACCGATGAAAACCCGGTGTATTACGTGCAGTACGCGCACGCGCGCATCTGCCGCATCCTGGAAAACTGGGGCGGCGATGAAAGCACGATCGCCAACGTCGACCTGTCGCCCTTGACTGCACCGACCGAAGCGACCCTGCTGGCGACCCTGGCCGCCTATCCGGAAACCCTGGCGCGCGCGCAGGCCGAACTGGGACCGCACCAGGTGGCCTTCTACCTGCGCGACCTGGCCGCCAACCTGCACAGCTTCTACTTCGCCGAAAAAGTGCTGGTCGAGGACGAAGCCGTCAAGCTGGCCCGCCTGGCGCTGGTCGTCGCTGCGCGCCAGGTGCTGCGCAACGGCCTGGCACTGATTGGCGTGTCCGCGCCAAGCAAAATGTAATCGCGAAGGTCAACTGTCAATGAATCACGCTTCCCGCTTCACTTCGACCCGGCGCCAGCAAGGCAACACCCTGGTCGGCATCATCATCGGCCTGGTCATCGGCCTGGGCATCGCCGTGGTGGTCGCCCTGGTGATCACCAAGGGCTCCTCGCCCTTCACCGACAAGTCGGGCAAGGCCGGCAAATCGGCCGAACCGACGGCCGGCCAGATCGCCGACCCGAACAAGCCGATGTACGGCAACAAGGAAGCGGCCAAGGAAGCGGCGCGCGACTTCTCCAAGGAGCCGCGCGAGATCGTCACGCCGACGCAGCCAGCCGCACCGGCGCCGGCGCCAGCGCAACAGCCGAAGGCGCCGCCGCCGGACGCATTGCAGGAGCTGATCGGCACCCTGAAGGACAAGCCGGCGCCGAAAGCCCCTGCAGCCGCCCCGGCGCCACAGGCCAAGGCCGAGACGAAGGGTGAAGCCAAGGCCGCCGATGCAGCGGGCGACAAATGGATTTATTATCTGCAGGCTGGCGCCTTCCATGACATGGCAGACGCCGAAAGCACGCGCGGCAAACTGGCCCTGCTGGGCTTCGAGGCGGCCATCAGCGACCGCAGCACCGACGCCGGCGTGCTGCACCGCGTGCGCATCGGGCCGTTCAACCAGCTCGAAGCCATGAACCGCGCACGCACCAAACTGTCCGAAAACGGCATCGATGTCGCCGTCGTCCGCAACCAGAAATAAGGAACCAGCATGCGTTTTCTGAAAAAAGTCCTGTTTGCCGCCGCCCTGTGCGGCATCGCCATGGGCGCGTCGGCCTCGCCGGCCGAGCCAAAGAACGGCGTCGAATACGACACCCTGGCCACGCCGCAGGCGACGGAACCGGGCAAGAAGATCGAAGTGACCGAGTTTTTCGCGTATTACTGCCCCCATTGCAACGTGCTCGAGCCGCAGCTGGCGGCCTGGGTCAAGAAGCAGGGCGACAACATCGTCTTCAAGCGCGTGCACGTCTCGCGCGACGACAGCGTGGCGCCGCAACAGCGCTTGTTCTTCACCCTGCAGGCCATGGGCCTGCTCGACAAGCTGCACGCCAGGGTGTTTAACGCCATGCACGTGGAGCGCAACCGCCTGGCCACCGATGACGCCGTGTTCGACTTCGTCGCCAAGCAGGGCGTGGATCGCCAGAAGTTCATCGACACCTACCGCTCGATGGGCATCTCGGCCCGCGTGCGCAAGACCGATGCCATGATGCAGGCGTATAACGTCACGTTCTGGCCCATGATCGCCATTGACGGCCGCTACATCACCTCGCCTTCGCAGGCGAACCAGGGCAGCAAGTCGGCACAGAACGAAGAGCAGCTCAATGCCCAGGCATTGACCGTGATGGACGTGCTGGTGGCGAAAGCCAAAGCGGAAAAGAAGTAAGCATGTCTATCTCCCTGGCGCAGCCCCGGCACGCGCGCATCGCCTGATGCACGGCGTTTTTATCACGGGGGCGTCGAGCGGACTGGGCGCCGCCCTGGCGCTGCAGTACGCGCGCCAGGGCGCCCGACTGGGCTTGCTGGCCCGCCGCGGCGAGACCCTGCAGCAGCTGATCGCTTCCCTGCCCCACCCTGAACGCCACCGCGCCTACGCCGTCGACGTGTGCGACCACGCCGCATTGAAAAGCGCAGCCGACGATTTCATCGCCCATGCCAGACGCATCGACGTCGTCATCGCCAGCGCCGGCGTGTCGTATGGCACCCTGACGGAGCACGCGGAAGACCTCGATGCCTTCGCCCGCTTGATGGCCATCAACGTCACGGCCACCGTCGCCACCTTTGCCCCCTTCATCGCCGCCATGAAAAGCCAGGGCAGCGGACGCCTGGTGGGCATCGGCAGCGTGGCCGGCATCCGCGGCCTGCCCGGCGCCGAAGCGTACAGCGCCTCGAAGGCGGCCGTCATCAGCTACTGCGAATCGCTGCGCCTGGAGCTCAAGCCGGCCGGCGTGAAGGTCGTCACCATCACGCCCGGCTACATCGACACGCCGATGACGCGGCATAACGCCTACCGCATGCCCTTCCTGATGCCGGCCGAAAAATTCGCCGCGCGCGCCGCCCGCGCCATCGCCGACGGCGACAGCTACCGCGTGATCCCGTGGCAGATGGGCGTCGTCGCCAAGCTGCTGCGCGCCCTGCCCAATGCCCTCTACGACATGGCCTTCGCCAACGCGCCGCACAAGGCGCGCAGCAAGCCATCCGGCGACAGCCAGTAAAACCATTCCCTGCCCATGACGAAGCACTCAGACCTGAACAGCGCGGCCATCGCCGCCCATTGCGCCACGGGAGCGGCCCACGTGGCCATCGAAGTGGTCGACGAAACCGGCTCGACCAACGCCGACCTGCTGGCGCGCTGCGCCACCCTGGCCGGCCCCACCCTGCGCATCGCCGGCCAGCAGACGGCAGGGCGCGGGCGCGCCGGACGTCCCTGGGTGTCGCAGCCCGACGCCAGCCTGATGTTCTCGCTGGCCTGGCCCTTCAAGGGGCCGCTGCACCGGCTGGTCGGCCTGCCGCTGGCCGTCGGCGTGGCGCTGGCCGAAAGCATGACGGCGCTGGGCGTGCCGGTGCAATTGAAGTGGCCGAACGACCTGCTCAAGGATGGCCACAAGCTGGCCGGCATCCTCGTCGAGACGCAGCAGGCGCAGGGCAACGATAGTGGCGGCGTGTGGGCCGTCATCGGCTGCGGCATCAATTTGCTGATGCCCGATGCGCTGGAACGGCAGATCGGACGCAGCGTCTCGGCCGTGCCGTGGCTGGCACAGATGGAGCGCAACACCCTGGTGGCGGCGCTCCTGAGCCGCCTGGCCGGCGTGCTGGCCGAATTCGACGACACAGGCTTTGCGCCGTTTGCCGAGCGCTGGAACCTGCTGCACGCATGGCAGGGCCAGCACGTGAAAATCCTCGACAACGGCCAATTGCTGCAGCAAGGCGTGGCAGCCGGCGTGGATGAACTGGGCCGGCTGCTGCTGCGCGGCGACGACGACGGCCTGCAACAGATCATGTCCGGCGACGTTTCCTTGCGCCTGGCACAGGAGTAAGTGCATGCTACTGCTGATCGACGCCGGTAACACGCGCATCAAATGGGCGCTGGCCGCGCCCGCCGGCGCGCCCGGCGCCTGGCTGGCCAGCGGCGCCGTGACGCACGCCCAGCTCGATACCTTGCAGGCGGCCTGGCGCAGCCTGGCCATCTCTGCCGTGCTACTGTCGAACGTGGCGGGAACGGCCATCGGCGCGCGCCTGCGGGCGCAGCTGCCGGCCAGGCTCCCGCCGCAAGCCATCGCCACCTTCGCGTCGCTGCCGGCGCTGGCCGGCGTGACGAACGATTACCGCGAGCCGTCGCAACTGGGCTGCGACCGCTTTGCCGCCGCCATCGGCGCCCATGCGCTGGCGCCGGGCCAGGCCGTCATCGTCGCCAATTGCGGCACCGCCACCACCATCGACGCCGTCACGGCCGACGGCGTCTTCCTGGGCGGGATGATCTTGCCGGGACTGGGCCTGATGGCCAGTTCGCTGGCGCGCAATACGGCGCAGTTGCCGCAGATCGCCGGCAACAGCCCCCTGCCGGCCGGTTTCGCCGACAACACGGACGATGCCATCCTCTCGGGTTGCCTGGCGGCGCAGGCGGGCGCCATCGAACGGGCCGTGCGCATGCATGGCGCCAGCGCCTGCCTGCTGTCCGGCGGCGCGGCGCCGCGCATCGCGCCAGCCCTGGCCTTGCCCGTGCCGCTGCACCTGGTGGACAATATCGTCATGCTCGGCCTGCAGGCGGCCGCGCGCGCAGGCGACGGGCCAGGAACTCAAGGAGAACACACGTGCTGAAATTCGTCTTCTGGCTGCTCGCCGGCGTCAACCTGCTGGTGTTCGCCATCGGCCAGGGCTACCTGGGCAGTTTCCGCAGCGAGACGCACGAGCCGGGGCGCCTGAAAAACCAGCTGCAGGCGACCAGGCTCACCTTGCTGACGCAGGAGCAGGCCATGGCGCCCGCGGCGCCAGCGGCCACCGAAGAAGCGGCGGCGCCTGCCGTTGCGGCGCCGCCGCTGTCGTACGCATGCACGGAGGTGGGCAATTTCCTGCTGGCCGACGCACGCCGCTTTGAGGCGCAAGTCGCTGCGCTGGACCTGGGCGACCGCCAGTCGCGCCGCAACGTGGCTGGCCAGGAAGTGTCCAGCTACATGGTGTACATCCCACCGCAGGGCAGCAAGGAAGGTGCCGACCGCAAGGCCGGCGAATTGAAGCAGCTGGGCGTGACGAATTACTTCATCATGAATGAAAGCAGCCCGACGCGCTGGGGCATTTCACTGGGGGTCTTCAAGTCGGAAAGCGGCGCGCAGACCCAGCTGGCATCGCTGAACAAGCAGGGCGTGCACAGCGCCCGCATCGCTCCCCGCTACACGGCCAGCAAGCAACTGGCCTACCAGTTCCGCGACCTCGACGCGGCCACGCGCGCGCGCCTGGAAAAGATCAAGGCGCAATTCCCGGAGCAGGATCTGCGCAGCTGCAAATAAGCTGCGCCAGGCGCGGCTGGCAAACTATTCAGCGCCAGGCGCCATGCCGCAGGCAGTACGATGTACGACAAGGCATGGCAACAACGCCATGCACTCTTTTCAGGCGCCTACCGCTGAATGACGATGGGCTTGATCCCGGTCGATTCCGGCAAGCTGGCCGCCGCCCGTGCCGCATCGGCGCGGCTGGAAAACGGGCCGCCATACAGACGGAACAAATTGCCTGCCTGCACCACGCCCAGGGTACCCAGGGCCGTGTACGGCGCCAGGCGCGCGCGCCCCGTTTCCGCATTGTCGGCGCGCGAATACGCACCCAGCTGCAGATAGAAGCCGCTTTCCAGCGCCGCCGGCGCCGGTGCCGCGACCGTCGCGTCGACGGCGACCATTTGCGACGACACGACCGGCTGCACCACTTCTCCCGTTTCCACCGGCGTATCGATGGAAATGGCCACCACCGATGGCGTCAGCGGCGCCGGCTTCGGCGCTGCGCGGGCGGCCAGGATGGCATCGATATCGGCCGGCAGCAGCCGCTCGACCACCACCTGGTGGCTCCCTTTGCCCAGAAAGCCCAATTTCAGCGCCGCCGTGTAGGACACGTCGATGACGCGCGTGGCGTGGAACGGTCCGCGGTCGTTGATGCGCACGATGACCTGCTCGCCGCTGTCGATGCTCGTCACGCGCGCATACGAGGGAATCGGCAAGGTCGGGTGGGCCGCCGTCATCTTGTACATGTCGTAGATCTCGCCCGACGAAGTGCGCTGACCATGGAATTTCTTGCCATACCAGGTGCCCGTGCCCTTCTGGGTAAACGGCTCGTTGTCGGTGATCGGCGTGTAGGTCTTGCCGAAGACGACGTAGGGGCGGTTCGAGCGCGTGGAATACGGCTCGTTGCGCACTTCCGCATCGGGCACGTCGCGCAGGTTAGGCGGGGGATTGTCGCCCGGGCCGTCATCCTTGTAGTAGCCGCCGCGCCCGGAACCGGCCGCCGGCAACGCCGGCAGGGTGGGGTCCTGGCGCACGGGCACCTTGACCTTGCCGCCGGACGGCAGCGGCACGTTGCCCGAGCCGGACTTGGTCGGCGTGGTGCCGCAGGCGGCCAGGGTCAGCAGGACGGCCAGGCCCAGGCCGCGCATGGCGAAGGTATCAACAGGCGCGCGCATCAGGTCTGCACCAGTTTGCGATGACGCTGAATGCTCATCAGGATGCCGGTGGCCACGCCCAGGGTCAGCAGCGCAGTGCCGCCGTAGCTGAGGAAAGGCAGGGGCACGCCGACCACCGGCAAAATGCCGCTGACCATGCCCATGTTTACAAAGGCGTAAGTAAAGAAAATCATCGTTATCGCTCCTGCCAGCAGGCGAGTGAAAAAACTGGGGGCATTGGCGGCGATCATCAGCCCCCTTCCCACCAGCAGCAAATACATCAGCATCAGGATCAGGTTGCCGACCAGGCCGAACTCTTCGGAATACACGGCAAAAATGAAGTCGGTGGTGCGCTCAGGAACGAATTCCAGGTGCGCTTGCGTGCCATGCGTCCAGCCCTTGCCCGTCATGCCGCCGGAACCGATGGCGATGATGGACTGGATGATGTGGAAGCCCTTGCCCAGCGGGTCCTTGGTCGGGTCGATCAGCATCATCACGCGGTCGCGCTGGTAGTCGTGCATGTGCGACCAGGCGACGGGCAGGTAGCAGCCAACGACGAGAAACAGGCCCAGCATGACTTTCCACGACAGGCCGGCGAGGAAAATCACGGTAAAGCCGGCCGCCACCACCAGCAGCGCCGTGCCCAGGTCGGGCTGGCGCGCGATCAGATACACGGGCACGAGCAGCAGCACGGCCGCGATCAGGAAGGATTTCCAGCGCAGCAAACCGGCATTTTGCTGGAAAAACCAGGCCAGCATCAGCGGCGTGGCGATCTTCAGGAACTCGGACGGCTGGATGTCGATCACGCCGATGTGCAGCCAGCGCCGCGCGCCGAGCTTGATGGTGCCGAACAGCGCCACGGCCACCAGCAGCAGCACCGAGACCGTGTACGCGGGCACGGCGATGCGCATCATCATCTGCGGCGTGACGTTGGCCGCCACCCACATGACGAAAAAGCACAGCAGGATGTTGCGCAGATGGTCCTCGATCTTGCCGGGGATGCCGATGCTGGCCGAATACAGGGTCAGCAAACTGGTGCTGAGCAGCATCAGGATGATGATCATCAGCGGCGGATCGAACACCGCCAGGTAGGGTTTGGCGCGCCGCCACAGCGAGCGCCTCTCGTTAATGGGCATGTGCTTCCTTAGTGCCTTGGGGTCGGGCGCGCCGCCATGGCGAGCGCCTCTCGTAATAAGCAAGGTTTCATTGCTGTCTGGCAGGCGCCGCCGGGGCAGCCTGCTCGTCCGTGATTTCTTCCAGGGTACGCACTTCGTCGACATCTTCCTTGGGCACCTTGGTGGTGTCCTTTTCCTTGTCGCTCGGGCGCTTGCCCAGCAGGTAGTAGTCGAGCGCCTTGCGCGCGATCGGCGCGGCCACGCCGGCGCCGAAGCCCGCGTTTTCCACCACGATGGCAATCGCGATGCGCGGCTTGTCGGCCGGCGCAAAGGCGGTAAACAAGGCGTTGTCGCGCAGGCGTTCGGCCAGCAGCTTGGCATTGTACTTCTCGTTCTTCTTGATGCCCACCACCTGCGCCGTACCCGTCTTGCCGCCCACCGTGTACTGCACGCCGGCGAAGATGCGCGCGGCCGTGCCGCCCTGTTCGCTGGTCACGCCCACCATGGCGCGCTTGATGGTATCGATGTTTTCCTGCTTGAGCGCGATGCGGTAGCTTTCCTTGGGCACCGTCAGGGTGCGCGCGCGCGTGCTGGCGTCTTCGATGATCTTCACCAGATGCGGCTTCATCACCACGCCGTTATTGGCCAGGTTGGCCGTCGCGTGGGCGATCTGCAACGGCGTATAGGAATTGTAGCCGGAGCCGTTACTCACCGAAATCGTGTCGCCGCCCACCCATTTTTTCTGCTGCGGCGTCTTGAAGCGGTTGCGCTTCCATTCCGTCGACGGCAGCACGCCCGTCTTTTCGTTATTCAGGTCGATGCCCGTCAGCTGGCCGAAGCCGAACGGCTTCATGAAGTCGTGGATGGCGTCGATGCCCATGTCGCGCCCCAGCTGGTAATAATAGGTATTGCACGAGACGACGATGGACTTGTGCATGTCGACCGTGCCATGGCCGCCCACTTTGTCGTCGCGGAAGGTGTGCCCGCCCAGGATGAAGAAGCCGGGGTCGGAAATCGACTGGCTCGGCGTGCGCTTGCCCAATTCGAGTGCGGCCAGCGCCATGAAGGGCTTGAAGGTCGAACCGGGCGCATAGGTGCCGGACAGGGGACGGTTGACCATCGGCCGGTCCAGCGAGGTATTGAGTTCGTTCCAGCTCTGCTGGTCGATGCCGTCGACGAACAGGTTCGGGTCGTAGCCTGGCTTGGAGACGTAGGCCAGGATGTCGCCCGTGGCAGGATCGATCGCCACGGCCGCGCCGCGCCATTCGCCGAATGCTTCCTCGACCACCTTCTGCAGTTCGATGTCGATCGACAGGATCAGGTTGTTGCCGGGCGTGGCCGCCGTGCGCGACAGGGTGCGCATGGCGCGTCCGCCGGCCGACACTTCCACCTCTTCATAGCCGGTGGTGCCATGCAGCTGCTTCTCGTAGCTTTTCTCCAGGCCTTCCTTGCCGATATGGTCGGTGCCGTTGTAGTTGGCCGCGTCCTCGCCCTCTTCCAGGGTCTTGGCTTCATTGCGGTTGATGCGGCCGATGAAGCCCACCACGTGCGAGGCGATCTCGCCCATCGGATACTGGCGGAACAGGCGCGCCTGCACTTCCACGCCCGGGAAGCGGAAACGCTGCGCCGTGAAGCGCGCCACTTCCTCGTCCGTCAGGCGCGTGCGCAGGGGCACGCTGACGAAATTCTTCGACTCTTCCAGCAGTTTCTTGAAGCGGCGGCGGTCCTTGATGTCGACCTGGATCAGGGTCGACAGCTCGTCGATCACGGAGTCCAGGCTGGCACTGAGTTTCGACGGCGTGATTTCCAGCGTGTAGGCCGAGTAATTGCGCGCCAGGACCACGCCATTGCGGTCGAGGATCAGGCCCCGTGTGGGCACGATGGGCACGACGGCGATGCGGTTGTCCTCGGCCTTGGTGGCGTAATCCTCGTGCTTGATCACCTGCAGCCAGATGAAGCGCGCCAGCAGCAGCGAAAAGCAGACGAAGACGAGCCCGCCCAGCACGGTCAGGCGCATGCGGAAAAAATGCAGTTCGCGCTCGGTATTCTTAAGTTCAGTCATGGCAGGCGCCCGTCAAATCGGCCGATTGTGGTCGCGGTCCACGGCGCGGCGCTGCGGCGCCAGCAGGATCCAGGTGACGAAGGGCCACAGGGCCACGGCAACGAAGCTCTCGATGAAGTTGAGCCAGCCGGGAAAACGCCCCGAGACGATCAATCGCGTCAGCAACTGCAGCGCCTGCGTCAGCAGCAGCAGCGGCAGCACGTGCAGCGCCTGCGTCATGACGGGGAACCACAGCACGCGGCGGTGCATCATGATGGCAAAGTACGACAGCAGGGTATAGGCCAGCGCATTCTCGCCCAGCAGGGTCGAGTCATGCACGTCCATCATCAGGCCCATGAAGAATGCCACGCCGATGCCGACTTTGCGCGGCTGGTGGATGCCCCAGAAGACCAGCACGAGGGCGACGAAATCGGGCACGCCGACGAACTGCCCCCATGGCAGCAAGTTCAGCAGAAACGCGCACAGCAGGGAAAAGCCGATGAACAGGGGGCTGACGGGCAGCAGGATGTAGTGCGGGCGGTTCATCGTGTCGCCTCCTTCGGTGGCACGGCAGCCGGCGCTGGCGTCGCGGCCGGCGCAGTTGCCGGCTTCGGCGCAGGTGCAGCCGGCGGCTTCGCCGCTGGCGCCGTTGCCGCATTGGCGGCGGGCGCGGCGGCCGGGGTTGTCGCCGCCGCCGGGTCCTTGATCGGCGCCATCTTGCCGGCGATCTTGCGGCCCGTCTTGACATCTTCGGCGGGCGGACGTGGCGGTATGTCTGGCGACGTCATCAGAATGAGCAGCTGGGTATTGCGTTCGATGCCGGCCAGCGGCTGGCACACGACACGGCCGAACGGGCCGTGCGCATTGCGTTCGACCAGGGTCACGCGCGCCACGGCCAGGCCGGCAGGGTACAGGCCATCGAGACCGGAGGTAATGACGATGTCGCCAATCTGGATATCGGCGCTGGGGGCCGTGAAGCGCAGTTCCATGGTGCCGGACTTGCCGCGGCCGATGGCCACGCTGCGCACGCCGTTGCGCAGCAGCTGCACGGGAATGGCCTGCTCTTCATCGGTCAGCAGGGTCACTTCGGACGTAAACGGGAACACCCGCGTGACCTGTCCCACCACGCCCAGGTTGTCGATCACGGGGCGGCCCAGTTCGACGCCATTCTGGATGCCGCGATCGAGCACGATCTTGCGCGTGGCCGAATCACGCGTGTCATACAGCACTTCGGCCAACTGGGTCTTGACGGGCACGCGCTCGCGCGCCTCCATCAGTTTGCGCAAATGGTTGTTTTCCACGATGTTGAGCTGCGCCTGCTGCAGGATCTGCGCCGAGGCGATCTGTTCGTGCTTCAGGTCGCGCACCTGTTTTTCCAGGGCGGACAGCGAAGAAAAGTAATTGCCGACGCCGAGCGCCACGTCGCGCGGCACCAGGGCCGCCATCTGCACCGGATACAGCACGGTGCCAACGGCCTGGCGCACGGCCGTCAGCGCGTGCATGCGCGAATCGACCAGCAGCAGGGCGATAGAAATGCCGGCGAACACCATCATCTTGACGCGGGCGGAGGCGCCTTGTTTGAAAAGTGGCGGAGGACTGTATTCCATGACATCCAATAATCAGGCGCAGTGCGCCAACGTACAGGCCCCGGGCAAACGCCGGCGCCAAAACCAAAAAAAGGCCGGAGATGGTTTCCGGCCCTTCTGTCAGATTATTCGTAGGAGAAGATCGAGCCGAGCTTGTCCATACGTTCCAGTGCCATACCGGAACCGCGCACCACGCAGGTGAGCGGGTCCTCGGCCACCAGCACCGGCAGGCCGGTTTCCTCCATCAGCAGGCGGTCCAGGTCGCGCAGCAGTGCGCCGCCGCCCGTCAGCATCATGCCTTTTTCGGCGATGTCGGCGCCCAGCTCCGGCGGCGTCTGTTCCAGCGCGTTCTTCACGGCCGAGACGATGTTGTTCAGCGGGTCCGTCAGCGCTTCGAGGATCTCGTTGCTGGAAATGGTGAACGAGCGGGGAATGCCTTCGGACAGGTTGCGGCCCTTGACTTCCATTTCCTTCACTTCCGAACCCGGGAAGGCCGAACCGATGGCCTTCTTGATGGCTTCGGCCGTCTGTTCGCCGATCAGCATGCCGTAGTTGCGGCGGATGTAGTTGACGATGGCTTCATCGAACTTGTCGCCGCCGACGCGCACGGACCCCTTGTAGACCATGCCGCCCAGCGAGATGATGCCCACTTCCGTCGTGCCGCCGCCGATGTCGACCACCATCGAGCCCGTCGCTTCCGACACGGGCAGGCCCGCGCCGATGGCCGCTGCCATCGGTTCTTCGATCAGGTACACCTGCGAGGCGCCGGCGCCCAGGGCCGATTCGCGGATCGCGCGGCGCTCGACCTGGGTCGAACCGCACGGCACGCAAATGATGATGCGCGGCGACGGACGGAAGAATTTCGAGTCGTGCACCATGCGGATGAATTGCTTGAGCATCTGCTCGGTCACGGTGAAGTCGGCGATCACGCCATCTTTCATCGGACGAATCGCTTCGATATTGCCCGGCACCTTGCCCAGCATCTGCTTGGCTTCCTTGCCGACTGCCTGAATGGTCTTCTTGCCATTCGGACCGCCTTCCTGGCGGATGGCGACGACGGACGGCTCGTCCAGGACGATACCGAGGCCGCGCACATAAATAAGAGTGTTGGCCGTGCCCAAGTCAATGGCCAGATCGGTGGAGATATACCTGCGTAAAAAACCAAACATGAGTGTCCTGTAGCGCATCGAGCTGCGCAAAAGCTGTTTATGGGGAGTTTCAAAGCGGGCGCTTTCAGGCACCCTGAAAATCCATGAAGGCGGTTTTTCCGGGTTTCGCTTGGCGCTTGCGCAATCTTTTCTATGCTGCGGCAGCGGTCCATCAGCGCCGGCAACGCATTAACCCGCCATTCTACCTTATAATTTGAATGCGATTTGCCCAAAAACCATGGAAAAGTGCGACTCTTGCAGCCGCGAGTTACGCGGCATTCCTCGGTTTTTGTGAGCAAAAGAGCAGTAAATACCCGCGTTTTATCAAAACGCCAACTTAATACTAATGCGCGGCACTCCGCGCCATTTGCCATGTCCCTGACACTATCCGACGTAAAACGCATCGCCCACCTGGCACAACTTGAAATGGCCGACGACCAGGCCGTCACGTCGCTGGATCAATTGAACAAAATTTTTGCACTGGCCGAGCAAATGCAGGCCGTCAATACCGATGGCGTGGCACCCTTGAGCCACCCGCTGGCCGCCCACATGGACAATATCGCCCTGCGCCTGCGCGAGGACATCGCCACCGAGCAGAATCGCCGCGACGCCTACCAGGCCGTGGCGCCGAAAGTCCAGGATGGGCTCTATCTCGTGCCAAAAGTGATCGAATAAGCATCTTTCGCGTTCTCGCTCAGTACGCTCGTCTTCCGCCGAATAAAATCAAATAGAAACGCCATGCATACAAAATCCATCAAACAGCTGTCCACGCTTTTGCAGAACAAGGAAATTTCCGCCGTTGCACTGGCGACGCATTTCCTCGACCGCATCGCAGCGGACAACTCGAACGCCTTCCTGCACGTCGACCGTGCCCTGACCATGGCGCAAGCTGCCGAAGCCGATGCGCGCATCGCCGCCGGCACGGCCACGCCATTGACGGGCGTGCCGATCGCGCACAAGGACCTGTTCGTGACGAAAGGCTGGCGCACCACGGCCGGCTCGAAAATGCTGGCCAACTACGCCAGTCCGTTTGACGCCACCGTGGTGGAGAAATTCCAGGCGGCCGGCATGGTTACCCTGGGCAAGGTCAATTGCGACGAATTCGCCATGGGCTCCGGCAACGAAAACTCGGCCTTCGGCGCCGTGCAAAACCCCTGGGACAAAACGGCCGTGCCGGGCGGCTCCTCGGGCGGCTCGGCCGCCGCCGTGGCGGCCGGCCTGACGCCGGCTGCCACCGGCACCGACACGGGCGGCTCGATCCGCCAGCCGGCCGCCTTTTGCGGCATCACCGGCATCAAGCCGACCTATGGCCGCGTCTCGCGCTTCGGCATGATCGCCTTTGCCTCCTCGCTGGACCAGGGCGGCCCGATGGCCCGCTCGGCCGAAGACTGCGCCCTGCTGCTCACCGCCATGGCCGGCTTCGACGAGCGCGACTCGACCAGCCTGTCGCCGGAACAGGGCGGCGTGGCGGAAGATTTTTCGCGCGAACTGGGCCAGCCATTGACGGGCCTGCGCATCGGCGTGCCGCGCGAGTACTTCGGCGAAGGCCTGGCCAAGGACGTGGAAGCGGCCGTGCGCGGCGCGCTGGCGCAGTATGAAAAGCTGGGCGCCACCCTGGTCGACATCTCGCTGCCGAATACGGCCCTGTCGATTCCGGCCTATTACATGATCGCACCGGCCGAAGCGTCGTCGAACCTGTCGCGCTACGACGGCGTGCGCTACGGCCACCGCGCTAGCGAGTACAAGGACTTGCAGGACATGTACAAGAAGTCGCGCGCCGAAGGCTTCGGCCCGGAAGTGCAGCGCCGCATCATGGTCGGCACCTATGTGCTGTGCCACGGCTACTACGACGCCTACTACCTGAAGGCGCAAAAGATCCGCCGCCTCATCGCGCAGGACTTCGACGCCGTGCTCAATGGCCCGAACGCCGTCTGCGACGTCATCATGGGCCCCGTCGCGCCGACCGTCGCCTGGGACCTGGGCGACAAGACGGACGACCCGGTGGCGAACTACCTGGCCGACATCTACACCCTGTCGACCAGCCTGGCCGGCCTGCCCGGCATGTCGATCCCATGCGGTTTCGGCGAAGGTGAAAAGAACGGCAAGCGCCCCGTCGGCCTGCAAATCATCGGCAACTATTTTGGCGAAGCGAAGCTGCTGAACGTGGCCCACCAGTTCCAGCAAGTGACGGACTGGCATACGCGCAGCCCTGCCGGCATCTAAGAACAAACGCGCCGCCACTGGCGGCGCCACCAAATTAAGCGAGAACACTATGCAATGGGAAGTCGTCATCGGTCTTGAGAACCACGTGCAGCTCACGACCGAATCCAAAATTTTCAGCGGTTCGCCGATCAAGTACGGCGCCGAAGCCAACACCCAGGCCAGCCCCGTCGACCTGGCGCTGCCAGGCGTGCTGCCCGTGATGAACAAGCAGGCCGTCGACCGCGCCATCCGTTTTGGTTTGGCCGTGGGTGCCACCGTGGCGCCGCACTCGGTCTTCGCCCGTAAAAACTATTTTTATCCAGACTCGCCCAAGGGTTATCAGATCAGCCAGTTCGAGGACCCCGTCGTCATCGGCGGCGCCCTGACCTTCGGCTACGAAAAGGATGGCGAATTCGTCACCAAGACGGTCAACCTGACGCGCGCCCACCTGGAAGAAGACGCGGGCAAATCCCTGCATGAAGACTATGCGGGCATGAGCGGCATCGACTTGAACCGCGCCGGCACGCCGCTGCTGGAAATCGTCTCGGAGCCGGAAATCCGCAGCGCCGCCGAAGCCGTGGCCTACGCCAAGGCCCTGCACTCGCTGGTCATGTGGCTGGGCGTTTGCGACGGCAACATGCAGGAAGGCTCGTTCCGCTGCGACGTCAACGTTTCCGTGCGCCCTGTCGGCCAGAAGGAATTCGGCACGCGCTGCGAAATCAAGAACCTGAACTCCTTCCGCTTCATCGAGGAAGCCGTGCACGTCGAAGTGCGCCGCCAGATCGAGCTGATCGAAGACGGCGGCAAGGTCGTGCAGGCGACGCGTTTGTACGATCCGGACCGCAAGGAAACGCGCGAAATGCGCAGCAAGGAAGACGCCCAGGATTACCGCTACTTCCCGGACCCGGACTTGCCGCCGCTGGTCATCTCGCCCGAGTGGATCGCCACGGTCAAGGCCTCGATGCCGGAACTGCCCGCCGCCATGCGCGCGCGCTTCATCAGCGAATACGCGCTGCCGGACTACGACGCGCTGGTGCTGACGCAGTCGAAAGCGATGGCCACCTATTTCATCGCCGTGGTCGACAAGGCCGGCAAGGAAAACGCCAAGGCCGCCGCCAACTGGCTGATGGGCGACGTGTCGTCGACCCTGAACCGCGAAGGCGTGGACCTGGACGACGCCCCCGTCTCCCCGGCGCAGCTGGCCGCCATGCTCAAGCGCATCGCCGACGGCACCATCTCGAACAAGGCGGCAAAGGAAGTCTTCGCCGGCATGTGGGAAGCCAAGTCCAGCGACGAGAACCTGGTCGACACCGTCATCGACGCCAAGGGCTTGAAGCAGATCTCGGACACGGGCGCCCTGGAAGCCATCGTCGACGAAGTGCTGGCAGCGAATGCCAAATCGGTGGAGCAGTACCGCGCCGGCAAGGAAGCGGCCATCAATGCGCTGATCGGCCAGGCCATGAAGGCATCCAAGGGCAAGGCCAATCCGGCCCAGCTGACGGAATTGCTGAAGGCCAAGCTGGCGGGGTAAGTTTTTACGCGCCCTCCCAAAAAAGACGCTGCGGCGTCTTTTTTTTCGCCCGTAGAACCCTCGCGTAAACAAGCTTGTCTAGATTTTTCTCCATGCCTGGAAGGCGTTTCTGTGTCACTGCAAATTAAAGTATACATTTTTGTCTACAAGGTTTAACCTAGCCATATTGAATTTCAGGCAAGAGGAAAACCGCATGGGCAAGACGCACGACATCCCGAAACCGACGGCGGCAGAACTCGATCTGCTGCAGGCGCTGTGGCCGCTGGGCGCCGCCACGGCCAAGCAGGTGCACGAGGCGATGGCGCTGGCCAAGCCGGCCATCACGTATGGCACCGTGCTGCGCCTGATGCAGATCATGCATGGCAAGGGCTTGCTGATCCGCGACGAAAGCCAACGCTCGCACGTGTATGCGCCGGCGCAGGCGCAGGATAGCCTGCAGACCAATTTGCTCAAGGAATTGATGCAGAAAGCCTTCGCCGGTTCGGCCAAGGCGCTGGTGCTGGCGGCCCTGCGCACGGGCGTGTCGCGCGCCGAACGCGAAGAAATCGAAAAAATGCTCAAGGACGATCAGTCATGAGCGGCTTCGTGCCGGCGCTGGGCTGGACCCTGCTGCACTTCCTGTGGCAGGGTTTGCTGATCGGCTGCGCCACGGCGCTGGCTCGGGCCGCCCTGCGCAATGCGCGTCCCGAGGCGCGCTACGCCGTCGGCTGCGGCGCCCTGCTGGCCTGCCTGGCCTGGCCAGCGGCGGGCCTGTATCTGCGCCTGGCGGACACGGAGGCAAACGGCGTCCTGTTCGCCAATCCCCTGCTGCCGGCCGCCCTGCTGGTGCCCGACAGCTTGCCCGACCTGCACCTGCTGCTGCGCGCCATCGTCGGCGTGTGGGCGCTGTGCGCCGCCGTGCTGGCCGCGCGCATGGCGCTGGGCATGCTGTGGATAGAACGCAGCGCCAGCAGGATGGGAGCCACGCATGCCTCCTGGCAGGCGCGCTTGTCGCGCATGGCGCAGGATGCGGGCGTGACGCGGCCCGTGCGCCTGCGCATACTCGACGACATTGCCAGTCCGCTCACGGCCGGCATCTGGCGCCCCATGGTGCTGGTGCCCGCAGCGCTGATCACCGGCATGCCGCCGCAGCTGCTCGAGGCGCTGCTGGCGCACGAACTGGCGCACATCCGGCGCCACGACTATCTGCTCAACCTGCTGCAAAACGTCATCGAGGCGCTGCTGTTCTTCCACCCTGCCGTGTGGTGGATTTCACACGGCGTGCGCCTCGAACGGGAACACATTGCAGATGATTTCGCAGCAAGACAACTGGGCGAACCGCGGCGTCTGGCTCTTGCACTCTCGGAACTGGAACGTCTCCAGTTCTCAACCCACCACCTGGCCCAGGCGGCCAACGGAGGAGATCTTATGTCACGTATCAAACGATTGCTGCGCCCCGCACCACAAACCCTGAACTGGAAGGCCGCCGTGCCGCTGCTGGCCCTGGCCGGCGCCTGCCTCGGCATCTACGGCCAGGCCGTCGCCGCCGACAGCGCGCCGGTACTGGAACGCCGCCCCGTCATCGACTTTGGCGTCTGCGGCAAACCCGTCTACCCGGCCGCATCGCTGCAGGCGAAGGAAGAGGGCACGGTCAACATGTCCTTCGATGTCGACGCCGCCGGCAAGGTCCAAGGGTCGAGCGTGCTCAACAGCAGTGGCCATCCGGCCCTCGACGAGGCGGCGCGCAGCGGCATTGCCAAGTGCACGTTCAAGCCGGCCCTGGCTGGCGGCAAGCCTGTCAGCGCCAACGTCAAGGTGCAATACGTCTGGCGTCTGAAGTAAGCATGGGCGGCGGCGTTGCAACATTGCTGCAGCGCCGCCGCCGCCCGCTTGCGGGTATGATCATGGATTCTTCCACGCCCCTGTGAACACGCCATGAACAAGATCAAAACCGGACTGGTCGGCTACGGCTTTGCCGGCTCCACCTTCCACGCTCCCGTCCTCTCCGCCATCGATGCCGTGGAACTGACGGCCGTCGCCTCCAGCAAACCTGAGCTCGTGCACAAGGACTGGCCGCAAGCGACTGTCTACGCCGATGCGGCGCAGCTGTTTGCCGACCCGGCGATCGAGCTGGTGGTCATCGCCGCGCCCAACGAGGCGCATTTCAGCCTCGCGCTGGCGGCCCTGCAGGCGGGCAAGCACGTGGTGGTCGACAAGCCCTTCACCATTTCCAGCTTTGAAGCGCAGACCCTGATCGACCTGGCAAACAAGAACAGGCTGGTGCTCAGCGTGTACCACAACCGGCGCTGGGATGGCGACTTCCTGACGCTCAAGGCGCTGCTGGCGCAAGGCACCCTGGGCCGCATCGCCAGCGTCGAATCGCATTTCGACCGCTTCCGTCCCGAGATCCGCCAGCGCTGGCGCGAGTCCGCTGCGCCCGGTGGCGGCCTGTTGTACGACCTGGGACCGCACATGCTGGACCAGGCCATGCAGCTGTTCGGCAAGCCGGAAAAGCTGTATGCCGACATCGCCCTGCAGCGCGACAACGCGCAGGCCGTCGACTACATGCACATCGTTTTGTACTACGAGCGCCTGCGCGTGGTGCTGCAGGCCGGTTGCCTGGTGAAGGCGCCGACGGCACGCTTCGCCGTGCATGGCGACAAGGGCAGTTTCGTGAAGTTCGGCCTCGACCCGCAGGAAGACGCCTTGAAGGCGGGCGGCAGGCCGGGCCAGCCTGGCTGGGGCGTGGACCCCGTGCGCGGCGCGCTGCACCTGGGAGCGCAGCCGGACGGCCACGTTGAGCACCTGGAAATACAGGCGGGCCGCTACCAGGACTTTTACCAGGGCATGGCCGACGCCATCCGCCACGGCGCGCCGGCGCCGGTGGCGGCCGAGGATGCGGCAGCGACGATACGCCTGATCGAACTGGCCCTGCTCAGCGCTGCCGAAGGCCGCGTGCTCGAGGTCAGCTGATCGGCATCAGTTGATGACGAAGGCCAGCACCACGGCGCCCAGCGCCAGCATGGCCAGGCCGCAGATGAACACCAGCTCGCCCCACCATTCGTAGCGCAGGCGCGACTGGCCGGGGCGCAGCGACATGAAGGACAGCACGGCGCTGACGAGAAACACGACGGCGTCGCCCGCCAGCAGCTTGTCGATCACCACGCGCACGTCGCCGCGTGGCGCCAGGTGCCCGATCGACAGCACGGTCATGCACACGCCGATCATCGTCGCCGACGTGGGCAGGATATGGGCAGACAAGCCCCGTTCAGGCGCCTTGCCGTCGCCAGGCATCAGGTCTTGCCCTGGTTCGTTCCCGCTGGCCAGACCAGTTCCACGCGCGCGGAGCTGCCCGCCTTGATCTGTACCTTGCGCTCCAGCGTCTTGCCCGCCAGGGTGGCGCGCAAGGTGTAGTTGCCCGGCGCCAGCCTGGCCAGCAGGAAGGGGCCGCTGGCCGTGGTCTCGAGCTGCACGGCCCCCTTCGCATCGCGTATTTCCAGCTTCACGTCGGAAGCATATTCCGCCCGTGGCGCCGCCTGCACGGAAAACACCAGGCTCAATGGCCAGTGCCGGCTGGCGTTCTGGATGGCCGTCGATTCATCGAGGCCAATGCCACCGCTCAGGTATTCGACCGCCCCGCTCTTCTGTACAGCGGGCAGCGCGCTGTCGGCTTGCGCCTGCGCCACGCCGCCCAGCAGGAGGCCGGCGCTCAGCACCGCTCCCGCCAGGCCCACAATACCGCGTCTGTTAGGTGCCATCTTATTCTCCATCATGTGTGGTTGATATGAATCAAGATAGAAAACGAAGCTTAGGCCAGTCTTAGCGCATCGTTAGCGCCGGCGCATGGCCTCGGCGATCTTCTGGTCCGTCTTGTACTGGCTCAGCGCATACACGGCCCAGATCGTGGCCGGTAGCCAGCCGATCATGGTAATTTGCAGTATCAGGCAGATGATGCCGGCGATAGGACGGCCGATCGTGAAAAAAGTCAGCCATGGAAGTATCAAAGCAATCAGCAAGCGCATAGTTGTTTCCTTGTGCATCCCCTGTGCCGCGGGGACCGGGCCGGCTGGGCCGGCGGTAAAATTCATTAGTCCGATTATAACGATACCTGCTGCCTCAAGCTGGCGCGGGTGCGAGCAGTTTTTCCATCCAGTCCAGGATGGCGGCGAAGATCACTTCGCGGTTCATCTCGTTGAAATTCTCGTGATAATTGGCCGGATAAAAATGGTAATCGAGCAAGCCATCGGGCACGCTGCGCAGCATGCTTTCCGTGGCGCGGCTGTTGGCCAGCTTGTCGTCACCCGCCACCACGGCGAACAGGGGGAAGGCCCAGCCAGACAGGCCGCCCGCCAGCGCCTTTTGCGCCGACAGCAAGGCATGGGCGAAACGCACCGTCGCCGCGCTGGCGCGGATGCCGTCGCGCTCATCCTGGAAATGGCGCGCGGTAATCGTCTGGTCGTGCGTGAGCAGCATGGTCAGGTTACCCAGCGGAACCTTCATCGTGGGAAAGTGCCTGGCCAGCCAGCCCGACAGCATCTGCATCAGCTTCGGCACCGGAATCGCGTTCACGTAGTACGGCGATGAAAGGATGAAGCCTTTGATCGCCGGGTCGCCCGCAAAACGGTGTAGTCCCAGGTGCGTGGCGATCAGGCCGCCCATGGAATGGCCCATGACAAAAATCGGCACGCCCGGATACGCGGCCTTGACCCAGGCGAGGAACAGCTCTTCGTCGTCGAGGAAGGCGTCGAAGGAAGGGATGTCGACCTTGCGCTTGCCATCGTGGCCCACCATGTCGAAGCTGACGGTGGCGATGCCGTGTCGGCGGAAGGTCAGCGCCGGCGTGACGTAGTCGCCCGCATGCGCCATGCCGCCGTGGATCGCCAGGATCACGGCGCGCGGCTGCTGCGGCTCCGGCGCCTGCCAGATGTGGATGGGCCGCTCGACCCCGTCGCTGCACCGCAGGCTGGCCATCTTGTCTTCTGAAAAACGCATCGCTGCTCCTGTCATGCCCTGTCACGCCTTCAGGTGATCGATCAACTGACGCGCATACAGGGGTAATTCACTGAACTGGCGCACGCAAATCGTCAGATTGCGTACCGACCAGGGATCGGATAATTCCAGGCAGCGCAGCGCCATCGTCTGCTGGCAGCGGCTGGCAGCCGCCAGCGGCACCACGCTCACGCCCACGCCGCTGGCCACCATGCGGCACACGGCATCGAAGCTGCGCAGCCGCACGCGCACTTTCAGCGGACGACCCAGGCGCGCCGCGTGCAGGCCCAGGTACTGCTGCATGGCGCTGTCGTCGGCCAGGCCGATGAAATCGTGATCGAGCACGCTGGCAAAGTCGACGACACCATCCTGCCCCAGCGCGCGGTGATGCACGCCGTCCGCCGCCGCGATCACCACCAGCCGGTCGGGGCGGAACAAAAACGTCTGCAAGCCGCGCATGTCGACCGAATCGGAGACGATGCCCATGTCGGCCAACCCTTCCGAGACGGCCTTGACGATATCGTAACTGAGACGCTCTTCCAGGTCGATGGTCAGGTTCGGATGGCGGTCGAGGAAAGCGCCGAGCGCCTCGGGCAGAAATTCGCTGAGCGCCGCCGTATTGCACAGCAGCCGCAACTGCCCTTTCAAGCCGCGCGCAAATTCACCGAGCTCGCCGCGCATTTTCTCCATTTGCATTAACACGAGGCGCGCGTGATGCAGCAGGGTCTGGCCCACGGGCGTCGGCTCCACGCCGCGCCGGCCGCGCAGCAGCAGCGGCATGCCCAGCATCTCTTCCATGCCGCGCACGCGCGCGCTGCTCGAGGCCAGCGCCAGATGGCTGCGCGTGGCGCCCGCCGTCAGGCTGCCCGCCTCCACCACGTTGACAAACAGCTGCAAGTCGACCAGATCAAAACGCATGGCGCCCTCCTTTGCGCCATCTTACCAGCCTTCGCTTTTGACATAGGCTGACCGCGGATAATCCACCTTGGCGAAAGTGCGCGCGGCGCGCAAAATCCATGCACGTTCGTTCTTGAATCAAAAACATGGATATTGCATTCTTGCTGGCCGTCGGTGCCAGCTTCATCGCCGCAGGCTTCGTCAAGGGCGTAGTGGGACTGGGCTTGCCGACCGTGGCCATGGGCACGCTCAGCCTCGTCATGGCGCCCGTGCAGGCGGCCGCGCTGCTGATCGTACCCTCGATGGTGACGAATGTGTGGCAGCTGGCGGCCGGTCCCGGCCTGCGCGCCCTGCTGCGGCGCCTGTGGCCCATGTTGGCCGCCGTCATGGCCGGTACCCTGGCGGGCGGCGCGCTGCTGCCGAAGGACAGCGGCGCCTGGGCCGTCGTCGCCCTGGGCGTGGCGCTGATGCTGTACGCGCTGGCCGGCCTGTTTTCGCTGCAGCTGCGCGTACCCGCCCGGCACGAAGCGTGGCTGGGGCCATTGGCTGGCGCGGCGACGGGCCTGGTGACGGCCGCCACGGGCGTGTTCGTGATCCCCGCCGTGCCGTATCTGCAGGGACTGGGCCTGGCACGCGATGCGCTGGTACAGGCGCTGGGCCTGGCGTTTACCGTCTCGACGGTGGCGCTGGCGGCCAGCCTGTCCCTGCACGGCGACTTCAGCCTCGGTGCGGCGGGCGCCTCGGCGTATGCGCTGCTGCCGGCGATCGCGGGCATGCTGGCCGGCCAATGGCTGCGCGGGCGCATCTCGCAGCAGGTGTTCAAGCGGTGTTTTTTTGTCGGGCTGTTCGCCCTGGGCCTGCATTCGGCGGTCAAGCCATGGCTGGGATGATAGACGTGGCGCCCTGGGGCGAGCATGCGCTGTCGGCCTGCATCGACGGCCAGCAGGTGGCCATGCTCGATTTCAGCCCCTGCGGCGGCGAGGTCACGCTCAACATGCTGTTCGTGAAACCGCCATTTCGCCATCGCGGCGTGGCCAGGGCATTGATACGCGAAATCCAGCGGCGCTATGCGCAGGTGCGCTGGGTCAATCGAGGCCGAGAATGGACGCGACCGACAGTTCGAGCTGCTCGACCAGTTCCGGCTGCATGAATTGATACTCGTCGGGGATATCGAGCACGTGGATGGTCTTGTGCTCGAGCAGGCGGCCAAACTGCGCGCGCAGGCGCGACTTGTGCTTCTCCTCCATCACGAAAATCACCGTGCACCAGGCCAGGTCATTCGCATTGACGGGATGGCGCGCGTTCGGACTGGTACCGCCCGAACGCACGGACAGGGCGGGATGGCGACGCCATACCCGCTCCGCCGTGGGACTGCGCCACTGGTTGCGGCTGCAAACGAACAGGACGTTCAAGCGCGCCTGAACCTTAGATACCGTAGCGTGCGCGGTAGGCGGAAACGGCCTCTTTATGCTTCAGCAGTTCCGGATCGGCGCCCGCGCCGTTCAGGTAACCGAACAAGTCGTCCAGGTTGCCGATCGAGATGACAGGAATGCCGTACTGTTTCGACACTTCCTGCACCGCCGAACTTGGCGACAGCTGGCCATCCGGACCGGAGCGCTCCATGCGGTCCAGGGCGATCAGCACGGCGCATGGCTCGGCGCCGGCGGCGCGGATCATGTCCACCGATTCGCGCACCGACGTGCCGGCCGAGATCACATCGTCAATGATGACAACCTTGCCATGCAGCTTGGCGCCGACGATGGTGCCGCCTTCGCCGTGGTCCTTGGCTTCCTTGCGGTTGAAGGCGAACGAGGTGTTGCGGCCCTTGCCGGCCAGTGCCACGGCGGTGGCCGAGGCCAGGGTGATGCCCTTGTAGGCGGGGCCGAACAGCATGTCGAATTCCACGCCCGAGTCGAGCAGCGTCTGCGCGTAAAACTGCGCCAGCTCGGCCAGGGTGGCGCCGTCATGGAACAGGCCCGCATTGAAGAAGTATGGCGATGATCGCCCGGCCTTGGTGGTGAACTCGCCGAACCGCAAGACTCCCTTGGATACTGAAAACGCGATAAACTGCTGGCGTAAATTATTCACATTAGCCTCATTTTTTAAAAGTGCCTGTATTTTAATCCGCGCGCAGCGGCGAGACAATCGCCATGCCGCGCCCGCCGGCCCCGTCCAGCGCCCTTTCACTCTAGACCTATGCCAAAAATTATCTCCGCCAACCTGAACGGCATCCGCTCCGCCGCCAAAAAAGGCTTTTTCAACTGGATGGGCACGCAAACGGCCGATTTCATCTGCGTGCAGGAATTGAAGGCGCAGCTGCCCGACATGACGCCGGAATTCCTCAACCCGCACGGTTACCATGGCCATTTCCACTACGCCGAGAAAAAAGGCTATTCGGGCACGGGCGTGTACAGCAAGGTGGAACCGGACGCCGTGCATATCGGTTTCGGCAGCCCGGAATTCGATGCCGAAGGCCGCTACGTGCGCTGTGATTTTGGCAACCTGTCCGTCATTTCCGTGTACTGCCCGTCCGGTTCGTCCGGCCCGGAACGCCAGGAAGCCAAGTTCCGCTTCATGGAACTGTTCCTGCCGCACCTGCTGGAATTGAAGGCGCTGGGCCGCGAAGTGGTCATCTGCGGCGACTGGAACATCGCCCACCATGAAATCGACCTGAAAAACTGGAAGGGCAACAAGAAGAATTCCGGCTTCCTGCCCGAGGAACGCGCATGGCTGACGCGCGTCTTCGACGAAGTGGGCTTCGTCGACGTGCACCGCGGCCTGGACAAGCGCGAAGACCAGTACACCTGGTGGAGCAACCGTGGACAAGCCTACGCGAAGAACGTGGGCTGGCGCATCGACTACCACGTCGCCACCCCCGGCATCGCGGCCCAGGCGCATACGGTCAGCGTCTACAAGGACGAGCGCTTTTCCGACCACGCGCCGCTGATCATCGATTACACGCTCAAGGCTTAAGCCCCCAGGCTGCGCCGGCTCTCGAAACGGCGCGCCGCGCCGCTCAACGGGTCCGTGAAAGCGATGGCGCGCGCCAGCAGCTGCAAGGGCTGCGACATGTCGTCTTCCTTGCACGGCAGGGCCACGGGATAAAAGGCATCATTGACGATGGGGATGCCCAGCGCGGCCAGGTGCACGCGCAGCTGGTGCTTGCGGCCCGTGTGCGGCTGCAGCCGGTACAGATTCAACTCGCCGCGCCGTTCGATCACGTCGATGACGGTTTCCGAATTCGGCTCCCCCTCCTCCTCGCGCATGAGGAAGAACTGCGCACCCTCGACCATACGGCTGCGGTAGGTGAACGGGAATTCGCGCTCCGCCAATGCCGGCGCCAGCGCCTCGTAGGTCTTGCACACTTCGCGGCGCTGGAACAGCGACTGGTAGGCGCCCCGGCTGGCGACCTGGCGCGAAAAAATCACCACGCCGGCCGTCTCGCGGTCGAGGCGGTGGATGGGCGTGAGCTCGGCGCAGTCCAGGCTTTTCTTCAGGCGCGTCAGCAGGGTCTCCTGCACGAAGCGCCCGCCTGGCGTCATCGGCAAAAAATGCGGCTTGTCGACCACCACCAGGTGCTCGTCCTGGAACAGGATGGCTTCCTGGAAGGGAATCGGCGTTTCGCGTTCCAGCTCGCGGTAGTAAAAGATGCGCATGCCGCGCCGGTACGCGCTGTCCGGCCCCAGCACGGCGCCCTCGCCATCGACCACCTCCCCGCGCGCCATACGGTCCAGCCACTGCGCGGCGCTGATCTGCGGATAGCGCGCGACGAGGAAGGCGAGCATGCCGGGCCACTGCCCGTCCGGCAGCCACAGATAGCTGGGCGCCACGCCATCGCGCATGGGCAACGGTGCGGCAGCGTGACGGCTGGACATGCTAGCGCGACGCGATGGCGTTGCTGCGATACGGCGGCAAGGCATCGACGCTGACGCCCTTGCTGCGCGCGTACAGCGGCAGCACTTGCGCCATGTGGCTGTTCATCTGCGAGATGCGGTCCTTGCCCGACGGGTGCGTCGAAAGGAATTCGGGCGGCGCGCCCTTGCTCACGGCGGCCATCTTCTGCCACAGCACCACGCCGGCGCGCGGATCAAAGCCGGCGCGCGCGGCCAGGTCCATGCCGATCAGGTCCGCTTCGCGTTCATCGTCGCGCGAGAACTTCAGCATCACGCCCTGCGCCGCCATATTGGTGGCCGTGCTGGTGATGCTCGGATCGACGCCCAGCCAGGCCGACAGGCCCGCGCCCACCAGCTTCGAGCCGACGGCGGCCAGGTTGCCCTTGCCCGCCTGCGCCTGCGAGTGTTCGCGCAACGCATGCGAAATCTCATGGCCCATGACGACGGCCACTTCATCGTCGGTCAGGTTCAACTTGGTGATGATGCCGCTGTAAAAAGCGATCTGCCCGCCGGGCATGCAAAAAGCGTTGACCTGGTCGGAATTGAGCAGGTTGATCTGCCAGTTCCAGCCGGCCGCCGCTTCGTTCCAGCGCGTGGCGAACGGAATGATGCGCTGGGCGATGGCGCGCAGGCGCTTCACCTGCGGGTCGCTGTCGGGCACCAGCGCGTTCTTTTCCTTCGCCTCGTTGACCAGCTGCGTGTATTGCTGCTTCGATTGTTCATTGAAATCGACGCCGCCGGCAAAGATGCGCGAGGTCGACAGGGGACGCACCTTGATGCCATCCTGTATCGTCGCCTGCTGCGCGAAGGCGGGCAGCGGCGCCAGCGCCGTGGCCGCGCACAGACTGGCCAGGACGGCGTAATGTTTAAGGGATACTGGTGCCATTGGCAGACCTCCATGGAGCGATTTTAGGCAGCATCATCATGGCCGGGAAGGCCAGGAAGAAGCACACGATGAAAAACGAGAACCAGCCCAGCTCGGCGACGAGGAAACCCACCGAGGCGTTGATCAGGGTGCGCGGCACGGCGCTCAGGCTGGAGAACAGCGCATATTGCGTGGCCGTGTAGCGCGGGTCCGTGCTGCGCGACAGGAACGCGACAAAGGCGGCGGCCCCCAGCCCCAGGCTGGCAAACGCTTCGAAGCCGATCACGGCGCTCAATAGCATGGTATTCGGCCCCACCTGCGCCAGCCAGGCGAATCCCAGAATCGCGATGGCCTGCAGCGCGCCAAACACCCACAGGCCCCGGTTGATGCCCAGCTTGAGCATCCACACGCCGCCCACCACGCCGCCGGCCAGGCTGGCCCAGAATCCCGTGGTGTTGGCGGCCAGGCCGATCTGCGTCATGCTGAACCCCAGGTCCAGATAGAACTTCGTCGCCAGCGCCGTGGCCATGCTGTCGCCTATTTTGTAGAGTAATACGAAGGCGAGTATCCACATTGCGTTACGCCAACCATCGCGCGCGATGAATTCGCGGAAGGGCAAGATGATCGCCTCGCGCATGGTCTTCGGCGGGGAGCCGTAGACGGTCGGCTCCCTGATCAGCAGGGTGCACGCGAGACCCGGCAGCATGAAGGCGGCCGTGATCCAGAAGACGGGCTGCCACGGCATGCGGTCGGCCAGGATCAGCGACAGCGCGCCCGGCACCATGCCCGCCACTTTATAGGCGTTGACGATGACGGCGGCGCCCAGCCCCTGCTCGTTGTCGCTGAGGATTTCGCGGCGGTAGGCGTCGATGACGATATCCTGGCTGGCCGACAGAAAGGCCACGCCGCCGGCAGCGGCGGCGATGAGGCCGATCTGCGAGAGCGGGTCCAGCATGCCCATGCCGCCGATGGAAAAGAACAGCGCCACCTGGGTGAGCGCCATCCAGCCGCGCCGGCGTCCCAGTCCCAGGATGCTGTAGCGGTCCATCAGGGGCGCCCACAGGAATTTCCAGATGTAGGGGAACTGCACCAGGGCGAACAGCCCCAGCGCCTTGACGTTCAGGCCCGACTTGGCCAGCCACGCCTGCAGCAGATACAGCAGGATGAACAGGGGCAGGCCGGAACTGAAGCCCAGCACCAGCACGGCCAGCATGCGGCCATTGGCATAGGAACGCCAGCCTGGCGCCGGACTGTTTGTCATCAATGCACCGCTTTTTTGCGCAGGCGGAAGACGGCCAGGTCGCCGCGCAGGTTGGGCAGCACGGAGACCATCCTGCCTTCGGCCAGGGCCACGCATTCGATCACTTCCAGGCCGCATTCCTCGGCCAGTTCGCGGAAGTCATTGATGGTAGCGCAGCGCACGTTGGGCGTGTCGTACCACTGGTAAGGCAGCGATTTCGACACGGGCATGCGCCCTTTCAGCAGCGCCACGCGGTGCGGCCAGTAGGCGAAGTTGGGGAACGAGACGATGGCCTCGGCGCCCACGCGCACGATGTCGCGCAGCAGCGGCTCGACCTGCTTCATCATCTGCAGGGACGACAGGCACAGCACCGTGTCGAAGCTGTTGTCGCCAAAGATGGCCAGGCCCTTTTCCATGTCCTGCTGGATCACGTTGACGCCGCGCTGGGTGCTGGCCAGCACCTTGTCGTCGGCGATCTCGATGCCGTAGCCGCTGCATTCCTTATCACTTTGCAAATACTGCAGCATCACGCCGTCGCCGCAGCCCACGTCCAGCACATGCGCGTTGTCCGGCACCCAGTGGGCGATGAAGGCCAGGTCGGGGCGCAGCGCGCTCAATTCATCAAAAGTCATGCGGTCTCCTTCGCGCCCTGGCGGACGGCGGTGTTCTGTGCTGCCGCGGGCGCGCCCACGGCGATGTCATTCCATACCTGGCCGTAGTAGGCACGCACCATGTTCATGTAGCGCGGATCTTCCAGCAAAAAGGCGTCGTGGCCGTGCGGCGCATCGATCTCGGCGTACGTGACCTGGCGGCGGTTGCACACGAGCGCTTCGACGATTTCTCGGCTGCGCTCGGGAGAGAAGCGCCAGTCGGTGGAAAACGAGGCGAGGAAGAACTTGGCCTTGGTGCCCGACAGGGCCTTCGCCAGGTCGCCGCCATGCGCGCGCGCCGGGTCGAAATAGTCGAGCGCCTTGGTAATCAAGAGATAGGTGTTGGCGTCGAAGTACTCGGAGAATTTATCTCCCTGGTAGCGCAGGTAGGACTCGATCTCGAAGTCGATGCCGAAGCCGAACTTGTAGTCGCCCGTCTGCGCGGCGTCGCGCAACTTGCGGCCGAATTTCTCGGCCATGTCGTCATTCGACAGATAGGTGATGTGGCCCACCATGCGCGCCACGCGCAAGCCGTTCTTCGGCACCACGCTGTGGGCATAAAAATCGCCGCCGCGGTAGTCGGGGTCGGACAGGATGGCCTGGCGCGCCACGTCGTTGAAGGCGATATTCTGCGCCGACAGCTTGGCCGTCGAGGCGATCACCACGCAGTGGCGCAGCCGCTCGGGGAACATGATGCTCCACGCCAGCGCCTGCATGCCGCCCAAGGAGCCCCCCATCACGGCGGCGAACTGGCTAATGCCCAGCTCATTGGCCAGGCGCGCCTGCGCGCTGACCCAGTCTTCCACCGTGACGACGGGGAAGCTGGCGCCATAGGGCTTGCCGGTGGCGGGATTGGTGTGCATGGGGCCCGTCGAGCCGAAGCAGGAGCCCAGGTTGTTGACGCCGATGACGAAGAATTTGTTGGTGTCGAGCGGCTTGCCGGGGCCCACCATATTGTCCCACCAGCCCGTGCTCTTCGGTTCGTCCGCGTAGACGCCGGCCACGTGGTGCGAGGCGTTCAGGGCGTGGCAGACCAGCACCGCGTTCGATTTGTCGGCGTTCAGGGTGCCGTAGGTTTCATACATCAACATATAGTCCTGCAGCGAGGCGCCGCTTTGCAGCTGCAGGGGTTCCGCAAAATACATGGTTTGCGGCGAAACGATTCCAATGGATGACATGTGTGTCGGTTTATAAAAGGGGGGCGGCCCCACGGGCCATGGTCGATGCAGCACCGCGATGATAGGTGCTGCAACTTTAGCACCAGGACACATCTTGCCGCGCGCGATGTGTCCTGATGCTGATAAACGACAGTTTACATGAGCTGCAACTGTTGTACGGCTTCCGCGATCACATTTGGCTCCATCGAACGCATAATTTTGCGCATTTGTGGTGCGATCAGCCCCAGGTCGCTGTTGAGAATCTCTTGCTTGACCGCCAACAGTTGCGCCGGATGCATGGAAAACTCGCGCAAGCCCATGCCCAGCAACAGGCGCGTGAGCTTCACGTCGCCCGCCATCTCGCCGCAGACGGCCACGTCGATGCCCGCCTTGTGGCCGGCGGCGATCGTCATGGAGATCAGCTGCAGCACGGCCGGATGCAGCGGATTGTACAAATGCGCCACCTCGTAGTCGACGCGGTCGATGGCCAGGGTGTACTGGATCAGGTCATTCGTGCCGATGGAGAGGAAATCCATGCGCTTGACGAACATGGGCAGCGCCAGCGCGGCGGCCGGGATTTCGATCATGGCGCCCACTTCGATGGCGTCGTCGAACTTGACGCCTTCCTCGCGCAGGCTGGCCTTCGCTTGCGCGATCATGGCCAGCGACTGGTCGATCTCGAAGGCATGCGCCAGCATGGGAATCAGGATGCGCACCTTGCCGAAGGCGGAAGCGCGCAAAATCGCCCGCAGCTGCGTCAGGAACAGCTGCGGCTCGGCCAGGCAGTAACGGATGGCGCGCAAGCCCAGGGCGGGATTCAAGGCCGTATGGTCGGCCTGGTCGAGCGGCTTGTCGGCGCCGATGTCGAGCGTGCGAATGGTGACGACTCTTCCCTTCATCGACTGCACCGTGTTGCGGTAGGCCTCGAACTGCTCGTCCTCGGTGGGGATCTTGTGGGCGCGGCCCATGAACAGGAATTCGGAGCGGAACAGGCCCACGCCGCTGGCGCCCGACTCCAGCGCAAACGCGCAATCCTCCGGCAGCTCGATATTCGCCAGCAGGGTGACGGGCGTGCCGCATTTCGTGACGGCTGGCGTCTTTTTCAGCTTGCCCAGCTTTTTGCGCGCGCGCTGCATGGCCGTCTGGCGCTCGCGGTACTGTTCCAGCACCAGTGCGCTGGGATTGGCGATCACCACGCCGGCATCGCCGTCGATGATCAGCCAGTCATCCTGCTCGATCAGGGTCGACGCCTGCGACATGCCAACGGCGGCCGGAATATCGAGGCTGCGCGCGACGATGGCCGTGTGCGAGTTCTGCCCACCCACGTCGGTGATGAAACCGATGAAGGAGCGGTCGCGGAACTGCAGCATGTCGGCCGGCGAAATGTCGTGGGCAACGACGATCATCTGCGCCATCAGCTCATCTTCGGCAGCCGCCTTGGGCAGCAATTGCTCCGTGCCCAGCAGGACTTTCAGCACGCGCTCGGCGACTTGCTGGATGTCCGCCTTGCGCTCGCGCAAATACGGGTCTTCGATTTCATCGAATTGCGCAGACAATTCGTCGATCTGCGTCAACAGCGCCCATTCGGCGTTGTAGTGGCGCTTGCGGATGATATCGAGCGGCGCTTCGGAAATCATCGGATCGGACAGGATCAACGCGTGCACGTCGATGAAAGCGCCCAGCTCGGTGGGCGCGTCCTTGGGCAGATCGTTCCACAGGGTTTGCAGTTCCTTGTGGACAGTGGCGATGGCGTTTTGCAGGCGCTGGACTTCCGCTTCGATCTGTTCCTGGGCGACCAGGTAATGTTTGACGTCAAGGGCGGCCGGCGCCAGCAGATGCGCGCGGCCAATGGCGATGCCGCGGGAGACCGGGATGCCGTGGAGCGTGAAAGATGCCATGGGGTGACCTGTCGGAATGCGGCTGCGGCTGCGTTCGGCGGGCATTACTCGCCTTCGCCAAACCTGTCATTAATCAGGGCGGTGAGCGCATCGACACATGCCTGCTCATCATCGCCATCTGCTTCCAGGGTCACTTTCGCGCCCTTGCCGGCGGCCAGCATCATGACGCCCATGATGGACTTGGCATTGATGCGGCGCGCGTTGCGGGTCAGCCAGACGTCGCTCTTGAACTTGGCGGCCAACTGGGTAAATTTGGCGGAAGCGCGTGCGTGCAGTCCCAGCTTGTTGATGATTTCGAGTTCTTTTTGAATCATTTTTATATAGTCTTTATCCCTGAATGCACTGCGCTGATGACAATCTTGGCCTATACCACCCGCCGCCCCCAGGGCGGCGGCCCTGCAATTCCTATTCGCCCACGCGAATGCGGTTATCCACGCGCACGGCGCCGCTTTGCGCGCCGGCCAGGGCCATCTCCACCACCACGTCGAGCGAGTCGCGGCGATAGGTAATCGCGCGCAGCAGCATCGGCAGGCTGATGCCGGCGATGACTTCCACGCGCCCCGCATCGGCCAGCTTGTTGCAGCAGTTCGATGGCGTGCCGCCCTTCACGTCGGTAATCACCAGCACGCCGGAACCGTCGTCGAGGCGGCAGATGGCTTCCGAGGCCAGCTTTTGCACTTCCGCCAGGTCCTGGTCGGCGACGACGTCGATGGCTTCAAAGCGTTCTGTCGGCCCGCGAAACACATGCGCGCAGGCGGCGATGAAAGCCTGGCCCAGCGGTGCATGTGTCATGAGCAAAATCCCTACCATAGTCATTTCACCTGTGATCGCTGCTGCGCGGACGCAACACCGTGTTCGACCGCATCGATGAACATGGCGGCCACGTCAAATCCGGTCTGCTGCATAATTTCTTGGAAGCAAGTCGGGCTGGTGACGTTGACTTCCGTGAGGTAGTCGCCGATCACGTCCAATCCTACCAGCATCAGGCCGCGCGCGGCCAGGATGGGGCCAAGCTTTTCAGCGATTTCCAGGTCGCGCGCCGTCAATGGCTGCGCCACGCCCGTGCCGCCGGCGGCCAGGTTGCCGCGCACTTCGCCCGCCTGCGGGATGCGCGCCAGCGAAAACGGCACCGGCTTGCCGCCGATGACGAGAATGCGCTTGTCGCCCTTGACGATGTCGGCGATGAAGCGCTGCGCCATGATGGTTTGCGCGCCGTTCTCGCTCAAGGTTTCGATGATGGCGCCCAGGTTCAGGCCATCGGCCTTGACGCGGAAGATGCCCGTGCCGCCCATGCCGTCGAGCGGCTTGAAGATGACGTCCTGGTGCTTGGCGTGGAAGGCGCGCAGGCGCGCTTCGTTCGACGTCACCAGGGTCGGCGAAGTGAATTCGGAAAACTGCGCGATGGCCAGCTTTTCATTGTTGTCGCGGATGGCGGACGGCTTGTTGAAGACGCAGGCGCCCTGCTTTTCCGCCAGTTCCAGCAGATACGTGCCGTACACGTACTCCATGTCGAACGGCGGGTCCTTGCGCTCGATGATGGCGTCCAGCGTCGACAGGCGCACTTCCTCGGTGGAGACAACCTTGTACCAGTCGTGCTCGTCGCCCGTCAGTTCGATATGCTTCACCAGTGCCGTGACGATGCCTTCTTCCAGCGCCATGTCCTTCTGTTCGAAGGCGTAGACGGCGTGGCCGCGTTTGGCCGCCTCGCGCATCATGGCGAAGGTGGAATCTTTGTAAGTCTTGAAGCTTGCCAGCGGGTCGGCAAGGAATGCAATTTTCATGGTGCGTCCAATCGGGGAGCCTGGATAAGGAATGCTTGATTCTAGCCGAGATCGCCAGGCGCAGGAGTCACCGCGCCCGGCAAGCCGCAGGGAGGGATCAATACACCTCGGGATTCGGGTCCGTGCGCTCCATTTCCAGCGACGCGGCCAGCAAGGCCAGGCGCGCCACCACGCCATACACGTAGAAGCGGTTCGGCGCGGCCGTGCCCGGCTTGGCCTTCAAGTCCGGCACCGCATGCTGCTGGGCAAACGCCAGCGGCACGTACTGCGAGCCGGGCGCGTTCAGGTTCTGGTCCACGCCCTTCTCTGCGTGCACGCGGTAGAAGCCGCCCACCACGTAGCGGTCGATCATGTAGACGACGGGTTCCGCCACGGCATCCTTGATGCTTTCAAAGGTGGGCACGCCTTCCTGGATGATCACGTCCGTGACCACCTTGCCATCCTTGACGATGGACATCTTGTCGCGCTGCTTGCGCGACAGGTCGCGCACTTCGCTGGCGTCGCGCACCGTCATGATGCCCGTGCCATACGTGCCCGCGTCGGGCTTGACGATGACGAAGGGCTTTTCCTTGATGCCGTATTCCTTGTATTTCTTGCGGATCTTCGCCAGCAGCACGTCCACGCTGGCGGCCAGCGCATCTTCGCCCTCGCCTTCCTGGAAGTTGACGTCGCTGCATTTGGCGTGGAAGGGGTTGAGCATCCACGGATCGACATCGATCATCTTGCCGAATTTTTTCACCACCTCATCGTAGGCCGTGTAGTGGTTGCTCTTGCGGCGCAAGGCCCAGCCCGCATGCAAGGGCGGCAACAGGCTTTGCTCATGAATATTTTGCAAGATGTCGGGGATACCGTCCGACAAGTCGTTATTCAGCAGAATTGTGCACGGATCGAAATCCTTCAAGCCCAGGCGGCGGCCATTGTTCAGGCGCACGAGGGGCTCGATGACGAGCATGTTGCCATCTGGCAACGCCAGCGGTGTCGGCTGGGTGATGTCGGGCGACCACGAGCCGAAGCGCACGTGCAGTCCCGTCTGGCGGAAGATCTGCATCAGGCGCGCCACGTTCTGCAGGTATTGCGGCGTGGTGTTGTGCAATTCCGGCACGATCAGCAGGTTGCGGGCATCCGGACAATACTTGTCGATGGCGGCCATGGCCGCCTGCACGGACAGGGGCAGCATTTCCGTGGCCAGGTTATGGAAACCGCCAGGGAACAGATTGGTATCGACGGGCGCCAGCTTGTAGCCGGCATTGCGCAAGTCTACGGAGCAATAGAAGGGCGGCGTGTGCTCTTGCCACTCCATGCGGAACCAGCGCTCAATGGCCGGCGTCGCGGCCAGAATCTTTTTTTCGAGGTCGAGCAGCGGTCCGGTCAGGGCCGTGACGAGATGGGGAACCATAGTTACATCCTTAAATTATGTGCAGTATTCAAAAAAGCACACAGAACTGCCGACTATATTACCGTGTAAGTACCCCAAATCGGGGCAAAAGCCTTGTTTTAAAGACCTTTTCCATTCCCCTGACGAAAAAAAGGCGCCTCGATGAGACGCCTTTTCCCGCAAAACCACGCTGCGGCGGTGCGCCTGGGCGCTCCCGCAGCAGAAAATTACCATTTAACCATGATATGCCTGCTCGCCATGGCTGGTGATATCGAGGCCTTCGCGCTCCTCTTCTTCCGGCACGCGCAGGCCGATGACGATGTCGACCAGTTTATAGGCGATGACGGAGACCACGGCCGACCAGATGATGGTCGTGCCGACTGCCTGCGCCTGTACCCATACCTGGTGGCCGATCGAATACGGATCCGCCGACATCTTGTTGGTGACGTAGTCGAAGATGCCCTGGCCGCCCAGTTGTGGTGCAGCAAATACCCCCGTCAGCAAGGCACCCAGGATGCCGCCCACGCCGTGCACGCCGAACACGTCGAGCGAATCGTCGGCGCCGATCAGGCGTTTCAAGCCATTCACGCCCCACAGGCAGACGATACCGGCCAGCAAGCCGATGACCAGGCCGCCCATCGGGCCGACAAAGCCGGCCGCCGGGGTGATCGCCACCAGGCCGGCCACGGCACCGGAGGCGCCACCGAGCATGGAAGGCTTGCCCTTGGTGATCCACTCGCCGAACACCCACGACAGGGTCGCGGCAGCCGTGGCCAGCATGGTATTGACAAAGGCCAGGGCCGCCACGTCGCCCGCTTCCAGCGAGGAGCCGGCATTGAAACCGAACCAGCCCACCCACAGCAGGGAAGCGCCGATCATCGTCATCGTCAGCGAGTGCGGTGCCATCGATTCGCGGCCGTAGCCGACGCGCTTGCCGATCATGATGGCGCCCACCAGGCCGGCGATAGCGGCGTTGATGTGCACCACGGTGCCGCCGGCGAAGTCCAGCGCGCCTTTTTGCCAGATCCAGCCCGCTTTCAAGGCTTCGCTGGCCGAGGTGGCGGCGTTGGTGATGGCGTCAGGACCGGTCCAGAACCAGACCATGTGGGCGGCCGGCAGGTAGGCAAACGTAAACCACAGTACGACGAAGGCCAGCACGGCGGAAAACTTGGCGCGTTCGGCAAAGGCGCCGACGATCAGCGAGCAGGTAATCGCGGCAAACGTGCCCTGGAAGGCGACAAACACGAACTCGGGGATGACGACGCCCTTGCTGAAGGTGGCGGCGGAGGCAAAGGTGCCCTTCACCGGATCCCAGATGCCGTTCAGGAAGAGACGGTCGAAGCCACCGAAGAAGGCGGTTTTTTCCGTGAAGGCAACCGAGTAGCCATAAATGCACCACAGCACCACGACCAGCGCGAAGACCATGAACACTTGCATCAGGACGGACAGCATGTTCTTCGAACGCACCAGGCCGCCGTAGAACAGGGCCAGGCCGGGGATCGTCATCAAAATGACCAGCACGGTGGAGATCATCATGAAACTCGTGTCGCCCTTGTTGGCGACGGGGGCCGCGGCTGGCGCGGGCGCAGCTGCAGCAGCGGCGGCCGCTGGCGGGACGGCGGCCGGTGCGGCAGCGTCCGGCGCAGGCGTCACGGCAGGCGTGGCGACTGCGGCCGCAACAGCTTCCGGCTTGGCCGGCGCATCGGCAAAACTGGGCGCGGCAACGCCAAACGCACACAGACAGGCAAACCCAGCTAGCAGTTTTGTTATATTTTTACGCATCAATATTCCCCTTAGAGCGCTTCGTTGCCGGTTTCACCGGTACGGATGCGAATGACTTGTTCCAGGTTGTACACAAAAATCTTGCCATCGCCGATTTTACCGGTACGCGCAGCACCTTCGATCGCCTCGATGGCCTGGTCGACGATGGCATCATCGACAGCCGCTTCAATTTTGGTTTTTGGCAAGAAATCGACGACATACTCGGCGCCACGGTACAGTTCCGTGTGGCCCTTCTGGCGGCCAAACCCCTTGACTTCGGTGACGGTAATGCCTTGCACATTGATAGCCGACAAGGCTTCGCGCACTTCATCCAGTTTGAACGGCTTAATGATTGCAGTAATCATTTTCATGGCAGTCTCGCTTAAAAGGTTTTGGAAACAGTCAGGACCAGGCCAGTTTTCGCCAGGTTCTTGCCGTTCGGTGCCAGCGACGTGATGTCGGCGCGCACGGCGGCCAGCGACACGGTGACGACGCCGGGGAAATCCTTGGTCACGCCCAGCTTGTAGTCATAGTAGCTGAGGGAGTCATTGTGCTTGACGCTTTGATGGCCCACGTGCAGGTTGAACGTGTAGTCATCGTACAGCGGCACGTTCAGGCCGGCATCGATGTAGCCGCTGTTCTTGCTGTTGGCCACGCCAAACAGGTTGGTCGTCGAGTGCGAATACTTGATGTAGGCCGGACCGAAACCGACCTGGCCGTACAGTTCAAAGGTATTGGCATTCGTGCTCAGTCCATTCGATGGGTAGAAGTAGTACAGCCCCCCCACATCGTAGGTGATGCCCGGTGCGAATTCGCCACGCTTGCCGCCGTAGATATCCCATTCCAGGTTGGTGTCACCGCCGCCATCCTTGATCCATTTGATGCTCGACAGCCAGGTGCCCACATACAGGCCCGTTGGATTATGGGTATAGTCGGCGCCCCCGTTAATGGCGGGATCCAGACGGCTTTGCGACAGGCCGCGGTAGCGGTAGTCGCTCGTCAGCGCCACGTTGTAAGTCACCACATTATCGGGTACCGCTTCGGCAGCAGCCGGTGCCGCCGCCGCATCCTGGGCCATGGCATGGCCGCTCAAGGCGGCCACGGCCAACGTCAGCGCTGCAGCTAAAGTCATGTTCTTGGACAGATTCTTCATGGCGATTCCCTTTTATTGAACTTTTAAAGCAGTTGAGGTTTAAAATCTTGTCTGGAGATCACAAAGCGTTCATAGCTTCTTTAGCAGAATACGTGCCAGCTCCATTGCCACCTTGACAGGTGCATTTCCGTCCATACATACCCTGCAAGCCCCTGGACATGCGGCAAAGAACTGCTGGAGAGTTATAACTGCCCGGATTCGCACCAGATTAACGCCGCTGTGCACCGCAATGGTGCGATGCACAGGCTGCACCACAAAGGACCCACCATGGACATGAATACCTTTTTTAACGACTTGCAAGGCAAGATCCATCAAGCCATAGAAAACTCGCCGGCCAAGGATATCGAGAAGAACGTGAAATCGATGATGACCCAGGGCTTTGCCCGCCTGGACCTGGTCACGCGCGAAGAATTTGATATCCAGGCACAAGTACTGGCCAAGACCCGCGCAAAACTGGATGCACTGGAATTGCGCCTGATCGAACTGGAAACCCGCCTGAACGAACCAAAAGCGTAAGGTGACCGGCAAGCCGCCTTATCAGCGGTCTTGCTGGCATATCTCAAACCTGCGGCGGCACCAAAGGCTACACTGAACCTGCCCGCGCCCGCGGTGCAGGGGAAACTCATGAGCCTGGCAGTCCTGAAAAGCCGCGCCCTGGCCGGCATGGAGGCGCCCGAGGTCAGTGTCGAAACCCACCTTGCCAATGGCTTGCCGTCGTTTACGATCGTTGGCCTGCCGGATACGGAAGTCAAGGAATCGCGCGACCGGGTGCGTGCCGCACTGCAGAACTGCGGCTTCGACATGCCGGCGCGGCGCATCACCGTCAACCTGGCCCCAGCCGACTTACCCAAGGAATCGGGCCGCTTCGACCTGCCAATCGCACTGGGCATCCTGGCCGCCTCCGGCCAGTTGCCAGGCGACCAGCTACACCACTATGAATTTGCCGGCGAACTGTCCTTGTCGGGACAGTTGCGTCCCATCCGTGGTGCGCTGGCCATGACCTTTGCCATGCAGCGCAGCCAGGGCGGCGCACCAAGCGCCTTCATCCTACCCTACGCGAATGCCGACGAGGCCTCGCTGGTTCGCGATGCCGCCATCTATCCGGCGCATACCTTGCTTGAGGTTTGCGCGCATTTTGCCGCACGCGACAGCCAGACCATCCTGCAGCGCCACCAGGCGCAGCTGCCAGCGCCCACCGGGCCGTATCCGGACTTCTCTGATGTACAAGGGCAACAGCAAGCCCGCCGTGCCTTGGAAGTGGCGGCCGCGGGCGGCCATAACGTGCTGATGGTGGGGCCGCCCGGTGCGGGCAAGACCATGCTGGCCAGCCGTTTTCCCGGCGTGCTGCCACCGATGAGCGACGAAGAAGCGCTGGAGTCGGCTGCCGTGCACTCGCTGGGTGGCCATTTCAAGGTGGAGCACTGGAAACGGCGGCCCTATCGCGCCCCGCACCAGACCGCCTCGGGCGTGGCGCTGGTCGGTGGCGGCCACGTGCCGCGGCCAGGTGAAATCTCGCTGGCACACTGCGGCGTGCTATTTCTTGATGAAATCGCCGAATTTGACCGCAGGGTACTCGATGTCCTGCGCCAGCCCATGGAATCGGGCCTCATCACCATTTCACGGGCGGCCCGCCAGGCCGAATTTCCCGCCCGCTTCCAACTGATCGCCGCCATGAACCCGTGTCCCTGTGGTTACCTGGGGCATGCCTCGGGCCGCTGCCGCTGCACGCCGGACGCCGTGCTGCGCTACCACAGCCGTTTATCCGGTCCCTTGCTCGACCGCATAGACCTGCAAATCGAAGTGGCGGCCATGCCGCCCGCGTCACTGCGCCGCCAGGCCGGTACAGCCGAAGGCACGCAGCCCATCGCCGCGCGGGTCGCAGCCGCCTTCGCCTTGCAGCTGGCACGCCAGGGCAAATCCAACCAGCGCCTAAATAACAGGGAAATCGAACAACATTGCCAGCTGGAACAACAGGGCGAACGGCTGTTGCTTGATGCCATGCTGCGCCTGCACTGGTCGGCGCGCACGTATCACCGTGTCCTGCGCGTGGCCCGCAGCATCGCCGACCTGGCAGGCAGTGCCCGCATCATGCCGCCGCATATTGCCGAAGCGATTCAATACCGGCGCGTGCTGCAGGAAATCTAGTCAGGCGCGCCGCCAGACGCGTGCGCGATTGCGTGCAAGGGGCGACGCTGCTACCATCTGCTGATGAAAAAAACATCAATTGCCGCTGTTCTGGTGACACTCGCGGCTGCCGGCGCACTGGCCGCCTGCAGCCCCAAACATGACTGGCGCGACTATCGTAGCCCCGATGCCCAGTTCACGGCTTTGTTTCCCAGCAAGCCAGCCGTACTGACGCGCGACATTGACCTCGACGGCAAGAAAGTCAGCCTGACCATGACAGCCAGCGAAGTCGACGGCTGCACCTTCGCCGTCGGCAGTGCCACGCTCGATAGCGTCGAACAGGCACAGGCAGCGCTGCCCGCCATGAAGACCGCCTTGCTGAAAAATATCAATGGCAAGGTGCGCAACGAACAAACTGCCGCGGCCGCCAGCAGCACCGGGGCGGGCATGCACCAGCGCAGCTCGCTGAGCATCGAGGCGACGGGTACGCAGCAGGGCAAACCCGTCTTGCTCGTGGGCCGTTTCGTGGCACAGGACAGGCACATCGCCCAGATCGTCATCCTCGGTGAAGAAAGCAAGCTGTCGCGCGAGACCATCGAGACCTTCCTCGACTCCGTGAAACTGGAATGAGACTTAACGATCACTTAAACGGACAACTGTCTGGCAGCGAGGCTCTTGTAATTGCGTGCCTTGTCCAACAGATGGCGCTATCCGGCTTGCAAATGTGCAATCCGGGCAATCGGACGGCCTGTGTAAATTTTCAAGTCGTGATATTGTTTCGACACTAACAACAAGTTCCAGAAAGTGCATATGTTGATCTCATTCAAATCCAAATCCTCCCCTGAAGTGCTGATGTACCAGGAACATGCACAGCGTATCCTCGACATCCTGCACAAGAACCCGACACGCGGTGTCATCACGGCAGCGGAAGCGGGTGAAGCCCTGGCCCTGCTGGAAAAGGAAGTGGCGGAAAGTAAACGGCATCCGGAAAACGATATCGAACATGATGTGCATACGCCGGAGACGCTGGAAGATGGCGAATCGGGCGAACATGCGCGGGCGCAAAAAGTCCACCTGTCGCAACGGGCCTACCCGCTGATGGAAATGCTGCGTTCGGCCAAGGCCGAAGGCGAAAGCATCATCTGGGGCGTGTAGTGCAATGAAGGCAGCAGACGAAAAAAAACCCCGCAGCTAGCGGGGTTTTTTTATATAACAAGCCTGACGATAACCTACTTTCACACTGGTTGCAGCACTATCATCGGCGCAAAGTTGTTTCACGGTCCTG